>DAHXNQ010000090.1 GCA_027365315.1 Rhabdochlamydiaceae bacterium | reverse complement strand
GCATTTCGAAATCCTGCCCTGTTTGACGGTGTCCCCGGATGAATACTGCTTGGGGGTCATCCCAAGGTAGGCTCCCACGGCGCGAGAATCTTTAAATCGTTTGGGATCATGAATCTCTGCTTTGTAGGTCAAGGCGACCTTGTTGCGCAAAGGTGGCATGCATCGCCCATCAAATTTCGGCCCAGACAGTGTTAGTAATAATTTTTAACAATTGAATACTGAAGCACATTCATGTAGTATGCTTTTTTAATTTAAAAAGGTCACGTCTTGTTTAAAAAACTTCTTTTTTTCCTTCTAGGAGGATTGGTTCTAGCACAACCGCTATCTGCTCAATCTCAAGATTCTATAGAGAGTGACCTTCAATACCGCGCTGCTTTTGATCTCGGGTCGGGAATTGTAAAAATGCAGGCTGCCTGGGTAGACCAACGAGCAGGCCGGATTGTTGAAGTCGCTGAAAGGGAGTGGGTTTATATCCCCATCTTCGCAGCAATCAGACAAGATCCCAATGGAGCTATCCCCGAAGAGGTTGTGTTGCAGTTGATCGATTCGTTGCGAGCCTTCCAACAAAAAGCAGGCCAGAAGGGCCACTTAGATGGCTCTCTGGGTACGGCAAGCGAATCCTTCCGTCGCGCTAATAACGGTCAGCAGGTGTTGAGCCGGATTGATCAAGAGCTTGGGATCAAGGTCTATTGCCTTTCGCCCAATGGAGAAGCGATCTTAGGTCATCGCGCTCTTCAGGCCGAGGACTACTTGAAAGAGCATATTCCTTACATTCTTTGGGAAAATGGAGGCGGCAGTTTTCAAATTTCATCTCAGTCGGAAGAGGGTTTTCGGTTTTACAATCGATCTCTTGGGAAAGTAGCTATGACCACTCATCTTTTAGAGCAGGTCCAGGGGAAAGATAGGCAAAAGATGCCACACCCCAATCCAATCAGCAGAGAAGAGGCGGACCAGATGATCGCCTGGATCCAGGCTGAGCTGCAAGATATCCCTTCGTGGCTCAGAGAAAAAATTGACGAAGCAAACGTGGACGTAATTGGCTTCTCAGCGATGTTTCCAGCCGCTATTCAAGGCCTTGGGAAAAGGACATTTACGAAAGAAGAAGTCGGCCATCTGATCGATGCGCGTATCGGGCAACTGGGCGAAGAATTTAGCGATGGACATATAGAAAACCAACCCTTTGTACTTTCTGATTTGATCTTCCTATACGGAATGATGGATGCATTGGGAATGCAACAAGTTCATTGTCCCAACAAAAAGGGACCTGGAAGCACTTCGGGTCTCCTTGTTGATGAAGAGAAGTGGGCATCTCCATTAGCCCCCACACATCGATGATCTCCGACAGAGAGTACATAGTCCGGCAACTCTCCTAAGGCACACAGGCTTCCTGAGATCAAGGCAGCGTGCTAATGGTGCTAATCCTCTATGAGAGACCTGTGCTAAATTGGTGCTAAAGCCCTTCTAAACAGAAGGCCCGACCCACTACTCCACACGACTTCCGACGCGTAAAGGAGGCCGGGGAAAAACTACACCTTTTCTGGTAATTCTCTGTTCGCCATCACCTTGCCAAGGACTTCGTGCAGCTCCTCTTCAGAACAGGTTGCCTCTTCCGCCCTACGATGTTCTTCGAACTTTGTATATTCAGATAGAGCTAGCTCTTTAGCCATTTCCGCAGACACCTTACCAGCATGGGTCAGGATTTTTGCATCGTTGAACTGAAGAAACGCATCTAGTTTGGTTTTCCAGTCGGCCATGTACATGACCTTGCGTTGACGAGCTTGGCGTTCAGCAAAATCAAGGTACTGGCTTACAAGCAACTCCAGGTCTTTGACTTCCTCATGCTTCAGATAATTTTTAGCTATCTCAACATCGGATTTTGTCAGTTTTTTGCCTCGCCCAGATCCATCCCAGGTCGTGAGTCCCATGTTCGGATCGGAAGCGTTAGCCCGCTGATGAATGAGCTCGGCAGCAGTATATCCTGTTACGGCGTAGAGGATTTTGTTTTGTACGGTCCTGAAAAATTCTTGGGTCATTGGGTGCTGTGGATCATAGTCAGCACTGAGCGTATAAATATCCCGAACCTTTTGATAAAATCGCTTTTCGGATGCCCGGATGGCACGGATGCGATCCAATAGTTCATCGAAATGGTCGATCTTCCCTGGCTTGCTCAAGCGCTCATCGTCTAGAGTGAAGCCCTTAACTATGTACTCTTTGAGACGCTCTGTTGCCCATTGTCGAAATTGAACGCCCCTATGAGATTGTACCCTGTAGCCCACTGCCAGAATGACCTCGAGACTGTAAAAGACAATCGTGCGCCGTACCTGTCTGGTTCCCTCTCGACGAACTATTAAGTGTTCCTTAATAGTTCCCTCTTGGGATAGCTCCCTTGCATCGTAAATATTTCTGATATGAAGGTTTACATTTGGTATTGTGGTTTGAAATAGGTCTGCCATGAGCGCTTGGGATAACCAAACACTCCCGTTGTCAAGACGCACTTCAATACGCTGCCGCCCATCTTCGGTCTGATAGAGGAGGAACTGGCTCTTATTTAAATTAGTTTCTTCAGATGGCCGGCTCACAGCGCCCCCTAGGAGAATGTCCTCGGTGGCCCGAGGACGGGAAAGGAACTCCGGATGCTAGATTCGAACTAGCGACCAATGGATTAACAGTCCACTGCTCTACCGCTGAGCTAATCCGGAACAGAAGCTGTATCTTAGACAGGATCAGAATTTTGCTCAATCTCTCAACTCTGCTAGGCTGAGGCCATGGAAGAGCTGCACGGTTTTTTAGAGAGTATTGTCTATAGCCAGCCCGACAATGGCTTCACGGTGGCGCGGCTGAAGGTTCCTAAGCAGAAGGAACTGGTCACCATCGTGGGGGTTCTGCCGGGGGTGCAGCCGGGAGAGACGCTGCGCTGCCAGGGACACTGGAAGCACCACCCTCAGCATGGAAAGCAGTTTGAGGTGGCTAGCTTCGAATGGAAGAGCCCTGAAGATGCTGTTGGTATACAAAAGTATCTTGAATCGGGGATGGTGCGGGGGATTGGCCCCATCTACGCTGAACGGATTGTGAAGCAGTTTGGCACCAAGACTCTGGAGGTGATCGAGCACTCTCCCGAAAGGCTGTCGGAGATTCCCGGCATTGGGGAGAAGCGAATCGAGAAGATTGTGCAGAGCTGGAACGAGCAGCGGCAGATCCGCACGGTGATGATCTTTCTGCGGGGGCATGGCGTCAGTCCCGCCTACGCTCAGAAGATCTTTAAAAAGTATGGCGATCAGAGCATCCAGATTGTTCAGGAGAACCCCTACCGCCTGGCCAAAGAGATTCAGGGGATCGGCTTCAAATCGGCCGATCTGATTGCGGAGGCTCTTGGCCTTGAGAAGCGGGCGCCCGCTCGTCTTGAAGCTGGTCTGGAGCATGCGCTCTGGATGTTAGCTGGTGAGGGACACAGCTGTTTTCCTACTGCAGGCCTCAAGGCGCGTGCGGCCGAGATGCTAGAGGTGGAAGAGGCTCTTCTGGATGTTCCTCTCGAGACGCTCACCAGGAACGGTCTGCTGGTGGTGGAAGATGAGACTGTCTGGACCAAGATCTTCTACTCCTGCGAAGTGGGCATTGCGCGCGAGATGGCGCGTCTAGCCTATCATCCCCCACGCCTGCGCGCTGTGGACCAGGAGCGGGCGCTGGTTTGGGTGGAGGAGCTGCAGAGGATCCAGCTAGCCCCCGAGCAGCGCGAAGCGGTGAAGGCGGGGGTGTCGCAGAAGCTAGCGATCATCACAGGCGGACCTGGAACAGGTAAGAGCACCATCACCAAGGCGATCCTAGCCATCACTGAGAAACTCTCTTCAAGGATCTGGCTGGCTGCCCCCACGGGTCGCGCTGCCAAGCGTATGGCCGAGATCTGCCGGCGCAAAACCTTCACGATCCACAGCATGCTCGAGATGGATTTCACCTCCGGCGGCTTTAAGCGGGGCAAGCAGAATCCCCTCGAGTGCGATCTTCTGATCGTCGACGAAGCGAGCATGATCGATACGATGCTGCTCTACAGTCTGCTGAAGGCGGTCCCCTCTCACGCCAGGCTGCTACTGATTGGCGATGTGGATCAGCTGCCCAGCGTAGGAGCTGGTAGCGTCCTGAAGGATCTGATCGATTCGGGAAGGCTGCCGGTCCATCGGCTGAAGCAGATTTTCCGCCAAGCGGCCCACTCGCGCATCATTGTGAATGCCCACCGGATTCAGGAGGGACAGTTTCCCGAGCTTTCCAATGGTGCGGAGAGCGACTTTCTCTTCATCAACTGCGAGGATCCAGCAGAGATTGTGGCCAAGATTGTTCATCTGGTGAAAGAGGAGCTACCCACTACGCACAAGCTGCATCCCCTTGAGGAGATCCAGGTACTCTCCCCCATGAAGCGGGGTCCCATCGGTATCGAGCAGCTGAATCAGCATCTACAGAAGGCGCTCAATCCAGCTGCATCGCTAGGAAAGGGTAGCTCGCGCATGGGTCAGACTTTCTATGTGGGCGATAAGGTGATGCAGATCCGCAACAACTACCAGAAAGAGGTCTACAACGGCGACATCGGCCGGGTGCTCTGTATCGATAGCGTGGAGGGATTTTTGGTGGTGCGCTTTGATGAGAAAGAGGTTGAGTATGATCTGCACGAACTGGATGAACTAGTGCTGGCCTACGCTGTCTCGGTGCACAAATATCAGGGAAGCGAGTGCCCCTGCATTGTGATGCCGATCCACACCTCCCACTACAAGCTGCTGAAAAAGAACTTGCTCTACACCGCTGTCACTCGAGGCAAGAGACGGGTGATTCTGATCGGTAGCAAGAAAGCAGTGGCGTTAGCAATTAAAAGCGAATCAGGTGAAGAGCTGCGCCACACCGGTCTCAAATCGTTCCTCGAAAAGGAGCTAGCCCCCCGCGAGGGAACTGCTGCTACATCCACATCCCTCGCTCTTGACGAACAGATGACTCTGCAGATCTAGCTCTTTGCTTGACATTCGCCACTCCAGCTAGCAGAATACGCACCTATTTTCTTATTGTATCGACCTAAAGGAGAATCGCATGGATCAAGCACGGATTGTCACAGCTATCGGTCAGTTCTATCAGCAAGGCGTCTGTATCGTCATACAAGGAAGCGTACAGATTTGGTGCGAAAAAGATGGCACTCCCACGAACAATCCCCGTCGCATTGATCACATCGCTGAATTGGTGATGCGACAGACGTTCCACAACTGCTCCCAAAGAGCAACGAGAGATCCTGTGATCCATTGCAATCTATCTCAGCACCCAGAGCTACTTTTTTCGGGCACCCTCTTTGCTGCACTAAGAAATGCAGGATATACTGCCTGTACCTGCAGGCTCAGCGAAAAGAAACTTGATAGACTCTGCTGGTGGTAACCGGTGAGCTAAGCATCGTCTATGAGGAGGATAGTGTGGAAGATTCAGGAATTCGCAACGCCATCCAAGAGAACTACGATAGAAGAGCCTGTGTGGTTGTAGAGGGGTGGGTGCCCGCAGACGATCCATCGCGAGCCTCTCGCATCCACCGGGTATTGCACCGTCAGATCTACCACAAGAGGTGCTCGGGAGGGAGTGAAATAGGTACAACGATCCTATACAATCTTGCCCACGTCGAAGGGCAGTTTTCGGTAGAGCAGCTCTTTGCTGAATTAGAGAAGGCGCATTACACGCCTTGTCAATGCGAACTTGGCAGGAGAGTGTTAAGCGGCTGGAGACCTTGGGACTCGTTTTGCTCGCCCCCTCCTCTAGCCAATAGCCGATCCTGGAGGTAGCTGTGAAAAGCTAGGGAGCTCGAGCGCACCTTGCCACTCGGCAGCTAGCAGCATCCCCTGGCTTTCTACGCCCATCAAAGTGGCTGGCTTCAGATTAGCCACAATGGTGACCTTCATGCCCACTAGCTTCTCGATGTCGGTGATGGCAGCGCCAATCCCCGCTACAATGGTTCGTGTCTCAAATCCCAGATCAACGGTGAGCTTGAGGAGCTTCTTGCTTTTAGCAATTCGCTCCACGCTTTTGATCTGACCGATGCGCAGATCCAGCTTCTGCACCTCGTCAAAGCTGACTGACTCTTTGAGCTGCTGGTAGCTGACGGCTGAAGCCTGTTGCTGGCTCTGCTGTGGCTTCAAGGCATCGAGCTTGGCCTGTTCTTCTTGGATCACGGCATCCTCTATTTTGGTAAAAATCACTTCGGGGGTGGGTAGCTGGCGACCTTCTGGCACAGCAGACGCGAGGTCGCGCTCCCAAAGCAGCTCTCCGATCGAGCGATGATCTCCGAGCAGCTTCAAGGCGCGCTGTGAGCTTTCAGGTAGGATGGGAGAGGAGATGATGGCCAGCTTCTGGATCGCCTGCACACAGCAGTAGAGAGTGCGCTCCATATCGGGGAGAGTCTCTGCCTGCTTGGCTTTATGCCACGGCTTTTTGAGGTCGAAGTAGCTGTTGGCCTCCTGCGCCATCTCCATGATCTTCTGGGTGGCCCTACGCAGCGAAAAGCTGCTGTAGGCATTAAAAGCTTCGCGCACAATCTCATCGATGCGCGCTAAAAACTTCTGATCGATCTCTTCGAGCTCTCCCTTGGAGGGTACTTTTCCGCCTGTGCGGCTCTGGATGAAGGTGAGAACGCGATGGATGAAATTGCCCCACTTGCCCAGCAGTTCGCTGTTGCAGCGCATCTGAAAATCGGCCCAAGTGAACTCGGAATCTTGTGTTTCTGGAGCGTTCGCAGCGATAGAATAGCGTAGCTGTTCGGCACCAAAACGCTTCAGAAACTCCGCTAGATCGACATACCAGCCATCCGACTTGCTGAACTGTCTTCCCTCAAGGTTGTAAAATTCATTGGCGGGCAGCTGGTCCACCAGCTTGTAGGGAAGCTTCTGTCCCATCTCCATGGCAGGAAAGAAGACAGCATGGAAGGGGATGTTATCCTTGCCCAGGAACTGCACCAGTTCGGTTTCTGGTTCGAGCCAGTAACGCTTCCAGGCGTCCGGTTCCCCTTTTTTGATCGCCCACTCTTTGGCGGCTGAAATGTAGCCAATCGGCGCATCAAACCAGACGTAGAGTACTTTTCCCTCGGTACCAGGCAGCGGCACAGGCACTCCCCAGTCGGAGTCGCGACTGATGGCTCGCGGTTTCAGCTCGTCGATGTAGTTGGCAGCAAAGCGCAGCACGTTGGGCTTCCACTGCTTCTTCGCTAACCACTCAGCCAGCCTCTCTCGAAACTTGTCAAAGCGGAGAAAAAGATGCTTGGTAAGCTTACTGGTGAGTGGAGAGCCGGTCATCTTAGAGCGCGGCGAGAGTAGATCGGTCGCCTCGTAGCTAGCGCCGCACTTGGGACACTCATCTCCTCTAGCGTTCTCAAAGTGACACTTGGGGCAGATCCCCACCACATAACGGTCAGCTAGGAAGCGCTTTTCCGCTTCCGAATAGAGCTGGAGAGTCTCCTTCTCCTCGATATAGCCCCCCTCCCAAAGATCGAGAAAGAACTGCTGGGCGGTCTCTTTATGACCAGGCCAGGTGGTGCGCGAATAGTGGTCGAAGGAGACATTGAGCTGCGTAAGCAACTCTTTGTTGATGCCATGGAACAGATCCACCTGCTGTTGAGGGGTTCTGCCAGCCAACTCGGCGCTTAAGGTGATGGCGACACCATACTCATCAGAGCCACACAAGAAGAGCAGATCGTGGCCCACCAGTCTAGCAAAGCGGGCGTAGCAATCGGCCGGCAGAAAATTACCCGCCACATGTCCAAAGTGAATGGCGCCATTGGCATAGGGTAGTGCCGCAGTAATCAGTGTGCGCTTAGGCGCCATGTTCCCCCTCTTGAGGAGAAGGAGTCTCATCTGGTTGCTGATCTTCAGGCTCGAGGTGGCGCTGGGTCTCTTCGAGTGCATCCATGGCAATCAGATCATCAAGTGCCGAAACACCCCCTCGACGCACGTAGTCGAGTACCTCTTCTAAACTCATCTGGCGGCCTGAGCGGATGGCGTGTCTCGCTACAGCAATCGATACCGCTACCAGCTGGAACGGGCTGTCGACCTGCTTGGTGAGGGATTCTCGTGTCAGTTCTTCTCGATTCATGGTCTATCCTCGGACTTTATGCTCTTCTGCGATCACGATACTGCGTAGCACCTGATAGGCTACCTGCAGATCATCGTTCACAATGATGTAATCATACTCCTGCGCCATCTGCATCTCTTTGCCTGCCCAGGCGAGCCTTTTTTCAATCGCTTCGGGGCTCTCGGTACTGCGCCGAATCAGCCTCTCTCTGAGCGCCTCAAGGCTGGGAGGCAGCAGGAAGATGAAAGTGGCCTCTATTTTTCCTTTAAGCTGCCGAGCTCCCTGGGTGTCGATCACAAGGAGCACATGCCTGCCAGCCTTCTGCTGCTGCTCCACCTCTTTGCGCGAGGTGCCATAAAGCTGCCCAAATACCTCGGCATGCTCGAGGAGAGCGCCCTTTTCCACCATCTTTTCAAAGGCAGAGTGGGTCATGAAATGATAGTCTTTGCCCTCTATCTCTCCGGCGCGGGGCGGCCTTGTGGTGCAGGAGACGCTCTCCACTACCGTGGCAAACTCTCGCATCAGCATCTGGGCCAGCGTAGTCTTTCCAGTTCCTGCAGGAGCGCTGATCACAAACAGCAGCCCCTCTTCGCCCTTACCGCCCTCTAGTATGCGAGAAGCCATTCCTACTCCACGTTCTGCACCTGTTCTCTGATCTTCTCAAGAGCGCATTTCGCCCTCAATGTCAACCCCGAGACGCTCATGTCACTCATCTTATTGCCCAGCGTGGTCAGCTCGCGCGCCATCTCCTGCACCCGAAACTCGAGCTCCTTGCCAGAGATCCACTGCGCGGAAGAGATCCCCTGACGCATCGTCTGAGCATGCAATCGCAGGCGACTCAGCTCTTCCGAGACATCGACCCGGTCGACCAGCAGAGCACATTCGCGCGCAAAGATCGCTGCCTGTTGATCTCTTTCGGGCCGCCCCTCTTGTTCGGAGGAACAGAGTTCATCCCACAGCTTGGAGAGTCTAGCGACAAGCCGCTCCGCCATCTCTTTTGTCGCCATTGGAACCGCCGCCTCGAGCTCTCCTAGCAGCTGCTCGATCTCAGAGAGATGGAGCAGCATCGCCGCAGCAAGCCCTCTCCCCTCCTCTTCACGCGAAGCCACAAGGGCGGCTAGCCCCTTTTCGCAAAGAGCTTGAAGGAAAGAGAGTATCTCGTCCTGCCCTTCCCCTACTGACTCCTCTCCTACCGATAGCTCTTTAGCAGAAGGTCTCACCTCCTGCCCCATTAAGAAGCGAAGATCGACCGACTTTTCCGGATCGAAGCCCAGATGACGCGCCCTCTCCTGCCATAGCTGCTTCAACTCGAGTAGCCTCTGCTGGTAAGCCCGCTCGCCTAGGCGATGCGAAGCAGTAGGCGCGCGCAGACGCAAGGTCACCTGTCCACGAGAGAGCGCCGCCAATAGCTGCTTACGCAGCGGAAGATCGGCAAAGAGCAGCTCTTCCGGCAAAGAGAGGAAGAGATCCAGCCCTTTGCGGTTGATCGAGTGGAGCTCCATCACCCATTCGCCAAGACGAGGCGACGAAAGTTCCGACCGGCCATATCCGGTCATGCTTCGCAGCAAGATCCCACCACAGAAATAGAGGGGATTGTATGGCTTTGCTATAGCTTTGTCAAGCTGCGACAGGAGAGTTATAATTCAAACTTGCCATGATCGATCGGTGATCAGAGATGGTGAACGAAGAAGCCAAGCTGATGCTGCCTGAAATTCTATCTTCACCGCTCCTCATCAGGCAGATGTAGTCGCATCTCTGCGAACTTTCATCACAGGCGCAAAAGTTTTTCTATGCTCTTCGCAGGGTCCGAGGCGCGCTAGCGCCTCCAGGTGCTCTTTGGTGCTATATCCCTTGTGGCCAGCAAAGCCATAGCCAGGATCGGCTAGCCTCATCATGTAGCGATCGCGCTCTACCTTGGCCAGGATCGAGGCGGCAGCGATGGAGAGACATTTACCATCTCCTCTGATGATCCCCTCCTTGGGCAGGTCGCTAGTCGGTAGCTGTGGACCATCCACCAGCAGATAGTCTGGGGGCGGATTCAGCTGCTCGATGGCGCGCATCATGGCCAGCAAGCTGGCGCGCAGAATATTTAATTCATCCACCTCCTGCACCGAAGCAAAGGCGACTGCCCAGATGACGCCAGGCGAAGTGGTGATCCTTTTAAAGAGCAGATCGCGCTTCTCGGGGGTGAGCAATTTGCTGTCGCGGATCTCGCCACCTCGGTAACCGGGTGGTAGAATGCAGGCAGCGGCCACAACTGGGCCAGCTAATGGTCCACGGCCCGCCTCATCCACTCCTGCCACACGCAAGAAGCCGCGTTTTTTCAGCGCGCGCTCGTAGACAGAGGTAAGCTTTGCGGAAGGCATCTATTCTTCATGGTCGATGGGGAAATGGGAATAACGGCCCCCGATGAGCCTTCTTCAACATCGAGGGCCAACAAGGAAATTAGATTAAGCGATGGGCTCTGGCGAAGAACTATCTTCGACCACCTGAACAGCCGCGCGCTTGCGACTCTCTTTCACTTTCGATTTCTTACCGAAAGCTCCGCAGAGGTAGTAGAGCTTGCTACGGCGCACTTTACCCTTACGCTTCACTACAATCTTCGCGATTTTGGGGCTGTGAGCGCAAAAGACGCGCTGCACACCCGAACCATGGGAGATTTTGTAAAGGGTGAGGGTGGTGGAGAGGCCGGAGCCATTGATGGCCACTAATGTGCCGGTGAAGAGCTGAATACGCTCTTTTTCTTTTGTACCCTCGTCTTGACCACCTTCAATAATTTTCTGATGGATTTCTAGGGTGTCGCCAATCTCAACTTGAGGTAGGTCGGCTTTTAGATACTCTGCTTCCAGGCTCTGGATGATGGCGCACTGCTTCATGATCGTGATCTCACAACATCGGGCAATAAAGAGGCTGGATTCTAGCAGCCCCTCTCTTTACAAGCAAGATCGGGTTTACAAGCAAGATCAGGACGAACTCTTCTAGTTTTTTGTAGCGCCTGCTCCTCTCGCCACGCCTCGATCTGAGCGTGATTGCCATTTACAAGCACGCTGGGCACCTCGACTCCGCGGAAATTGCGCGGTCTGGTGTACTGAGGCCCCTCTAGCAGCTGATTTTGAAAAGAGTCTTGATAGGAAGCCTCTTCGTGACCGAGAACTCCTGGCAGAAAGCGTGCCACCGCATCCAGCAGCACCAGGGCAGCAAGCCCCCCACTAGTGAGAACATAGTCGCCGATGCTGACCTCTTCGTCGATATGGAGATCGAGCACTCTCTGATCCACCCCCTCGTAGTGGCCGCAGAGAAAAATGAGATGCTCCTTTTTTGCCAGCCGCATAGCTAGCTCGGGAGAGAGGGGTCTGCCTTGTGGAGAGAGATAGATTACGTGAGAACCCTCTTTGCGCACGCTTTCGATAGCAGCAGCTGTGGGGCCTGGCATCATCACCATGCCGGGGCCGCCCCCATAGGGGCGGTCATCCACCCGAGAATGCTTCCCCTCTGCGAAAGAGCGAATCTGTGTGCAACGCACACTCAGGATCCCCTTTTCGACCGCCCGATGCAGGATGCTATGGCGAAGGGGAACCAGAAAAAATTCCTCTGGAAAGAGGGAGAGTAGCTCAACTTCCACTGCTTACGCTTTCTTCTTGCGACGGCGAGCGGTCTCCTTCAGACGCTTCAGACGCTGCTTCTCTTCGTGCCAGCGGACTACATCGGGAGCGGTACGACCCAGAAGCTCGCGGGCCCTCTCAGAGAGCTCGGCGCCCTGCTGCAGCCAGTGGGTGACCCTTTCAGCTTGAACCATAGCTTCTTGCCCAGTCGCTAGAGGTGCGTACCAGCCCAGCATCTCGATATATTTACCATCCCTACGCGTGCGCACATCGGTCACGACAAGTCTATAGGTTTGCTGGTTGTTTCTTCCCTGTTGGCGCAGGCGAATCTTTAGTGCCATGGAAACATCTCCTTCTTGCCATCCATTCGCTTCATCTGCATCGCAGCCTCTCGGCGCATGGCGGGCATATTCTGTTTAATAAATTTCTTACTGTTTCTAAAACTCTTCACCAGCCGATTCACCTCGTCCACCGTGGTCCCACTGCCTTTGGCTAGGCGGTGACGACGGTGGACATCCAGCTCGATACGCTCTTCGCGCTCGGCGGGGGTCATCGAGAGGATGATTGCCTCGGTCTTCTTCATCTGCTGCTCTGACAGCTCCAGCCCCTCTAGGTTTCCAGCGCCTGGCAGCATCTTCAGCAGCGAGCGCAAAGATCCCATTCTCTTCATCATCGCCATCTGGCGCAGGTAGTCACTGTAGGTGAAGCTAGCCTTACGCAGCTTCTCCTCCATGTCGTTCTCCTGCTCTCCATCCATCTGCTCCTGAGCGCGCCTCACCAGGTTGATGATATCGCCCATTCCTAGAATCCGGTCGGCCATCGAACGAGGATGGAAGGGACGCAGATGATCCACTCCCTCCCCAAACCCCTCGAAGTAGATCGGTTTGTGGGTGATCTCGCAGAAGGAGATGGCCACCCCAGCGCGCGCCGTTCCATCCAGCATGGTGAGAATGGCGCCTGTAATCCCCACCTTCTCATCAAACTCGGCGGCCACCTTCACCGCATCCTGTCCCGTAGCGGCATTGGCCACAAAGAGCAGCTCTTTGGGCTGAAGCAGCTGTTTCATCGCTATCAGCTGCTGCATCAGCTCTTCGTCTAGGTGCAATCGCCCCGCTGTATCGACCAGCAGCAGATCGTGCGAACCTTCGCGCGCTTTTTGTAGCGCCGCCTCGGCCACACGAAGTGGAGAACTCTCGCCCGCAATGGTAAAGAGCGGAACCTCGATCTGGCCAGCCAGCCTAGCCAGCTGCTCTACAGCTGCTGGCCTCTGTAGATCGCAGGCCACCATCAGAGGTGACTTCGCTATCCCTTTTTTCTTCAGATAGAGCGCCAGTTTCGCACACTGCGTCGTCTTCCCGGCCCCCTGCAAGCCACACAGCATGATCACCACAGGACGAGGAGGAGCATCGAGCGAAAAGCTCTTCTCTTCGCCACCCATCAGCTTGATCAGCTCTTCGTGCACAATCTTCGCAAACTGCTGCGAAGGGCTGACCGACTTCAGCAGATTCTGACCTACTGCTGCCTCCTTGACCCGTTTGATGAACTGGCTAGCTACGCCGTAATGCACATCTGCTTCGAGCAGAGCGAGGCGTACATCGCGGACAGCAGAGGAGAGATTCTCTTCGTTCAGCTGTTTACTGCCAGCGATGAATTTAAATATTTTTTGAAATTTTTGGGTCAGGGAATCAGACATCTCTTTCTCCTCCAAGGAGATTATCTTGCCGCCGAGCTGAATTCAAGAAAAAGCAGCCGCTCGTGGCCTGCCCAGTCAAGATCGACCCGGTGGCAGCTCCAACAGGATGAGCTAAATATCTTCTTAACATCACCCCCCTGTCCCGATCCGATCTCTAAAAAAATTTTTGCCTTGTCATAGAGGCAGGGGGGAAGCTCCTCTGCTAGCCTGCGGTAGAAAAAGAGTCCATCCTCTCCCCCAAAGAGAGCTCGGGCCGGTTCGAAGCAACTTACCTCTTTGGAGAGAGAGCTTTGATCTCGCTCTGCGATATAGGGGGGATTGCAAAAGAAAAGGTGCGCCTTGCGCCCTGCAAAGGGAGCCAGAAGATCCCCCTCCAGTAGCTCGATCTCCACTCCCGCGCTGGCAGCATTCTCGCGCGCTAGGGCCAGCGCCGCACTGGAAATATCGGAGGCAGTTACAGCAAGGTGCGGACGATATCTCTTCAGTGCAATCGCAATCGCCCCTGCTCCGGTGGCCAGATCCCAGGCTGCAATCGGGGCTGCAATCGGAGCTTCGGCCTCATGAGGAATCGAGCGGATCGCCTCCTCCAGCCACACTTCAGTCTCGGGTCTAGGAATCAGCACCTCGGGAGTAAGACGCAGCCGGCAGCCCAAAAAATCAGAGCTACCGAGGATATAGTCCACCGGTTCTCCTGTAGCGCGCCTGCGGATCAGCTCGCGGAAGGAGGCTAGCTCCTTTTCCACAAGGGGCGAATCAAACTTGAGGTAGAGATCGACCCGCTGGATTCCCAGTGCATGAGCTAGCAGCCTCTCTGCGCTAAAACGGGGGGCCTCCACCCTCTTTTCACTGAGAAACTGAGTCGCCATCTTCAGCACCTCGCCTAAAGATCTCATATCTCCGAAGATCCCTTCAGTTTTTCCTGATAGAAGTGGGTTACAAGCGCCTGTGTAATTTCATCTAGATCCCCCTCCATCACACGATCCAGCGAATAGATGGTCAGACCAATGCGGTGGTCGGTGAGGCGGTTTTGGGGGAAATTATAGGTGCGGATTCTCTCCGAACGATCGCCAGAGCCCACCTGAGAGGCGCGCAGATTGGAGATCTCTTTGGCTATCGCGTTCCGCCTCTCTTCGGCAATCTTCGCCTTCAAAAGGCGCATCGCCTTGTCTTTATTTTTGTGCTGACTTCTCTCTTCCTGACAATAGACCACAGTACCGGTAGGAAGGTGGGTGATCCGTACAGCCGAGTCGGTGGTGTTGACATGCTGACCGCCCGCTCCTGAAGAACGGTAGGTGTCGATGCGAAGCTCCTTCTCATCGATCTGCACATCCTCTTCTTCATCCGGCTCCAGCAGCACCGCCACGGTGATCGCCGAGGTGTGCACCCTTCCCTGCGCTTCGGTCTCGGGTACCCTCTGAACGCGGTGGGTGCCCGCCTCATACTGCAACATGCGGAAGGCACCAGTTCCGCTCATTCCTATAACATACTCCTTGAAACCACCCATCGATCCGGGTGCGCAAGAGAGCAGCTCACAGCTCCACCCCTTTTTATCGGCATACATGCGGTACATACGCGCACAATCGCCCACAAAGAGAGCAGCTTCATCGCCACCGGTTCCCGCCCGTAGCTCGAGCAAAATGGGGCGGTCGTCTCTAGGATCGGGCGGTACAAGAAGATTAGCCACCCTCTTTGTCAGCTCGCTCTCCTCGGCAGCCAGCTGAGCCAGCTCTTCTTCAGCCAGAGCGCGCATCTCTGCATCGTCTCCAGAGCTGCGGAGCAGCTCGCGACTCCCCTCTTGCTGATTCTGCGCCCTCTCGAGAAGCTCCCAACTCTCTTTAAGCTGAGAGAGATAGGAGTGCTCACGGTTTAGCTCTTTAAACCGCTTTGGATTGCGCGCCACATCGGGATCGCTCAGCGCCTCCTCGATCTGGGGCAGTTTTTTTAGAAGCGTGAGCACCCTATCGCGCATGTTGAAGCCGGCCTAGCCTCTACTCTGAAGCTTTGGACTTAGGGGCTTTAGGCTTGGCTGCCGCAGCAGGCTTAGCTACCGCACTCTTCTTTCCAGCCGCTTTTTTAGCAGCCGCAGCTGCAGCAGGCGATGGAGCCGCCTCAGCCTCTTTGGCTGCTGTGACAGCAGCGGTTTTTGCCTGCTGATAGCGCTTCTCGAACTTCTTGATGCGTCCTTCGGCATCCACCAGCTTCTCGCCGCTCTTGTTGAAGAAGGGGTGAGAGGCAGAGGTAATGGGCACAAAACAGACGGGATAGCTCTTGCCATCCTTAGAATAGGTCTTGGTAGCCTTGGGTCGCATGGTGCTTCCACATAGGAACTCATCGCCCGTAGCAGAATCGATGAAGAGGACCTCTTGATAGGGAGGATGTCCTTGTTCTTTCATAAAAATTTCTCCGTAGCCTGTTTAGGTGTAGAGAAAGATCATCGCTTACCACAAAAAAAAGCGCAATTCCCAACCAATTCATCCCCGACTATCCTTTTCTTCTCTCAAGCCAAAGAGGATCACTCTCACTATCGCCATGGGAGGTGGCTGACGAGAGAGATTTCTCGGCATGACCCCTCCGATTTTTTCTTTCGGATCATGCTCTATAAAGATCTATAAGCCGGGATTGTGAGCCCGCACCAGAGCGCGAGCCGACATGATCCCCTCCAGCACCCCCTCTTCGTGGCGGAAATAGGGGTGATGTTCCAGCTCGGGAAAGTCGTTGGGCTGAAGCAGATCGTCATCGGTTAGATGGGGAAGAATGGCAAGAGCCATCGCACGCATCTTCTCTCGCTGTAGCTCTACCAGGCTGTCGAGCTGTTCCAAAATAAGGTTTTTCGGAAGAGTCTCCACTTTCTCTTCGCTCTCGAAAGAAGTTTTTGAGTCTTCCTGCCGCTTCATCTCGATAGAGCCCCCCTTGAATCTCGACGCGATGGGTGGGGTGCTGGACAGCTCCTAAATCGAGCCAGCTTCCCAGCACCCCGTGGCGCAGATCGCTTGCCGCATAAACCACCCTAGCCACTCTAAAGAGCCAGATAGCTCCTAGACACATCGCACAAGGCTCTAAAGTGGTGTAGAGAGTGCAGTTTGTCAACCTCCATCCCCCTAGCGCCTCTGCAGCCCTCTGCAGGGCCAGCATCTCGGCATGGGCCGAGGCCTGGCCTAGAGTTTCCACCTCGTTATGAGCGCTAGCAACCAATTCCCCCTGTGCCACCACCACAGCACCCACCGGAACCTCTCCCAAGGAGAAGGCTTTATCCGCCTCTAGCAGAGCGAGTTGCATATAACGTCGATCTTCAGAAGAAATGGGCGCCACAATTTCAAATTTTTTGATCATCTAAACTATTCGTTAAATGATTGTTAATTACTGAGGGTAAGTTCTTTTTGACATTGATCTATTAGACGAGGGTGAGTATAATGGAGCTAATCTTTTAACGCGCCTGTTTTCTAGGAGCTAGACGCTGCTCCCCCACCCTAGCAGGAAGCTAGGGCAGGTTGCCGGATTTCCCCGCCCTTACTTGGGTGGATCAGAGCCGGATGCTAGCAGGCGAGAAGTTGTACCACCGAAGGGAGATTCTCGTACATGTCACTCGATAAAGGCACCAAAGAAGAAATCACAAAGAAGTTTCAACTTCACGAGAAAGATACCGGTTCTGCGGACGTCCAGATTGCTATTCTCACAGAAAGAATTACAGAACTCACAGAACATCTGAAGCTTGCACCCAAAGATCACGCATCTCGCCTGGCTCTTCTGAAGCTCGTTGGCCAGCGCCGTAAACTGCTAGATTACCTCAATTCTACAGACACAAAACGCTACCAAAGCCTCATCGCTAGACTGAATCTACGCAAGTAGTCCTCAAGACAGTATTTGCCTCTATGGCCGCCGAGTCCTCTCCTCGGCGTTTTTTTTTGCCCCAGTCAACCATGATCAATTTCTTTTTTATTCGCTGTGAAACCCCCTAGAGGCCTATAGTTTCCTCAAGTCACTTATCAGGAAAGGCGCATGTTCGATACTAAAACTCTTACAATCTCGGTAGCCGGTCGCGAAATTCATCTGGAGACCGGCAAGGTCGCCCGTCAGGCAGACGGCTCTGTTATCATCCGGATGGGGGATACCATCCTTCTTGTCACCGCCTGTGCATCGCCCGAGGCGGGGCCTAACGCCGACTTTTTAGGCCTGCGCGTCGACTACCAAGAAAAGATGTCTTCCTGCGGCAGGACGCTAGGAGGATTCATTAAGCGCGAAGGGCGCCCCACCGAACGAGAGACCCTTGTCTGCCGCCTGATCGACCGCCCCTTGCGCCCTATGTTCCCCGATGGATACTTCCACGAGGTGCAGATCCTCGCCTACGTCCTCTCCTACGACGGCGTTCATATGCCCGACTATCTCGCCATCTGCGGAGCATCGGCAGCCCTATCACTCTCCTCGATCCCGCTGATCAAACCAATCGGTGCCGTGCGCGTGGGAATGGTGGATGGAGTCTTCATCGTCAACCCCACACTAGAAGAGCTGAAAAAATCCAAACTAGATCTAATGCTGGCCGGAACTCACGACGCCATTTTGATGATCGAGGGCTATTGCGATTTCCTCACCGAAGAACAGCTTCTCGAGGCGATCGACGAAGGCCACGCGGCGATCAAGCAGTTCTGCGACGGTATCAGCGACTGGCAAAAGCTGCTGGGCAAACCAAAGCAGGCCACCCTCAGAAACCCATCAGTCGAGCTAGAAACCGATCTGGTGAATAGATTTGGTGGCGAGCTGAGACAGATCCTCAACATCACACAAAAACAGCAGCGCTCCGAGCAGATCGGGCTGCTGAAGGCGCGCGTTCTAGCTCATTACGCTGCGGATGAATCCATCACATTGCGACACGATCCAATGGTGGTACAGGCAGCCTTTAAAAATGCCAATTCCCACATGATGCGCCGCATGATCCTCGAAGAGGGTCGCCGAAATGACGGCCGCAGACTGGATGAGGTGCGCCCCATCCATATCGAGCTAGGACCTCTTCCCTGCACGCACGGAAGCGCTCTCTTCACACGCGGAGAGACCCAAGCGCTAGCGGTCTGCACTCTAGGTGGCGAGACCATGGCGATGCGTTACGAAGATCTCAACGAAGAGAGCGCACGCACCTTCTACCTGCAATACTCTTTCCCTCCTTTCTCGGTGGGAGAGGTGGGCCGCATGGGAACACCAGGAAGACGAGAAATTGGCCACGGCAAGTTGGCCGAGCGCGCTCTTTCCGCTGTGGTGCCCTCCAAAGAGCAGTTCCCCTACACCATCCGTCTCGAGTCCAACATCACCGAATCGAACGGTTCCTCCTCGATGGCTTCGGTCTGCGGCGGCTGCCTGGCGATGATGCAAGCGGGCGTTCCTGTTAGACCCATTGCCGGTATTGCGATGGGACTGATTCTAGAGAAGGATAAGTTCTCCGTTCTCTCCGACATTCTCGGCGACGAAGATGCCCTCGGCGACATGGACTTCAAGATCACCGGCGACATGCAAGGGATCACCGCCTTCCAGCTAGACATCAAAGTAGAGGGAATCAACCGCAAGATCATGCAAACCGCCCTAGCTCAAGCTAAAGAGGGGCGCATCCACATCCTTCAGAAGATGATCGAGGTCTGCCCCAAACACAAAGCAGAGCTCTCCTCTCGCGTACCGCGCATCGAAGTGGTCAAGATTAAGCCTAGCAAGATCGGCGCTATCATCGGGCCCGGCGGCAAGCAGATCCGCGCTATCGAAGAGCTGGGCGTCAAGATCGAGATCGATGATTCCGGTCTCATCAACATCTGCTCTACCAGCTCCGAGGCGATTGCCAAAGCCAAGGCGCTCATCGAAAACATCACCGGTGAAGTCGAAGTGGGCCAGATCTACGACGGTGTCGTGGTATCAATCACAGACTTTGGCGCTTTCGTGAAGATCTTCGAGAAAGAGGGTCTCTGCCACATCTCCGAGCTAGCCCACAAACGCCTGCAAACTGTTGGAGAGGTGTGCAAGGTAGGAGATGTTCTGAAAGTGAAGGTGCTTGAAGTGAGCCGCGAAGGCAAAATCCGCCTCAGCCACAAAGCGCTTCTGCCACCACCACCACCATCCGCGCCTACAGGCGGTAAGCCTGCCCAGACCGCAGCTCCTGTTGCCTAAAGCAGCAGATGACTACCCCTCTCTCGCCGCAAGGCGAGAGAGGGATGAATGAAAGATTGGGCTAGTTATGGATCAGGCAGCAGAAAACTGTCAGCTCTGGCAACAGGAATACCAAAAGAGAGGTGCTCAATATTCTCTGCAGGGAAATTGCATGAAGAAATAGCTTGATACTTCTTGACGATATACTGAAATTCTACCCTCAATCGCACCCCGAGGGGGAGTTGTTCTCTAATTGCGCGCAAGAGCCCTCATTTTTTGCCTAGGGAGTTGCACAAATAAG
>DAHXNQ010000087.1 GCA_027365315.1 Rhabdochlamydiaceae bacterium | reverse complement strand
AAGGGCGATTTTGCTAGGGGCCTACAGTTTTGCAACTACCTCTCTTATCTTTTTTGAAAAGAGACTCCCATCTCAAGCAGCTGGAGGTTCTCTTTTTCCAGAAGGGAGCTGCCGCTGCAGAGCCCGAGGCAGCTACTCTTCGTGCACTATGCCAAATGAGCGCCGGGTCGCGCGCACGCACGGGGGCCCCCGTGCCCCATTCTGCCTTTGGATGCAAAGCGATCTTTAGCTCTGAGCGGAGAATAACCGTCTTGGGTAAGCAAACCACTTGCCAAGAAACGAATGATTGTGATAGCTTGCTCGGTAAGCAGCCTGTTCGCTTTCGGAAGAAAAACAAACAAACCGTGAAGCAAACTACTTTTACCTAAAAAGTTGTCCAGCTGATTGGGTCCACCTCACGTCCTGAAATTTGCTCCGGGCTCCATTGCTGACGCAGTCGTCCTTCGATCAATACAATCAACGCTGGGGTCATCTTGCGAGGGCGACTACTGCCTTTAGAACGTCTCTCAAGAGCTTGCATATGAGCTCGGTCGTAATGGTACCAGCCATTCTCCTGGTTTCTGCGCAGCTCGCGATGCACAGTCCAACGACTCACGGAAAGGGTAGCAGCAATTTGAGCGATGCTTTTTCCTTTTGATTTTAAAGTAAAAATTTTACATCGTTCTGGATAGGTCATTTGCAAAAGCCCGACGCAGTCGGAGTTTTGCAACTACCTCTATTTGTCGCACTTCGGAGTTGAAAAGGCGTTATGAAAAAAAAGAAATGGCTGCGTTGGATCTCGCTAGGAGCCGTCTGTTGTCCTCAATTTCTCGGAGCTGCCATTACAGGCAGTTGGGTTGAAACTACTGCTGGTTCCTTTAACTGGAGTACTGGAACGTTCTGGAGTTCCAATCCAAATGTGCCAGGGACTACATCAACGGGAGGAGATGTAGCTAACTTCAATTCGGCATTGAGCAGTTCTCAGACAATTAACGTGGACACGGCAAACCTGACTTTGCAGACGATGGCGATCGCCAACACCGCCTACACCTACACTTTTGAGCAATCAGGAAGCGGTAGTCTCGTCTTTCTAGCCTCTCCTATCACCGCCCCCTCTACCGTGTCCCTCGCTGCTGGTGCTTCTACGGCAACAATTAGCGCCCCTATCAGCAACGGATCGCCGTACACAACAGCAGTGCTGCAATTCGCACCTGCTACAAATACATCCCTTTTCATTTTAGGAGTGATTAGCAGCCTGGGGGGGGGGGTTGCTTTAACCGATACTGGTACTCTTATATTCGGCGCTGCCAATACCTATGTAGGGCCCACCACTGTCAGCGCAGCAGGTACACTTGCACTTTCGGGCAGCGGATCGATTGCTGACAGCAGGCTTTTTTTAAACAGTTCTGGTGCCACTTTCGATATTAGCGCTGCAGGCCCCATCTCTTTGATCTTCGACTTGGCAGGTGTGGCAGATAGCGTAGTCAACTTGGGTAATAACACGCTGGATATCTCCAACTTTGCCACTTTTGCAGGTGCGATGGGCGGGACAGGGGGACTGACGCTCTCCGGATCAGGCCCCTTTACACTCAGTGGTGTAAACAGTTACAGTGGAGCTACCACAATCTCAGTGGGAACGCTGGCGCTTTCTGGGTCTGGTTCGATTGCTGGCAGCGCTGTCGTCATCGTCGATGGCCAATTCGATATCAGTCAGATTTTAGCAGGCAGTGCTGTGATTGGCGCTTTAGGCGGTAGGGGCTCGGTCTTTGCGGGATCCAAAGCTCTCATTTTGAATGGCGCTCTTACCAACATCTTCTCTGGTGTTATTCAAGATGGAGGTCTTGGAATCGGGAGTGGTGCGCAATTGATCCAAGAGGGAACTGGAACTCAGATCCTTGCTGGCCGCAATATCTACACCGGCGCCACGACCGTCTCCTCAACAGGCACTCTGGCGCTGTCGGGAAGCGGATCGATTGCCACCAGCAGCGGGCTTTCATTAAGCCATGCTAGCGCCACCTTCGATATCAGCAACACGACAAGTGGCGCCTCGATCACCAGCCTAACAGGTGTAGCCGGCAGCGTGGTGACGCTGGGCGCCGAGACGTTAACCATCACCGGTGGTGCCACCACCACATTTGCAGGTGCCATAGGGGGAGTAGGAGGGGGGCTGACGCTCTCTGGCACAGGAGGTTCTCTCACGTTCACTGCTGCCAATACCTACAGCGGTACAACCAGTCTCACCGGAGCCAATACTCTGGTTCTTTCGGGCTCTGGATCGATTGTCGATAGCGGGCTGGATCTGGGCATTTCGGGCGCTACATTCACCATCAACGCTGCATCGGCTGGCACATCCATCACGACATTGAATGGCGTGAGCGGCTCGGTTGTGACGCTAGGTAGCAACAGCCTCAGTGTCACCGGAGCCACCACGCAGTCCTTTGCAGGGGCGATTGGCGGCACAGGTGGATTCACTCTGTCGGGAACTGGCCCTCTCACCCTTAGCGGTACAAACACCTATACAGGTCCCACCAGCATCACCGGTTCGGGTACATTGGCCCTATCGGGAAGTGGGTCGATAGCTGACAGTAGCAGCGTCACCGTCAATGCAACACTCGACACCAGTCAGGTGGCCACTGCCACTTTGAATCTCTTAAATGGCTCGGGCACGCTCTCATGCGGCCCCTCCACGGTCACTCTGCTAGGGTCATCCACCTGGAACGGAGTGATGGCCGATCATGGCATTGTGGTGGGAGCGGGTCATGTGATCGTCGATGGGGGCACTCTCACCCTTGGAGGGGTGAATACCTTTAGCGGTACAGCCGAGATTACAGGTGGCGGTACGGTCGATCTTCTCTCTGGGGCACAGTTTGGAACAGGTCTTCTCAACTTCAAAAATGGTACCCTGCTGGTCAACTCCTCGGTGACTACAGGTCGCAACGTGAACCTCGACACGGGTGGAGGTACTCTAACCGTAGCTTCTGGTCAGATCGTCACCTCTACAGGAGCCTTAAGCGGCAGCGGATCATTCGCTCTGAATGGCGCAGGCAAGACGATGCTCAACGGCGCAGGTGCCAATAGCTATACGGGGAACATCACCGTTAGTCATGGTACGGTGCATGTCAACACCACTCTCCTCCTTGCAGCTTCTGTCACGGTGAACAGTGGCGCTACACTAAAGGGTACCGGCGACATCCAGGGTAGCGCCACCATTGATGGAGGGGCCACTCTCTCGCCCGGTAACTCGATCGGCACCATCACCATGACGAACCTCACCTTTACCACCGGCTCCATCTACAACGTAGAGGTCAGCCCCGCTGGCGCCAGCAACACGGTGGTAACAGGCGCTACAACCTTTCCCGCCACGCCTGTTCCCCTC
>DAHXNQ010000073.1 GCA_027365315.1 Rhabdochlamydiaceae bacterium | reverse complement strand
GTGAGCGAATAGCGAACCGGCCGAGACCAGCTCTCTCGCGAGCGCTCCGTAGCGACCGGGACAGTGCTGTGCACGGCCCGGGAGCAAGGATCGAGGGATCGAAGCTGCAGCCGGCCCATCTTATAATGAGCAGTCTGCTCGTTCACATCCAACTTCTCCACTCGGTCTGATAACAGTTCTTATTCGTGCAACAACTCCCCCTCGGGGTGCGATTGAGGGTAGAATTTCAGTATATCGTCAAGAAGTGTCAAGCTATTTCTTCATGCAATTTTCCTGGTCCGTTGTCAGAGCCAGCTTGCTGGCCTCTTGCCGTTCTGACGAGAACCATACCCGAGAGGGTAGGCGAGGAAGAACGGTGACAAGGGGCGGCAAAAGGGCGATTTTGCTAGGGGCCTATAGTTTTGCAACTACCTCCTCCTTGCATCTATTTTTTCTTTTGTCCCTTGCGCATTTATCGGTGGGTTTGTCATGAATGGCCATTATGGGGGACTCCCCATTCAGAAGTGGCTCGCTAGTATGACTAAGAGAGAATCTGCAGTGCGCAAGGAGGAGCCGGTTCGGCCTCCCAAAGTTTGCGAGGAGGAACTGGCTTCCTATGTACTGATCACCTGCAAGAAACCGACATCAGAAGGGCAGATGGAGGTGGAAATGAGTTACGAAGGAGATCCCGATCTGGTAGCATTCCTGATCGAAAGTGCCTGCGTGCGCATCCAAGAACAGATGTAGGAGCAAGCGGAGGCCTCGGAGATTTACGTGGAACCCTTCGCCAACTGGTATGCGCAGAATGAATCTTCCGTTGTGGAGGGTTTCTTGCGTTTTCTCTCGTTTCCCAGCATCAGCACCGATCCAGCTCATGCGGGCGATCTGCGCACTACAGCGCTCTGGCTAGCCGAACTGCTAACAAAAATCGGCATGACAGTCTCTCTTTGGGAGACCAGCAACCATCCGGTGCTGTTTGCCGAGCGAAAAAGTTCTGATCCTACTGCAACTACTCTACTCATCTATCACCACTACGATGTGCAACCGGTCGATCCGCTCGAGTTGTGGCAGTCACCCCCTTTTGTACCGCGCATCGATCGGGGCAGGGTCTATGCCCGTGGAGCGCAGGACAATAAGGGGCAGTGCTGGTACACCCTTATGGCGCTCACCGCATTTCTCGAGCAGGTGAAGGATCCTAAACTGCACATCAAGCTGATCATCGAGGGAGCCGAAGAGATCGGCAGCGGCTCCACCGCTCAGATTCTCTCGCAGCATGCGGATGAGCTAAAAACCGATGCGCTTTTAGTGGTCGATATGGGTATCCCCGCGCCCCATCAGCCGGCGGTTACGCTAGGCATGCGCGGCCTCACCAGCTTGGAGATGATATGCGAAAATAGCTGTGGCGATCTCCACTCCGGTTCACATGGTGGGATGATTCTCAATCCACTGCGCGCCCTCACTCAGATGCTAGGACAGCTCTGGGATGGTAACGGTAGGGTGGTAGTGCCTGGATTCTATCGAGGTGTGAAAGAGCCTACGGCTGCCGAACGCGCTGCTCTCGACCTCTCCTTCGATCTGGAGGAATATAAGAAAGAGTTTGAGATTGGTGCTGTCGCCCCTGAACAGCCCTTTTCTGCGCGCGAAAGCAACTGGCTGCGTCCTACGCTCGAGATCAATGGCTTGTCGGGCGGCTATACTGGCCCTGGGTTCAAGACTGTGATTCCCGCGCGCGCCGAGGCGAAAATTTCAGCCCGCCTGGTGCCGGGCCAAGATCCCGAAGAGGTGCAGGGTGCCATCATCTCCCATCTCGAGGCAATCGCTCCCAAGGGGCTGCGGCTTCAGTTTACAAGACATCACGGTGCTTCAGCCTTCCGTTCTTTGCTAGAATCGAAATTGGTGCAGCTGGCGGCCCGCTCTTTCGAAGAGATAATGGGTGGCCGCTGCAAGTTTGAACTTTGTGGTGCCTCGGTGCCCATTGTGGCGCAACTAGCAGAGGTCTCTGCTGCCGCCGAGACAGCGCTGATCGGTTTAGGGCTTCCTACCGACCAGATCCACGCTCCCAACGAACATTTTGACCTGGAGAGAGTGAGGCAGGGCTATCTGATTCTTTGCCGAATTCTCTCTTCCATGGCCTCGTAAGATGGTGTTGCGCTATCTCTCTAATCTACGTGTGCGCGCCGAGCTCTGGTATCTAACTGGCCCCTCTCTTCTTCTTCTCGCTTTAGTTGCCTGGGGGCAGCGGTTTGGAGGGGGAGGAATAGCTCCTCATTCACTGCCTCCTTGGATGGCATTGGTGGGGTTGCTGGCCAGCATCGGCCTACGCTGGTGGGGTGCTGGTATTTCGCTGCTTCTGCTAGGGATTCCTTTTCTGGGTGGGTGCGATCTCTGGACAGGGGGCTGGATCGTCGCAGTAGCTAGTTCATGGGTGCTCGGTATCCTTACGAGTAGCGAGGCGAGGCATCTTCTCGATCCTCTAGAGCAACAGCAGCGGCAGCTTACCGAGTTGAACCAGCAGCTGAAAGAAAGTCTGACCGAAGCTGAGCAGCTGGCACAGGTGGCCTTAGAACGCAGCGAAGCGGAGATTGAGCATAAGCGAGAGCTACTCATCGAGCTGGAACAGTTACGCGAGGAGCGGGGAGCGCTGATACAATCCGAGCTGGAGCTCAGAGAAAGTTTCGCAAACTATGAACGCGAACTTGTGTTTTTGCATCGCCAGGAGGAGGAGCGCCTCCTCGCTCCCGATGAGGAGCTGCGCTCGCTACTGATACTTCTTCAAGAGCTAGCAGAAGAGAACCAGCAGCTCACCACCGAGTTAGAGCAGCTCTACAGCATGCGACCTGGGAATGTGTAATCGGGCACCATGACATAGTCCGGTTCGTTTTGAGGATCGAAGCCAAACTGCTTACCTGGAAAGAGCGCATCATGCTCCTTTTTGGTAACCATGGTGAGATTTTCTCGCATGTTCATTGAAGAGGCTGTGCCATCGTAGTGATCGCTCGTCCTTTCATCCTTTAGAGAGTTGTAGCTGGCGTTATGAAAGAGATCGCGCAGCCAGGCCAGAATGCATACCAGAATGCAGCGCTGCTGCATCTCTTCATCGCTGCTCCTGCATAATTCGATGAGTTGATCGCGTAGGGTGAGGCCGGCGGTGCGTTCGTCCATGTTGGTGAAATTGTTGCGATAGGAGGCCAGTTTCAGGGCGTGTGCCACGACATCGCCTAGCAGGAGCTCCTGCCCATCTATCTCGACATAGCGACCACCCCAGCGGGTGGTGCTGCCTTTTGCCTCCTCCAGCAAGGTGGAGAAGAACCTCATATTGGTAACTGTTTCAAGCGCCATAATATCAATCCATAATCCAAGAATATTATAGCATTTTATTTAATTAAATTGAAATAGCAATAATAACCAATTGATTATTAGCTGCTTAGCTATTTTGAAAGGAGGGTGAGGACCTCGTAGCCTGTTTCGGTGATGAGGAGGGTGTGTTCATATTGGGCACTGGGGCGGCCATCGGTTGTGCGGGCTGTCCAGCCATCTTCTGGATCGACCACCACTTCGGGGAGACCAGCGTTGATCATCGGCTCGATGGTGAAGGTCATGCCTGGGACAAGCGGAATCTGTGAACGGTTGGCGCAGTGCAGAATCTGCGGGGGTTCGTGGAAGCAGACGCCTACACCATGTCCCACAAACTGGTAGACCACCGAGCAGTGATACTCTTCGGCGACTCGCTGAATGGTATTGCCGATTTCTGAAAGAAGAAGGCCCGGCTTAAGAATCTCAATCGCTTGGATCAGGCAGGCGTGGGAAGCTTCGCAGACGCGCTTTTTCTCCTCACACACAGGTTCGATCAGCACCATCCTGCTGCAGTCGCCGTAGTAGCCATCTAGGATAGCGGTGATGTCGATGTTGAGGATATCGCCCTTCTGGAGGGGCCTTTTATCAGGAATGCCGTGACAGATTACATCGTTGATGGAGGTGCAGCAGCTTTTGGGGAAGGGGGGCTGGCCATAGCCAAGAGAGGCTGGAGTGGCGCCCGCCTCCTGATGTAGACGCAGGACCAGATTATCGATCTCTTCGGTGGTGACACCCTCTTTTACAAAGCGACAGGCTTCATCTAGAATTTTTGCAGCTAGCTGTGAGGCTTTGCGAATACCGGCGATCTGTTCGGGGCTTTTAAGCAGGATGCCATACTGCTTGAGGTAGCGCTGTCTCAGTTCTTCAGTCGGAGTGGTAGGCTGTGGAGCTGGAATGCCCGCATGACATTTTTTCCATTTGCGGCCACTACCACACCAACAGGGGTCGTTGCGTTCACTCACTGTAGATCACCTCGTTTAGATAGAGTCCATGTGGGGGGGCTGTGATGCCGGCTTCCCTTCGGTCTCTCTTTGCTAGCAGCTGCTTGGCATCGGTTAAAGAGAGTTTACCGCATCCTACATAAGCTAGTGTACCCACCAGATTGCGTACCATCTTGTAGAGAAAGCGATTTCCGCGCACCACGATCTCCAACAAAGTGGCTTCATCCCGCTCCACGATCTCGATGGCTGTAAGCTGGCAGATGGGATCGTTAGATGGCTGCTGCTTTTGGTTGCAGAGAGCAGAAAAGTCGTGAGTGCCCAGAAAGTAGCTGGCCGCCTCTCTCATTAGAGAGAGGTCCAGCGGGTAGGGTAGATGCCAGGCGAGCTCACTTTCGAAGGGGAGTTGGGTGGGGCCGGTGGTGATGCGGTAGAGATACTCCTTGCCTACGGCGCTTAGCGAAGGATGGAAGCTCTCTTCTGCCCAGCGCGCTGAGATGGCGGCGATTTTGGGGCGGAGCAGAGCGTGAAGTCCTGTCCTGAGCTTCTCCAAGTCTAAAATTTCTTGCTCGGTGGAGATGACGACCGACTGTGCTTTTGCATGCACGCCTGCATCGGTACGGCTGGCAGCCTCGGGCTCGACCGGCTCTTGCAGGATCTGGCGGAGCGCTTCGCGCAAGACACCTTGCACGGTAGAGCCCATGCCCACATCCTGCCATCCGGAAAAGTGAGCACCGTGATAGGCGATGATTAATTGAATTTTTCTTTTTGACAAACCGGACACACCGCTTATAGGGCGGCTATACAGGTCCCGGCGAAGGAGGAGATACCGTTTAAGAACATCTCGACGGCGATCATGGTTAGAATCAGTCCCATCAGCCGTTCGCACGCCTGGGTGCCGCTCTCTCCCAGGAATTTCCTAAGGCTGGCGCCGCATAGCAGAATGATGATGCTAGCAACCCAGGCAATCAGGACGGCGCCTATTGTAATCCAGACAGACTCGTGCTGGCTAGAGTAAAGGATCACTGCCGCTAGGACGGCTGGGCCGGCGACAAGGGGCAGAGCGAGGGGAACCAGAAATGGTTCGTGAGTGGGAGGGGGGGCTTCGGGGGCGACAGCAGGGGGAAAGATCATCTTGATCGAGATCATGAAGAGGATGATTCCGCCCGACAGCATCACCGAAGTGGAGGTGATGCCAAACAGAGCTAGGATCTGCTGGCCAGCCAGCGCAAAAAGTAAAATAATTCCCAAGGCGATGAGCAGCTCGCGCATGATGATGACGCGCTGCCTCTTCAGCGGAATGGCTTTCAATAGTGTGAGGAAGATGGGGATATTTCCGATCGCATTCATCAGAAGAAAGAGTGAGAAGGCAGTGCTGAGGAGGATAGAGAGTGTATGGCTCATGGGAGTGAAATCTGCTCTGTTTGTAACGTTAATTTAGCTTGTAGCAGAGAAAAGAATTTTTTCTGCGCGTCAGAAAGTGGGGAGAGGATCATCAATAGATCCCGATTTTTGGCAAAGGCAGCCTCGGTCCAGTTGGCCGATCCGCAGCTCAGCGCCTTTCCATCCACCACCATCCATTTATGATGCATCAGGCCATCCCTTTGACGCGAGGCACGCACCTCGATGCCGTGGGAAGCGAGCTGAAGTAGAACTAAGCGCGAAGCGCCCCGAAGGGAGGAGAGTTCGGCAAAGCAGCGTACCCTCACCCCGCGCTCTCTGGCCGCCAGCAATCTGTCAGCGAGAAGAGGGTGGGTGAAGGTGAAGAGGGCGAGATCGATTTCATGTTCGGCCCGGTCGATCAGCTGCACTAGCGCCTCTAAGGCCTGGCTGCTTGCCTCGGGAAGATGGTAGAGCCGGAGCCTCTGTCCATGGTCGCACTTTTCGTAAATGGCCCACTCTTGCTCTTGGTGCAGAAGAAAGGGGATCAGACCCTCCGACTCCAGGCGGATGAGAAGGTTGGCATGGAGCCAGAGGGAGGTGGGGGTGAGATTGGTGGAACCGATCCAGGCCACATCCTCATCGATGAGGCAGATCTTCTCATGCATCAGTCCGCGTACTTTAGGATGATGCAGTTTGAGCTTGCCCGATAAGGGGAGAAACGATGCGCTCTGGTCGAGCGACAGAGAGACGGCTAGACCTTCGCGGGCTCGTTTGTCTAGTAGCTCTAATATATTTTTATCGGTGCAGTCGTAGATGCTGATCCAGATAGAGCGGCGAGCCGACTCGAATTCATGCTGGAGCAGGGAGGCGAGATTATCGCCCAGCTGATTGGAGTAGAAGGTGATAGAGGTTGGCTCTCTCTGTTTATTCGAAAGAATATTTATAAAAAAGAGGATCGGTAGGGCGAGAAACAAGAGGGAGAGTAGGGCGCGCAAGACCTGCGTAGCAGGGGTGGCAGCGCCCTCCATCTCATACCTACCTTGCTCTCTCTTTAGGAGGCGGCCTCTTTGTGCATCTTGCGTAGGACTGTAGAGAGCCCCAGCTTATCGATGGTGCGCAGGGCCGATGCGGCTAGGCGCAGAGTGATGAATCGCTTCTCTTCAGCTAGGTACAGTCTTTTTTTAATTAGGTTGGGCTGGAAGCGACGGCGCTTGATGCCGGTGATCTTCAGGCCGATACCCTTCTTCTTTTTGGCGATCCCGCGGCGGGCATACTGTTTGCCTCGTACGGGCACCTTGCCGGTTACCTGACAGCGTTTGGCCATGTTGGACTCACTTTGAATTCAAAGGAAAAGCGGAATGATAGCAGCGACTCACCATAGTTGACCAGAGGAAAAATTAAAGGGAGCGCCGCGGGCCATTTCCTCTCTTTCGAGGCAGTTGCAAAACCCCAGCCCCCAGCAAAATCGCCCTTTTGGCGCCCCTTGTCGCTGTTCTTCCTCGCCTACCCTCTCGGGTATGGTCTCGTCAGAACAGCAAGGAGCCAGCGAGCTGGCTCTGACAACGGACGCCAAAATCATCGATTTTTCTAGGGGCTGGAGTTTTGCAACCACCTCTTTCGGGAACCTATTTTAGTTGACTTCCTTGATGTAGGGGCTTTTGCGTATTTAAAAAAAATTGAATTTGGATTTTCGGTGGCGGATCGTAGAGTGGGGTTTGGACAGAGTTCGTACCACTGTCCGCAAACTGGGGCGGGGGCTATACTCCGTTTTTCCACCAGACCTTCAGGAGGCTGAGACTGCATGGCGATCTATAAGTTTTCCGATGCGCGAGATGGTGATCTGCCATGCGAGCAGCTGGAGCTGTTCCCCAGAAGTAGCGCTGGGGCTGGCGCAGCTCTGCCCGCCGAAGCGCCCGTTGAAGCGTCTGGTATCGATTTAAATTCGATGGCAGCGGTGGTGACAGACGGTCTTCCTCAAGCCAAGAAAAGAGACCGGCTTCTCTCCTCATGCATGGCGCGCCTCTTCTTCTTGGTGCTGCTTGCAGCTGACGTTCTCTGGATGGGGTATGCCCTTCTCTTCAGCTCTCTGATGCTGCTGCTGACCTGCGCAACAGGGGGAAAGAATCGGTTTTGCCGCAAGCATCTAGCGCGCGGCTATCTGGCTATCAGGCGTTCGGTTGTCTGCGCGCTCTCTCTACTGATCGCGCTGGTGGCTCCCGGATTTGGGATTCTGGTCGCCTGTGCCTATTTTCTCATGTATGACAAAGAGGGGATTGAAGAGGTGGTACCCGCCTCGCTGCGCGAGCAGTTCCAAGACCTCTTCCAACCCTCTCTCGCCTCCTGCTAAAGTTTCCTCTGTAAAGCAGCTCTCTGACTTAAGTCAGGGAGCAGGCGATCTGTTCTTCTCCTTCCTGGCTTTGAGTCAGCTGCAGGTGGGCGTGCGCGCCGCTATGGAGATGGCCTTGCAAAATGTTTTTTGCTAAAAGACCCACCACCTCATGCTGCACGAGGCGCTTTAGAGGACGAGCTCCAAAGGCGGCATCGTAGCCGCGCTCGGCGAGGTAGCTGAGTACCGCTGCGTCCCAGCTGAGAGGGATGCCTTTTTCGGTCAGACGCTCGATCACCTGCGTTAGCTGCTTCAGAGCAATCGCCTCCATCTGATCGCGTCTTAGGGGCAGAAAGGGCAGTATCTCATCGAGGCGGTTGAGCAGTTCGGGGCGGAAGGCTCTTTGCAAGATGGGCTGTAGTAGGGCGAGGATCTGCTCTTTTGTCCACCCAGAAGGGCGCTCGGCTAGCCCAGATAATAGCTCTTCGCTGCCGAGGTTGGAGGTCATGATGAAGAGGGCATTGCGACAGTTGATGGTTCTTCCCTTGCTGTCGGTGAGACGTCCCTCATCGAACATCTGCAGCAGAATGTTGAACACTTCCGGATGAGCCTTCTCGATCTCATCCAACAGGACCACAGCATAGGGGCGGCGGCGCAGAGCTTCGCTGAGCTGTCCTCCCTCTTCATAGCCGATGTAGCCAGGGGGCGAGCCGATCAGTTTGGAGATGCTATGCTTCTCCATATACTCCGACATGTCGAGGCGGAAGAGAGCCTCCTCCTGGTCAAACAGCTCGCTAGCGAGCGCTTTGGCTAGCTCGGTTTTGCCCACTCCTGTGGGACCGACGAAGAGAAAAACGCCCACTGGTCTCGCTGGATCGGAAAGTCCCGCGCGCGCGCGGCGTACCGCTTCGCTGATAGCCGCTACAGCAAACTCCTGGCCCACCACCCGTTTTCCCAGAGTCTCTTCGAGACGCAGCAGTTTAGCCGCCTCTTTTTCCAGCATTCGCTGCACGGGAATGCCGGTCCATTTGGCTACAATCTGAGCGATCAGCCCCTCATCCACCTCCTCTTGCAGAAGTCTCTCAGGTAGGCGGGCAAGCGCCTCTTGCGCTCCAGCAATCTCCTTTTCTAAAGCGGGGATCTTGCTATAGCGCAGCTCGGCCACTCTGTTGTAGTCCAGTTTACGGTTCGCCTCCTCCTCCTGAAATTTCATCGCCTCCAGTGCATTCTTCTTCTCCTTCAGAGCTTGGATCAGCTGCTTCTCGCTGTTCCACTTGGTCTCTAGAGTGGATAGCTCCTCCTTGAGGAGAGCGATCTCGCCAGCCAATTTCTCTAGCTCACTCTGTGAGATGGCGGTCCCTTCGCGCTTCAGCGCCTCCTGCTTCACGATCAGGCTGGAAAGTTCCCTCTCCTTCACATCGATCGGAAGGGGGCGGCTACCCAGCTGCATGCGAATCAGGCTGGCTGCCTCGTCGATCAGATCGATCGCCTTATCGGGTAGGTGACGACCTGTGATGTAGCGATGGGAGAGGGTGACAGCCGCATGAAGTGCTGCCTCGGTGATATGGACGCCATGGAAGTTTTCGTAGCGCTCTTTCAGGCCGCGGAGGATAGAGATGGCATTCTCCAGTGTGGGCTCTTCTATCAGGATTAATTGGAAGCGCCTTTCAAGGGCGGCATCTCTTTCGATGTACTTCTGGTATTCGGAGAGTGTGGTGGCACCCACGCAGTGCAGAGTACCCCGCGCTAAGGCGGGCTTGAGTAGATTGGCTGCATCCATTGCTCCTTCGCTCGCTCCGGCACCTACCAGTGTGTGCACCTCGTCGATGAAGAGGATGATCTGCCCCTCGCTTTTCTCGATCTCTTGTAGGATCTCCTTCAGCCTCTCCTCAAACTCGCCACGGAATTTGGTTCCAGCGATCAGACTGCCCATATCGAGAGCGACAACCTGCTTGCTGCGCATCGACTCGGGCACATCTCCGTGGACAATGCGCAGAGCTAGGCCCTCGGCAATGGCGGTTTTGCCCACGCCTGGTTCGCCTATCAGTAGAGGATTGTTTTTGGTTCTGCGGCTGAGTACCTGAATGGTTCTGCGGATCTCTTCATCCCGTCCGATCACAGGATCTAACTTGCCCGCTTTCGCTAGCTGCGTCAGATTTTTGCAATATTTAGCCAGAGCGCTTGGTTGAGATTCGGTCTTGTTTGCATCCATTTGCTGCCTCCTTTTTTCTCTTTGGCGGTCATGATACAACAGGAAGAAATATTGATTTCGAGAAAATTAGATGGTCGCTAGACTGCATACTCCAAACAAAATGTGGAGTTTACGTCATGCGCTGCACCTCAACGCTACTCGCTCTCTTGACTCTGGCAGCTACGACTCTTGCTGGCGTAGAAGAGGGGCGCGCCTCCTGGGAGGCCATAGGCCGTCTACTCACCTCTTTTAGCGAGGCTAAACAGAAGGAGATGGGCTGTGTTGAGGTGGATCTGGGGGCGCGCATCTCTGGCAACGAGGTGAAGACGATGCTGGTAAGCCTGGGGTTTGCCAAAGACTGTTCGGTCGAAGAGGCGCGCGGGCTCTATGTCAAACTGCTGCTCGGCCTGATCGATCACGCATCGCGCAATCGGGAGACAAGCGAGTATCTAGGCCATCTATTTCCCTCACTCGACCAGCTCTGCCTGCAGGTCAGTTTTCTTGGTTCCGACGGAGTCTTTGTCCCCCCATCGGGGGAGGTGGCGTTAGTCGATCTAGAATCGGACGGCACTCTCGCCTTCTGGACCGATTCGAGCGATGATTGGGATGATGGCTGGTACACTCTGCTGCATCAAGAGTTGCTCTGGGATGCGATTGACCAGCTGCAATACGATGGCAACTGCCCCGACTATCCATGGCTCGAGCTTTGGCTAGAGCGCGAGCGCGCGCAGCTTCCTCGCAGCTCCTTCGACTCCTGGTAACAGGAAGAAGAAGGTTCAATTCTGCTCGAGCAAGTTTATGTTGTGAGAGTGGACCGGCTCCGGCTTTGATGAATCCATCCTTGCTCCCGGGCCGTACACAGTACTGTCCCGGTCGCTACGGAACGCTCGCGATCTCGCATCTTCCTCCTTCTTTAGCTGGCCTTGAGGCGTCGACGCGTAAAAGCCAAGCGATGATGACTTGCTGCGGAGGGCATCTAGCGCCCCCGCTCCTCAGCAGAAGAGCGATTCGCGGGGGCGCTATCTATCCCTCCTCGCTGGCGTCCTCATCGCTCGTTTTTACGCCGTGCGCCTCAAGGTATTTCGCCTCTTTGGGCCGAAGGCGTCCGCTGCGATCTCGTCTTCGCTTGGATTCCTCTTTGCCGCAGTCCGGTCTAATGGGCGGCTCCGCCGCAGAATCGACGCCGCTGAAAGCGGCGGGCCGCCGGAGGCGGCCTGGGCCGCAAAGCGGCCCTTTGGTGGTGCGGCGGAGCCGCCCATTTCTTATTTTGGAGAGGGGGGAGTAGTTGTGTTGCTGGTGGGGGGGGTGATCTCGCTGGAGGAGCTCTGCTTCGCTTTGACGCTGCTACCGGTGTTCTCGTTGACGAGGAGATAGGGATAGTCGGGATCGTTGCTCTCCTCAATCACCAGAGGAAAGGGGAGTATCCACATGGATGAGGTCTGTATATCATCGGGAGCGATGGCGTAGATGTTGCCATTGTCCAGCTTGATGTAAGAACCGTTATGTAGGTTCTCCACCACATAATGGTGTGTGCCCGAATTGATCACCGGATGATTGGGGGTGTAATGCTGGTTGATCCAATCATTCAGCTTCTGTTTCTGATCGGGAGAGAGGTTGTCAATACCAGTAGCGCGCCTGTCATCGGGGGTCATTCCCTGATCGAATGTACCGCGATTCATCCCGCGTCCGCCATCATCACCCCCGCCACCTCGCGCATCGGCTACGAGCATCAGGTAGGCTCCTACAGTGAGTGGCAGTGCTAGCAGGGCTGCTTTACGGTTCCACGAAATCATCCCGGTCTCCAAGGTTCTTTTTACCCTGGTAGAAAAAAATTACAAATTAGTCAAGATTGCGTGGACATGAAGAAGACCCGGTGGCTGCGGAGACATGAAGAAGACCCAGTGGGTCTTCGTAATGCGGAGCAGGTGAGCGAATAGCGAACCGGCCGCGAATAGCGAACCGGCTGCTGAGTGGTTATGGTTCAGGCGAGAGATGACGCAGCTCGAGCTTCAGCTCTTTGAGCGCGCGCGGCTGGTGTCCTCTTGCAGAGCAGAGCGCCTCGGCATTTTTGAGATAGCGCCAGGCACGGGTATAATCCATCCGTTCAAGCGAGAGGATGGCGAGATAATATTCGACGGTGCTCTGCCTCGCGTCGACCATATGGTGATCGATCAGCACCTCAAGAGCCTCTTTGGTTCGGCCCAGCTGGAGACAGGTGGTAGCCAGGTGCAGCAGACCGGCGCGGAAGCGAGGCTGTTTTTTCAGTAGAGCGGTGAGCTGCTGATGCTTTTCTAGAATGGAGCTGCGGTGCTCGTCGACAGGCATGAAGATGGCGAGTAGCCCTTCTCTATTCACATGGCCGCGGACATAGTCTTCTGGCATCGTTTCGATCGAGACAGAGTCTGGAAAGACAAGACCGCAAAGAGGTTCGAGCACCTTTCGTCCCTCTTTTTCCTGTTTGTCCAGTACCAGGTGGATACCCAGTAGCATCTGCAGAAGGGGATCATCGGGAAGATAGGCCTTGGCCTTGCGGTAGAGCTGGATTGCTTGGCCAAACTGGGCGCTGCGCGAGAAGGTGGCAGCCTGGTTGACTAAAGCTGTACCGATCACCTCTTTAATGGTGCGCAGATGCGAGCTTCTGGTCTGCACGCTTAGGTAGGCCTCGGTGGGGAGGTGGATGCCGCGCGCTGTGGTTTCGATGTTGAGCTCTTCACCTCCCTCCTCGCGGTAGCGCAGGTAGATGTGGCCCGGAGGGGTGACAATCTCAAGAGGTAGCCCCACTCTCTGTGCCAAGGCGAGGTAGAGAATCGAGACGCCTAGGCAGACACCCTCGCGGCTATCCATCACTGAGGGGAGGAAGGTGTAGAGGTCGATCTGATCGGCATAGACCGAGTGGGGCGGAAAGCGGAAGGCCAGCTCGTGGAAGATCAGCTGATTGATGACATGCACCTTCTCTCGATTCGAGGCGCCGGCTTTCAGGCGCGCCAGCACCTGTAACGCCATCAGATCAAGACTCGCTTCGTAGCGACGGATCGCCAGCTTTGCCTCTTCGCTGCTGCCAAACTGATAGATCAGAAGCGCTCTCGCTAGATCCACCTGCTCTGGTTCGAGGCGAGTCACCTCCTCTTCGGTCCAGACATGGTGACCGGCTAGCTCCTGATGTGCTAGCCGTTTCGCGCATCGCTCGAGAATGATGAGTTCACCCTCGCCCAGCTCCACCGGAGGATCGGCCGGCTGGCGGGTGACAAGCGAAACAATAGTCTGCACATCAAGGCTAGGAAGTAAGAGACCTTGGGCTAATGGAGAGAGCTCCTCATTACCCAGCAGCTCCCAAGAGCGCCGCAATGCCTGTTTACCCTCGCTTGTGTGGGGATAGAGCTGGTAGAAGGCCATCTGCTGCACAATCGAGGTGGGATCGAGGCTGTGGTAGAGCGTCTCGTGAGATACAGCAGCCTCGCAGCTCAGAACAAGGCTGGTGGCGATGGCGATGAGGGCGAGCAATCGGGTGTTCATAGTTACAAGATTCTGAAGCAGTTCTTTGGTGGTTGCAAGCGCTATTTGCCTTATTATATAAAAATGCTTTTCCTGAAGGGAAGTGTAGAGAGGATCTGCGTGCTAGACCGGCGACATCTGCGAAAACAGTTTCTATGGGCTTCGCTGCTTCTGTCACCTATCTGTATGGAGGCTGCCACCAGCACCTGGACGGGACTTAATAGTGGTATCGACTCCTGGAATACTGGCGGCAACTGGACGCCAGCTATGGTTCCCGGTCTCACAAGCGCCGGCACGGCGGGAAATGATGTGCTCTTCTCCAGCCTGGCCGGCCTCACGATCGACCTCGACGGCGGGCCCTTTACCATCGGCTCTCTTGCCATCACCTCTAGTGGCACCAATACATTTAGCACCGGCAGCCTCATCTTCAGTTCTCCCGCCACCACACCCTTCATTGCGCTGACTGGTTCAGGAGGCGGCACGGTCCAGATCGATACATTGGTTGGAGTGACCAGTGCCCAGGTGCTCACCATCAGTATCAACGCCGGCAGTGGCTCGCTTACTTTTGCGGGTGGTATGAATGGTCCGGGCTCTATTCTGCTGAACAGCTCCTGTACCTTTCTTCCTCCTACTGTAGTCACTCCCTATGCAGCCAATATTGCGATTGCAACAGGTCAGACTCTGATCCTCAATGCCACTGGCGGTAATATCACAGTCAATGGAGCTCTGGTAGGAAATGGAGCGTTACAGCTTATGGGAGCAGGCAGCTGCTTTCTAAATGGCCTCAGCACCTTTACAGGTGGTACCACGATGAGTGGCACCGTCAGCCTGCAAGGTCCTGTGGCAGCAGTGCAGGGTAACATCAACACAGGTACTAGCGGCGCAAGCGTGATCTTTGCCGAGCCCCATAGCGGCACCTACTCTTCGGCTATCACCGGTACCGGAGCGGTCACCTTTCCAGGTCCTGGTGATGTGACGATTGGCGGAACAGGTAGTACCTTCAGTGGTCCGCTTCTCATTTCAGGGGGCAGGGTCGATCTGGCACCGGGAACTAGTTTTGGAACCGGGACCTTTACTATCGAAAACAATGCGACACTGGGCCTACATGACAGCCGCAATAATAGCCGCGCCGTCACAATAGGGGCAGGTGGCGCTACATTCTCGCTCGATCCCGGCACCACCGTTACCACCAATACGGGGATCATTTCAGGAAGCGCTCCTGTCACCCTAACAGGGGGAGGCACTCTTGTTCTAAGTGGTACGGGGACTGGATTCACTGGATCGATCATCGTCCAAACAGCCATTCTCCAGATTAACGGAGCCTTCGGCGCCATTCCCATCACCGTGCAGAGCGGAGGAGTGTTAGAGGGTAGAGGGTCTACAAGCGGTAGCATGACGATCCAGAGCGGGGGCCTCATCGCGCCAGGAGATGGTTCCATCGGCACCTTTACGGTGGATGCGCCCATCACCATCAATGGTAGTTATCTGGTCGAGTTTAACACCACTCAGTCTACTCAACTGGTTATCACAGGCCACCAGCTCACCCTATCGGGCGCTACAGTGCAGCTGGTGGCACTTCCCGATGACTACACTTCTGCTATTTTTTATCCCATTATGGAGCTGTCGGGGGGAGCCACCCGAGTGGGCACCTTCCAGCAGTTGAATAACCCCTACCCACTCCTCATGGTGTCGCTGCAGTATCCTACGGACGAAGTGACGCTGCAGATTAGTGGGCTGCCCTTTTCAACACTCTCGTCAGCACTAAGCCCCAATGCGCTTGCCGTAGCGAACTATCTCGATGCCAGTCAATCATCGGTTGCAAGCGATTTTGCCACGGTCATCGGTGTGCTGAAGGTGGTGACCAGTGGCGCGCAGCTGAACGAAGAGCTGCTTCAGCTGCAGCCCTCTCACCTTAAGGGGCTCTCGATAGCGCAGCAGAACGATAGCATGCTGGTCAACAACGCTCTCTCCTTACGGGGGATCTCACAGTGCAGAGCCGCTTGTACACACGAGATCGGCAGAAAGCATCGCACCGAGGTGTGGCTGGATGGGTGGGGCGACTTCATGCATCAGGAGCACTACCAGGGAGAGGTGGGATTCCATGCCGATGCTGGTGGGGTGGTTCTGGGAATCGACCACTCATTCACAGGCAATTTCTACCTGGGCATCGCTGGCGCCTCCACCTTCAGCAGTGTCGACTGGAATCACTCCGTAGGCAAAGGAACAGTGACCAGCTATTACGGGCTGATCTATGCCAGCTGGTGCAGCTCGCACTTCTTTCTGCAGGGAGGAGCGCTGGGCGCCTCAAACAACTATACAGAGCATCGCCGCATCTTCCTCGTCGCCGCAGCGCCAGTCAATACAACGATCCAGCGGAAGGCTAAGGGAGACTATTCAGGCGCCGAAGCGGGGGGCTATCTCTCAGCAGGGGCTCTCCTGCATACCAGATCGTGCGATCTCTCCTTCCTCCTCTCCTCCGAGTACTACTACCTCCATCAGCAGGGATTTCATGAGCATGGTGCTGATAGCCTCAATCTGCGCCTCAAATCGGCAAACAGCGATCTTTTTCGCGCCACCATGGCCATAAGCCTTTCGCACTGCTTCATGCAAGACAGAAGCAAGCTGATCCCCATGGTGCAGGTAGGCGTTGTGCGCGAGGAGCGCTGGCGCGGCAGAAGCTTCCATGCCACCTTAGAGGGTAACGAATCGCTCTACTTCACCGTCTACGGTATGAAGCCCTCTCGCACCCTCGTCGCCCCGCTCCTTGGCCTCACCGCCTGGATCTACGATGATCATTGCTCGCTCTCCATCTTCTACAGTGGCGAGTTCAACGCCAACTACCAAGACCAGCAGGTCAATCTGCAGATCGGCTGCGCCTTTTAATTCTTTCCGCTTTAACTGGGTTATGGTTTCTGGGATTGATGGCTTCACTCCAATGATGCGAGAAACTTTTTGCTTTGTACCACTCCGATTCCCTCATCGATCCATTCACGTCGTAGCTCCTTCACCACCTGTACAGCCGGAATCTGATACTTCTCGTGGAAGTAACGTAGATGGGGGCTGATCGTGCCGTCCGCGTATTTGGTTTCGATGATCTTCTCTAAATGTTGATTGCAGGCAATAGCAAAGTCGACCTCTTGCTTATCTTTGGTATGAATATAGTGAAGAGATGCTGGCTCGGCTCGATAGTCTACCCGCGCAAAGACAGATTTAAGCAGACAGATCGCAACAAGATTTTCGAATCTAGCTCCGGCATCTCCTTTCACAAGTCCCACATCAAAGAAATAGATCTTTGGTTCCTTAAGTAGACTACGTGCAATTTTGCGAGAGAATGGAGTGATGCGAAAAACGATATACAGGGCTTCTAAAATCTGAATGTATTTTCTTACCGTATTGGGAGCAATTGCTACGTCTTGAGCGATCGAACTGTAGGAGATGGGAGAGCCAACCCTTTCTCGCAATAGCTCGAAAACCAGTCTGATTGCATTCAGATTCTGAATGTTCTCGAACTCTGAGACATCTTCTCTGAGTAAGCTGTCTGCATATTGCAGACGCCACCTTTCGGCATCGATAGGGTCTTGAGCTAGAAACGGCTCGGGAAATCCGCCTCGTTTCAGAAAGCGATCGATCGTGTAGTCGGCGTGAACCTTTTCGCACTCCGCTGGAGAGAGCGGCATGAGTCGATGCAAAAAGTAGCGTCCCGCAAGAGAGTCGCCCACCTGCTTGAAGACCTCCAAGCGAGCGCTGCCTGTGACCAAAATTTTTTGATGTTCTTGCCGTGTGTCAAAAACACCTTTAAGGTAGTTTTTCCACTTCGGCATCTTATGAATTTCATCAAAAATCAGTAGCTCTACCGAGGGGGACCAAGCCTCCTCACGCAGCAGCTTCCGATCGTGGAGGTTGTCGTAGTTAAGATAGAGAGAGGAGGAGAACTCCTGTGCAACAGCCCGGGCAAGGGTTGTTTTACCAGCCTGACGGGGGCCTGCCAAAAGAACCATCTTCTTTTGAAGGTCTCGGAGAATTGCCTCTTTTTGAGCTCTGTCCATACCCGACTATTTTGCACGGCTTTGCGGAAAAGTCACGACTTTTTTGCATTCCACTGCAAAAAAGTCGGTGGCAAAAAACTTATGCTATTCAATTTCAAAGACTTAAATTTTTATGCTAAGTTGAGGCTGACTCTCATTAAGCTACTTGGCAGGGCGGTTCAGGGCAGTAGGCTTTTGATGGCGGAGGCGAGGCCTTCGTGGTTGATGATGGTCTCGAGGGAGGGGCGGTAGCGGTAGCTCCAGTTGCGCGGCAATACATAGCCGGGGATGTTGATGCGCTCCTGTTCTAGCTCCTCCCAGACAAGCTCGGAGAAGAGGGCGAGATACTCTTGCAGAAGATTCACATGAAAGAGACTGGCGGAGTGGTGGCTTGCTTTCAGTAGCGCCATGCGCTGCTCTGTCGAGAGGGTGGGCTCGTAATCCCATCCCTGCTCCTGTGCATAGAGAGAGGCTTCTGAAGTGAAGTCGCGCCACCAGAGGGCGAGGGTGGGGGAGTCGTGGGTGGAGAGGGTGGTCATGCTGAGCGGCTGGTAGTGGCTCGGGGGAATGAAATGGCGGGGGAGCGCCTCCTCGCGCTCCCAGCGCATCACCTTGGTGCCGCAGATGCCAAGGGCAGTGAGCTCTTCGCGCATTCCTGTGGGGACGGTGCCGAGGTCTTCGGCGATGGGCAGCATGAGGGAGCTTATCAGAAGTTTCTCGATGATCTCTTTGCCGCGCGGCAGCCAGAGCGCCTCCTCCCGGGGAAGGAAAAAGCCATCCTTTGCTTTTTTGCCGTTGGGAACAGCCCAGAGGTGGAAGAAGCCGATGATGTGATCGATGCGGTAGAGGTGGAAGAGGTGCGAGGCAAAAGAGAGTCTGCGCTGCCACCAGAGGAGCATTCCGTCAGGATGCTCTTCCCAAAGGGGAACGGGAAATCCCCAGCACTGTCCCTCCGGTACATAGAAGTCGGGTGGCGCTCCCACTGCCAGCTCTGGATTGAATAGATGGGGCTCCGCCCAGACATCGGCGCTATCGGGGCTGACCAGGATGGGCAGATCTCCTTTGATCAATAGGCCGCGGCTCTCGGCATGACGGCGCACCTCTTTCAGCTGTTCTGATGCGAGATACTGCAGAATGACGAAAAACTCTGGTGCGGGATGGAGAGTGTCGTAGAGTGCCTGCATCGATTCGGGCGGGAGGTTTCTGTGCTCTTCTGGCCAGTTGCACCAGTGGTTGTGCTGGTGGGTCTCCTTCAGGGTTTTGAAGAGCGCATAGGGCAAAAGCCAGGGATTGTCGCTCATGAACTGCTTGAGGAGATCAGGGGAGAGGTGAGAACGAGCGATGCGAGTCACATAGGCGACCAGCCACTCCTTTTTCTCTTCGCGTAGTTCGCGAAATGGGGTGGATGAGGGTATAAGATGGCGCTTTAGCTGCGTCAGTGATTCGATGAGGTCTGGAGCTCCATCCAGCCATGGCAGGGCGTAGAGCGAAATGAAGAGGGGATCGATGGCGCAGGAGGAGAGTGCGTTGTAGGGGCTGGTCTCATGCCCCATATCGAAGAGAGGAAGCAGCTGGATGAGATCGAATCCCAAGCTGCTGCACCAGTCGATGAGAGGAAGCAGGTCGAGGATTTCGCCGCAGCCGGCGCTCTTTTCGCTGCGCAGCGCGGGTAAGAAGAGATCGATTCCGTGATGAGGGGCGATTCCCACCTGCTGCCAGGGCAGGGAGGCGGGAGTAGCAAGAATCTGCTTTTTCAACCCACCATCCATGGTTGCCATCGTCTCCTCAGGAACTCCTGTGCTTCGAAGGCAACCCATTTTCCGGTGCCCCCCGCCTGAATCAGCTTATGCCAGGTCTCGGCTAGATGCACAAATAACTCGATGATGTCGGCCAGCTTCACTCCTGTCAGTAGGGTGAAGGGGATCCACTGAAAGAGGATCAGCTCCCCGCTGCCCTCGAAATAGCCGAGGGTGCCGATGCGTGGATGGATGCTGTTGAATTGGAGTGCTGAAAGCAGTACCTCTTCGCGAAATTTTCCAGCGGGAAGAGGGGCAATTTTTGAGGCGAGCAGCACTCTATGCCCATCTGAGCTCTCCTCCAATTGGATCACCAGATTGCCTGTGGTGCGGATGGCAAGTGTGCGCTGAGGGGTGAGCTGGAGCGCCAGATCCACCTCGCTTCCCAGTTCCTCAATCAGAGCTTGGAATCGATCAAGCACGGCTATTCATCCTCTTCTTCATCTTCCTCCTCCTCTTCTTCGTTCTCTTCTTCCTCTTCGAGTTCCTCCTCTAGCTGAGCGAGCAGATCGAGCAGGGCGCCCAATGCATCCTGTCTATGCTGCTCTGACCTAAAGAGACGTGGAGCGACGCCGCGGCAGGCGTCGCGCATCTGCGCTGCTACCAGGATCTTAGCGAGCAGCTCTTCTGACACTCCAAGAAGGCGGAGCAGCTGCTGCGCTTTGTCTGCCGACGGGTAGCGCTCCTGTACAAATCTCATGAAGGTTTTGGCAAGAGCCTCGAAATTCAGCTGACGTGGCATCAGAAGACCGCTTCTAACAAAGCTGGCCTTCAAGCTATTAAAGCGCGCTATAAAGAAGCGGTAGACCCAGAGTATCGCCTGTAGCTGGCGACACTCGGTGAGTAGCCTCTGTAGTTCGGCAGGAGAGATGGAAGGACCCTTCGACTTGAGATCGGCCCCTAGCGACTGTAGAGTGAACAGGATCACCTTCTCCAGTTTGTCATAGGAGAAGGCTTGGGAGAACTCTTCAAAGAGAGCGTTGGCGTCGCGTGGATTGCCTGTGATATCGCGGTAGAGATCGCGCAGTGCCGTAGTGCTACCAAGACCCTGCTCGGAAAATATTCTTGCCTCTTGGGCGATGTTTCTTCCGGCACGGATCTCCCGACCACTTGCCTCCTGCAGCACCTTTCTGGCAACAGAGATCTTCTCGAGAAGGGCCTCTTTGCCCTTACAAGCGCGAGAGAGAAATTCGAGCGCCTCGTCTGCCAGCGTCGCATCGGGGTAGCTTTCGCGCACCTTCCTAAGGATATCCTCTGAAGAGTCACTGTCGCGGATGCGTCCTAGCAGCGCCAATAGCGCGCGCTGTCCCATTTCGGGATTATTGTCGTGGAATTGTTGTGCCAGTCCCTCCATCAAGTTCACTTCGGTGATCAGATCTTCGCCTTCGGCGGAAGGATTGGCTTCGGAGCTTTCGGTCTCTTCGCGTGAACCGCCAGGCCTTTTGCGAGCCGCCATGCGGCCTTCAAGCGTCTCAAAGGTCTTACGGATGGTTACGGGCGAGAGCCCCTGGTCTGCCCACTCTTGGAAGGCTCTTTCAGCAGTTGTGGCTTGTGCTAGGCCACGAGCCAAAGAGCGCTGTGTGGCGATCCGCTGGGCGCGGTCTGTGCTCGACTGAAGATGCTCTACGCGGGGCGTCCCAATAGGATGTTCCGTCATGGCAAGCTATCTCCTAGGAAAGCTGAATTCGACCGAGAGGTTGGATGCGGATTTCGGGCACAATCTCCTGGTAGGAGACCACGGGAAGTTCGGGGAATTCACTTTCGATCAGTTTACGCACAAAACGTCTGACGTCGATGGCGGTGAGGAGGATAGGAGGCTGACCTCCTGTCGGTGTGGGTGCAATAGTATTGCGTAGCGATTCCATGATCATCTGCACCGAATCGGGATCGAGCGCCAGATAGGAGCCGGCCGAAGTCTGCTTGATCGCTCCGCGTACCATATCTTCGATCTCGGGATCGAGCAGATAGACCGATAGAATCGACTGGCCCATTGAATATTTGTAGCTTATATATCGCTTGAGGGCGCCGCGCACATACTCGGTCAGCAGCACGGTGTCCTTCTCTGACTGGGCATATTCGCTTAAGGATTCCATGATGGTGCGTAGATCTTTGATCGAAATTTGCTCTTGCACCAGCCTTTTGAAGATTTCGGTGAGCTTTTGCAACGGAACTAGGCGCGTCACCTCTTTCACCAGGTCGGGGTATGATTTTTCTACAAACTCGAGGATGCTGCGTACCTCCTGGATACCGATAAAATCGGCAGCATGCTGGCGATAGAAGTAGGAGAGGTGGAGGATCATCACATCGATCGGCTTCCAGTACTTAATCCGCGCCTTGTCCATCACAGGGAGATAGCGTTCATCTACCCAGAGAGAGGGTTGGCCGAGAGCGCTTTTGGAAGATGTGAAAGGAATATTATATCGCTTCAGAGTCTCGGGAAGCTCGCCCGTCAGCAGTGATCCCTCCAAGATTTTTCCCCGCACAATGGGCACCTCATTCAGCGAAATGGCATATTCATCCTTTTCGAGAGTGGGGGAGTCTGTGCGTACATGAACACCTGGGAAGCGCACCCCTAAATCGTGGTAGAGTGCCTGGCGCATTTTGGGCACCATCTCCTCGATGAACCCTAGTCCTCCACGCTCTTTGCGGATGACATCGGAGAGGAAGCCGCCTACCTCGAGGATGATCGGCAGAGTGAGGGTATATTCATCGCCAGCTCCGCGGACCACTGTGTGGCCATCGATATCTGTCTCCACCACAGCGCCCGGAGCACCCGCTTTGGCGGCTGCACGTCTCTGCGAGAACCACTTGGTGGCACCGAGACTCCCTACGATCGAAGCGAGAATCATGAAGGTTACAGTCGGGAAGCCCTGGATGAAGGCCATGCCAAAGAGAACTCCGCCCGCCAGCAGAATCGCCTTGGGTTGACCCAGCATCTGGGTGGCGATCTCTTGACCGAGGTGGGTATCCTTCTTTTCGCTGGAGACGCGCGTGGTGACGATACCAGCTGTCATCGAGATCAGAAGCGACGGAATCTGAGTGATCAGACCGCCCCCGATCGAGAGAAGGGCGTAGACTTCGGCCGCTCTTTCCAGTGTCATGCCATGCATGGTGCGGCCGATGATCAGACCTCCGATGATGTTGATCAGGGCGATCACCATACCGGCGATCACATCTCCCTTCACAAACTTCATCGCGCCATCCATCGCGCCATAGAGCTGGCTCTCTTTAGTGAGCGCAAGACGCAGATCGCGCGCCTGGTTGGCATCGATGACACCGCTACGCATGTCGGCATCGATACTCATCTGCTTACCTGGCATTGCATCCAGGGTGAAGCGAGCAGCTACCTCGGCCACCCGTTCAGCTCCTTTGGTCACTACAATGAACTGCACGATGGTGATGATTAAGAAGATGATACCGCCGACGATGTAGTTGCCTCCCACTACGAAGTTTCCAAACGCCTGAATGATGTGGCCGGCGTAGGCGTGCAGCAGAATCTGCCTGGTTGCCGAGATTTCAATGCTGAGGCGAAAGAGAGTGGTGATCAGGAGCAGAGAGGGGAAGATCGAGAGGTTGACGGCCTTCGGGATGTAGAGAGAGACCATCATTAGCGAAACCGAGATCCCGAGGTTGACAGCGATCAGGCTATCCAGCACCGATGGTGGAATGGGGATGATGATGATCATCATCAGGACGATGATGAAGAAGGCGAGCACTACGTCGCTGGAGGCGCCGATGAACCGTACGGCCCCTTCTCCTCCAAGCGAACGGCTGAGTCCGTTTAAAAATTTCTTCACTCTTTTAGCAGCTCCGCGTGTGCCTCTTCCTTCTCAAGTCGTTCTATCCATTTTAGGATTTCAGCAACAGCTTGAAACGTTTCTTCGGGGATATAGTCGCTGATTTTTCCTTTTTCATACAGAGTTCGAGCTAATGCTACATTGCGCATAATAGGAATATGACATTCTGTCGCTACCTTTAAAATTTGCTCGGCTATGAAACCGCGGCCCATGGTCAGAATACGGGGCGCAGGCTGGGCAGCTTCATCATAGTCAATCGCCACAGCAATATGGTCTGGGTTGGTGATGACGGCCCTTGCGCGCTGGGTGGCCGATGGTCCCTCTTGGTAGGCGATCTCCTGAGCCACCTGGCGGCGGCGCCCCTTCAGTTGAGGATCCCCCTCGGTATCCTTATGCTCGCGCTTCACCTCAAACTTCTCCATTTTCATCTCTTTGGCGAAGTTGCGCTTCTGGTAGATCAGGTCGATTACAGCTATCGTGATGAAGAAAATCCCGACGCGGATCACCACCTGCTTCAGAAACGAGCTGAAGACAAGGGCTGTGCCGTAGACCGGCATGGTAGCAGTGGCCACAATCTCGGTGATGCTATCGTAGACCACACTGTAGATCAGCAGGATTGCTCCGGTGATCTTGAAGATTGACTTTGCCAGTTCAAACAATGTCTTCATCTTGAAGATGTTGCGGAGGTTGGTCACCGGATTCAACCGTTTGATATCCAGCTTCATCGCCTCCATAGAGAACATCGGGCCGATAATCAAAAAGTTAACCAGCACTCCCACAGAGGAGACCAAGATCAGAATGAGGATGCTGGACTGAAAGATGACCGAAATGGCCTCATTCATCACGCCGCCCGCAGCATGCTGCATGTCGGGCGGCGAGGCGGCTCGTTTGAAGCAATTGACGAGGTAGCTGCCTAGAATATCATAGAGATAGCCGGTCATCGCCAGCACAGCCGAGATCGAGACGATGAAAGTGAACGCCGAAGGGAAATCTTGAGATTTGGCCACCTGCCCCTTTTTCCGCGCGTCGCGCAGCTTCTTGGGGGTGGCCTTTTCGGTTTTTTCTGCCATCGATGCTCGTTAGGAAGAGTCTCTTTAGACCTCGCATACAAGATTGGAGAGATCTCGCGCAAGGAGGTGTGCAGAGGCCGCAAGCCCACCGTAGGAGAGAGCCACCGAAGAGGAGGTGGGAATCTGTTCTTCTAGGTTCTCATCGGCTGAAAAGAGAAGCGTACGCTCATTCTCTGTGCGCTCGCCAAGCCAGACCTTCAGCTGCTCGTAGAGCTGCGCGCCGAGCTCCAGGCGGTGGCCATAGGGAGGATCGGTGACAACCAGATGCGGCTCGACAGGGGGAGTATAGGCGCGGATGCTTCTCTGCTCTAGCCGGAGCAGATGAGAGAGCTCGCACACCTCTGCATGAATTCGTGTCGCCTCCAGCGCTGCAGGATCGCGGTCTGCTCCAAGAAGTTGGGTTCCCTCGGGGGCAGCGCGCCTTTCGCTATCTAGCTCCTTCTTGATCTCAAGCCAGCGCGCCTCTGAGAATCCAGGCATCCGGAAGAGGTTCCATTTTTTACGGAAATAGCCAGATGGAGTGCGTGTGGCGATCAGCCCTGCCTCGATCAGCAGAGTACCCGATCCACAGAAGGGATCGCAGAGAACCCTCTCTCCGCTATAGCCAGCGATGCGCAGTAGCCCAGCAGCCAGGGACTCGGGCAGCGTAGCCTCGAGCGACCTACGCCTCCAGCCTCGGCAATAGAGAGGTGCGCCTGATGTGTTGACACTGAGTAGTCCACCCTCTTCGCGCAGCAGCAGATGCAGATGCAGCGTAGGGGTTTTGAGATTGATACTAGGGCGCTTTCCCTGATTTTGGACAAACTGGTCGCAGATCGCATCCTTCACCACCAGCGCAGCAAAGTGGGTGTTGCGGAAAGCGGGGTTCTGGCCATCTACATCGACCGAGAAGCTGTCGCTATCTGTCAGCCAGCGGCTCCACTCCTGCTCGTAGATCGCCTGATAGAGCGATTCGCGATCGAAAAAGCGCATGGATGCGATCGGACAGAGAACTCTAGAGGCGAGGCGACTGGCGTAGTTGACCTTGTAAAGAGCATCCCAGGAGAGGGGAATATAGGCACCAGAACCTGTCTTGGTGGCAGGGCCCACACCCAGTTCATTCAGCTCCTGCTCGAGTAGAGATTCCAGTCCCGGGATACAGGAGACAAAAAGGCGCAACAGATCGCTCTCTTCGCGCTGACTTCTCTCCTGCGAAGGAGGCGCTGCTCTCTCTCTCTTTTCTTTAGGTTGCCAGTGCGGTTTTCTCTCTACGAAAGAGCCCTCTTCTCGTCTAGGACGGAAGCTACATTCTGGTCTTGGACGAAATCCACTCTCAGTTTTTGGACGAGAGAAAGGACGATCACCCCTAGGCTCCCAGCGCGGCTTTCTCTCTTCAAAAGATCTCTCTTCTCGTTTGGGACGGAAGCTACCTTCTGGTCTTGGACGAAATCTACCCTCAATTTTTGGACGAGAGAAAGGACGATCACCCCTAGGCTCCCAGCGCGGCTTTCTCTCTTCAAAAGATCTCTCTTCTCGTTTGGGACGAAAGCTACCTTCTGGTCTTAGACGAAATCCACCCTCAGTTTTTGGACGAGAGAAAGGACGATCACCTCTAGGCTCCCAGCGCGGCTTTCTCTCTTCGAAAGAGCCCTCTTCTCGTCTAGGGCGGAAGCTGCCCTCAGTTTTTGGGCGAGAGAAGGGCCTGTCACCTTTAGACTCCCAGCGCGGCTTTCTCTCTTCGAAAGAACCCTCTTCCCGTCTGGGACGGAATCTACCTTCTGATTTCTTAGCCCACGGCTTAGCGTTAGTTGTGGAAGAAGAGGATGACGTCTCCGTCTTTGACCACATATTCCTTCCCTTCTGACCTGGCTTTTCCCGCCGCGCGGGCACCCACTCGTCCTTCATAGCGAATCATATCCTCGTAACTGACCACCTCCGCCCGGATGAACCCCTTCTGGATGTCGGAGTGTATCTTTCCCGCCGCCACCGGAGCTGTCGAACCCTTCTCGACAGTCCAGGCCCGCGTTTCGATCTCTCCGCTGGTGATGAACGTAATGAGCCCTAACAAATCGTAAGAGGCGCGGATTAGCCTATCTAATCCGGTCTCCTTTAAACCCAGGGACTCTAAAAATTCTTTTGCTTCTTCTGGTGGCAGGGAGGTGAGCTCCTCCTCAAGTCGCGCACAGATGGGAATCACCTTGTGTCCCCGCTCCTTCGCGTAGTTGCGCACCTCTGCTACATATTGGTTTTCAAGCGAAGGCAGATCCTTCTCGCCCACATTGGCCGCATAGATCACCTTCTTCGCGGTGAGGAAGCGGTAGGGGAGCAGCAGATCTCGCTCTTCCTCGGAGAGGGGAGTCGCAGAAAGAGAGGTGCCATCGGCAAGAGAGAGACGAGCTTTTTTAAGCGCCTCAAAGGTGGGTAGCATCTCCTTTTTGCTCTTCACCTGCTTCTCCATCTTCGAGAGAATCTGCTCCACGCTCTGTAGATCGGCGAGCGCAAGCTCCAGCTCAATCACTTCGATGTCATAAAGAGGATTCACTTTACCAGCCACATGGATCACATCCTCATCCTCAAAGCAGCGCACCACATGGATGATCGCATCGGTCTCGCGGATGTTGGCCAGAAACTGGTTGCCCAGCCCTTCGCCCTCTGCAGCTCCCTTCACCAGGCCGGCGATATCCACAAAGGTGATGTCGGCAGGCACAATCTTCTTGCTGTGACTCATTTTCGAGAGCACCTCAAGCCGCTCGTCCGGTACCGGCACCGTGCCAGTATTGGGCTCGATCGTGCAGAAGGGAAAATTGGCCGCCTGCACCATCTTTCTGGTGAGTGCGTTGAAGAGAGTCGACTTGCCTACATTGGGAAGTCCCACAATTCCACAAGAGAGTTTTGCCACAGTTACTCGGTCGCCTCTTCTTCTGGCACCTGCTCTTTCAGTGCCTCTTTTTTGAGCTCTTCTCGCATCAATGGAAGCTCTTCTGCTGGCAGCTGTTCCAACTGTTCGTACGAGATGGCCTGCTCTAGAGAGAAGGGTCCGCTTGCCATCCGCACCAGCCCCGCTAGATGCGCTCCGCAGCCCACAGCGCGGCCAAAGTCGTGCGCGAGCGAACGGATGTAGGTTCCCTTCGAGCAGCGCACCATCAGCTCTAGATGGGGATAATGGTAGCTCTCTAGCTCAATCTCCATCCGCACCAGCACAGGAGCGCGCTCTACTTCGATGCCGGCCCGTGCCAGCTCGTACAATCTTTTTCCCTGCAACTTTTTGGCAGCATACATGGGGGGCGTCTGCAGGGTTTCGCCCTGAAACTGCTTTAGAGCTAGCTGCAGCTGCTCTTCTGTAGGAGGCTCCGAACTGACCTCCTTGGGCTCTCCCTCTCGGTCGTAGGTATTGGTCTCGATGCCCAGGCAGAGAGTAGCCCGGTAGACCTTGTCATGCTCGAGAAACTGAGCTGCCATCTTCGTGTAGCGCCTTCCCACCAGGAGAACCAGCAGCCCCGTGGCTAAAGGGTCTAGAGTGCCGGCATGCCCCACCCTCTGTACCCCCAGGCGCTTACGCACCTTATGGACGCAGAAGAAAGAGGTGCGCCCCAGCGGTTTATCCAGTAGAAGAATCCCCTCAGAATTCTTCATGAGGGGTTTTGCTCCTCTCTTTCTCTTTCTTCTCGTTCCTCGCGCACCTTAGCTAGCAGCGACTCCATCCGCACATGATGCTGGGCCGATTCGTCCAGATCGAAGGTGAGGGCAGGGAAGAAGCGCAGGTCCACCTTTTTTGAAGAGTGGAGAGCGATGAAGCCTGCAGCCGAGCGAAGCACCTCTAGGCAGATAGCCTTCTCTGCTGTAGTGCCGATCACACTTACCAACACCATGGCATGCTTGAAGTCACCTGCCATCTTCACCTCTGTCACGCTGACAAAGCGAGGAAGACGGGGGTCTTTCACGGAAGACTGGATCACCTCCGAGATCACCTCGCGGAGAAGAGAATTGATGCGATGTAGGCGTCTTGGCTCTGGCATTACAGCTCCTGATCCAGATAGATCATTTCGTACGCCTGGAGAATGTCACCCACCTTCACATCATTGTTGTTCTGCAGCAGGATCCCGCACTCGATGCCCTTAGAGACTTCGCGCACATCGTCCCGTACACGCTTCATCGAGGTGAGAGCGCCCTTCCAGATCTGCTCGCCATTACGCATCTGCCGCACCATATTGTTGCGGTGGATCGTTCCATCGACTATGCGGCATCCTGCAATCAGTCCAAGCTGAGATGATTTGAAGACAGCGATCACCTCGGCAGAACCGGTGTCGCGCTCTTGCGCCACCTTGTCCAGCATACCCAACATCAGCTTCCTCACCTCATCCACCGCGTGGTAGATGATGTCATGCAGCTTCACCACCACTCTCGACTGCTTGATCATCTGTTCGGCGTGCGATTCGATCTGCGTATGGAAACCGAGGATGGTCGCTTTCGAGGCGGCCGCCAGCTGGACATCCGATTCGGAGATCTCGCCCACTTCGGCAGTGATGATATTCAGGTCGACCTTGGTGGAGTGGATCTTCATCAAAGAGGAGCGTAGCGCCTCGACCGAGCCGCGCACGTCGCCTTTGATAATCAAATTCAGAGATTTTCTCTGGACAGCAGCCTGATCACCCCCTTTCAGCTTTTCAAGGATGGCGCTCTTTCCAGTTTTAAGCAGAAGATGACGTTTACCCTCTTGACGAGCCTCTGAAATGGATCGTGCCTCTTTTTCGTCCTTCACCACCACAAACTCGCTACCCGCCTGTGGCAGGCCCGATAGTCCGGTAATTTTAACAGGAGTGGCAGGTCCCGCTTCAGTGAGCAGATGACCATGCTCGTCCTGCATCGTCTTCACGCGAGCGTAGTAGTCGCCAAAGACCAATGCATCGCCCAGACGCAGGGTGCCATTTTGGATGAGCACGCTGGCGACAGCGCCAAGCCCTTTGTGCATCTGCGATTCAATTACAGTACCGCGCGCTCTTGTCTTTGGATTGGCTTTCAGTTCGAGAACCTCTGCTTGGACAGCTAGAAGCTCGAGCAGCTGCTGCACCCCTTCACCGGTGGTAGCAGAGCATGGAGTGGCGATGGTCTGACCACCCCACGCCTCGGGTAGTAGCTCATGATCGGCCAGTTGTCTGTAGACAGTATCGCGATCAAATCCTGGCTTATCGCACTTGTTCATCGCTACAACGATCGGCACTCCCGCTTCGCGAGCCTGCTTAATAGCCTCTTCGGTCTGTGCACGGATCCCTTCGTCTCCGGCTACAACCAGCACAACGATATCGGTGATGATGGCACCGCGCGAACGCATAGCTGAGAAGGCTTCGTGACCGGGGGTATCGAGCACTGTCAGATCGCCCACGTTGGTATGACAGCGGAAAGCCCCAATATGCTGTGTGATGGCTCCCGCCTCTCCAGCCGCCATGTTGGATTTACGGATGCGGTCGATCAGGCTGGTTTTGCCGTGGTCGACATGACCCATGAAGGCAACAACAGGACAGCGCGGCATCAGCTCTTCTGCAGGCGTAGCAGCAACTTCTTCGCGAACGTTCTGCGCGGTCACTTGGACTCGATTCTGTTCGACGCGATCGATCGAGATTTCGCAATCAAACTCGTTACCGATCAGTTGCACAGTGGTCTCGTCATCCAGAAGCTCGTTCAATGTAAGGGGGATTCCCTGAATGAAGAGTTTCGAGATGATCTCAGAAGCCTTGAGTTTCATCCCCGAGGCGAGATCTTTCACCGTAATGGGCAAATGGACAGATAGGCTTTTTGGACGAATGATCTCCTCTTGGATCATCATTCCACTTCGGCTCTTTGTGGGACGCTTGCGCTTCCAGAGGTCCTCATCGCCTTCGCGCCTGCCCTGACGGTCGCGGGCATCAAAGCCTCGTCCTGGCTCGGTCTTTCTCTGCGATTTGACCTCGCGGAATTCCTTGAAGGTGGGCATTTTGCCCCGCTCTGCATGGCGTTCAGTAGAAGGTTTTTCTCCTGTGGCAGGAGGTCCTATGGGAGGCCTAGCGCCTCCTGGGCCTCGATATCCACCAGCGGCTCCTGGCGGACGAGGGCGCTGTCCAGCATATCCGCCGCCCGCGGGTCTAGGTCCACCATAACCACTGCTTGGCGGACGTGGAGTATAGCCACTGCCTGGAGGGCGCGGTGTGTAGCCGCTGCCTGGAGCACGTGGTGTTCCGTAGCCTGATGTGCCGGTACGGGGGGTATAGGGTCTATTTGCTCCACCTTGGTAACCACCGCTAGAAGTTCCAGATGGGGCCCCGCCTTGATAGCCGTTAGAAGGACGTCTTTCGTAACCACCTGTACGCTCGCGTCTTTCGCTGTTAGGCGTGTAGCGCCGTTCTTCTCCAGCTCCACCGGCACCTACTCCCGTAGCTGGAGGAGTTGTTCCTCTCGGAGAGGCAAAACGGTTAGGACGACCTCCGGCATAGCCACCTCCAGAAGCTCCTCCAGCTCCTGTACGTCTGGGAGGAGAGACAAAACGGTCCGCGGGTGCTTTCTCTCCAAAAGAGGGACGCATACCTGGAGGAGGAGCGAGTGGAGGACGCACTGACCCAATTTTGGGACGTGACGGTGCATGTGAAGTGGGTGCAGATGGAGAGGTTGATTCAGCAGCAGGAGGAGGGGGGGCTTTCGCTGGCATCTCTTCTTTGGAGAGCGCGCGTTCTTCTTCTACTGCAGCTTCTACTGCAGCTTGAGGCGTCTGTTCACGAGGGGTCGATAGCGGTGCTTCTTCAGCTGGAGCGCGTGCAGCACGGGCTGCAGAGGAGGGGCGATGAGCAGCCGTGGGAGTGGTAGGAGAACTGTCAGCAGAGCGTGCAGCAGGCGCTTTCTCCTCTTCTTCAGCAGGAGGAGATGGCCGTTTTTTTGCAGGAACAGCAGCCTCTTCAGCTTCTCTCTCTCTCTTCCGCGGTGGGCGCGGCGCCTCTGGCTCTAGAGAAGGAGCCTCTACCACAGGGGTAGGAGGGGGCGATACCGGTTCAGCGCGGGGTTCGGCGCGGGCCTTTTCATGCGTAGCAGAGGGGCTCTTCTCTGCTACAGGCTCCTTTTTGGCGCCTGAAGCAGGAGGTCCTTTTTTTACCTTCGTCAGCTTCAAGGCTTCAGCTAGCTGACTGTTTTTAACGGTAACCTTGAGATTCTTAGCCAACTGCTATTCTCCCGTGTTCTCACTTTCTGCGGTGTCGGCATGCTCTTGTGCATCCTCTTCCCGCTTCGTAGGCTCTTCGGCCTCTTCTTCTCGTTTTCTCCAGGATCTACGAGCTTTTTCCAAGATGGTCTCAGCCATCTCGGCACTAATCTCTGGAATTTCTGCCAGCTGTGCAGGGGTTGCCTGAAGCAATTTGCGCAAGGTAGTATATCCCGCATCGATCAAACTGCCCACTATAAACGGGTTGAGCCCTTCGATTTTTAGCGCCTCATCCAGTGCCTCGTCAACACCAAGAGCCATCTGCGCCTGTTCACGCGAGATCGCCTGCTGGTATTCGCTCATCTTGCGCACTTCGAGCTGCATTCCCAGCAGCTCGCCGGTCAATCTGGCATTCATGCCGCGCTTGCCCAGCACCGTAGGGTACTGCTCATCATCCACCACAATCGAAATGCGCCCTTCCTCTTCGTCAATATGGATCTTCTTAATCTCCACAGCGCTAGAGAGAGCATGTTCGAGTAGAGTTAAAGGATCTTCCGAGAAGGGGAAAATGTCGATCTTTTCGTTGTTCAGTTCGCGAATGACATTCTTCACACGCGTTCCGCGTACGCCCACGCAGGCTCCCACAGGGTCTACTTTGGAGTCGAGAGAGCGTACCGCCATCTTGGTGCGGTAGCCGGCATCTCTTGCAATCCGTTCGATCACCACGGTACCGTCGTTCAGTTCGGGAACCTCTTGTTTGAATAGTTCCACCGCAAACTGGGGGTGGCTGCGCGAGAGCACCACTTCGGCGCCCCCATTTTCAGTGTCGCGCACCTGGTAGAGCAGCGCGTAGACGCGATCGCCCACGTTGTACTTTTCGGTGCGAGGGTAGAATCTCTCTGGCAGAATCGCCTCAACCTTACCTAGGTCGACAATCAGGATGCCGCTGCGCACAATGCGCTTCACGGTACCCGAGACAATCTCGTTGACGCGGTGGCGATACTCTTCGTAGATCACATCGCGCTCTGCTTCGCGCAGCTTCTGTGTCATCACCTGACGCGCCGTCTGAGCGGCAATGCGTCCAAAATCCTGCGGGGTTACCGGAATTTCGATCCAATCGCCCACCTGACAATCGGGAGCAATCTCACGCGCTAGATCGAGCTGAATCTCCTCGTCGGGGATGGTCACCTCATCGACCACCTCTTTCTGAGCCGTCACTTCAATCACACCAGTCTTGGGATGCAGCTTCACAGCTACATTGAGTAGCCCTCGTACGCTCTTTCTAGCGGCCGCTACAAGAGCCTCTTCGATGGTGGAAACAATGATCTCGCGTTTGATCCCCTTTTCCCTTTCCAGGTACTCAAAAATTGCAACCAAATCCTTATTCATGCGACCTGCCTGTCCCGTTGAGTGTGCGGTTTGCAAACGTCGAGGCCATGGAAGGAGAGGCCACTAGCCTCTAACTCCCTCACCTCAGACTCTTGCCATCCTGCTTGCGATAAGAATCTTACAGTAAGTCCAGACCGCCAGAAGGCGATCCTTGGTGGGATGGGTTCGAGCGGGAACGTCCGCCAACCGAAAGATGGAGGATAGCCGAGGAGCCGCTTAAAAACAAACAAAAAGACTGAGACAAGGGAGAGAGTGGTGGTGTCTTATGAATTTTTGTCTTTCTTTGTTACAAAAATAAGAATTGTTATTAGAGTAAGAGAAATGGTTTAGTATGAATGAGCAGACTGCTCGTCATAAGAGGCCGGCTGCGGCTTCGATCTCTCGATCCTTAGCCGCTCATTACAAAATTGCCAATAAAAAAGAGGCGCATGAAGCGCCTCTTTTGATTCGTTCTGCAACAGGGTCGATTACTCTGTTTCTGTTGAGGTGGCCTTTTTTGCCCTCGATTTAGGCTTGGCAGGAGGGGGAGTCTCTGTTGTTGTTTCGCTGCTCAGCACGATGTCATCGCGATGCTCGGTGGAGGGGCCGCCTTCTACATCTCTCATGGAGAGGGCGATCTTCTTGTGCTCGGGATCCAGCTTCACCACTTTGGCGGTGATGCGCTGACCCTTCTGGATCACATCCTCTACCTTGCCAAACGGCTCGTCGGAGAGCTCGGTCACATGCACCAGAGCTTCGATGCCGTTATCCAGCTCGACAAAAGCTCCGAAGGCTGTTGTCTTGGTCACTGTGCCAGTTACCAGGGTGTTCACCGGCATGGAACGCTCGATGGTCTCCCAGGGGTTGTGGCTCAGCTGCTTCACGCCCAGCGTGATCTTTTTGCTCTCTTTGTCCACAGAGAGGATTACAGCTTCGACTTTCTCGCCCTTCTTGAAGATTTCAGAGGGATGAGAGACTTTGCGGATCCAGCTAAGGTCAGAGATGTGGATCAGGCCGTCGATGCCAGGCTCTAGCTCGACAAAAGCGCCATAGTTAGTGAGGTTGCGAATCTCTGCCTCGACGCTCGAGCCGATCGGATATTTCTTCTCTACCTCATCCCATGGGTTTTTCTCGGTCTGTTTGATACCGAGGGAGATCTTGCCCTCATCTTTCTGGATAGCCAGAACGATCGCATCCACCTCGTCTCCGCGAGTCAGCACCTCGCTGGGGTCGGTGATGGTGCGTACCCAGGACATTTCGGAGACATGAATCAGTCCTTCGATGCCTGGTTCGATCTCGATGAAGGCTCCGTAGGGAACCAGGTTGACAATCTTGCCGCGGATACGGGTACCCACGGGATAGCGCTGCTCGATCTCTTCCCAGGGGTTGCTCTCTTTCTGCTTCATGCCAAGAGCGACACGGCCTTTTTCGCGGTCGACATGGAGGATCATCACCTCCAGCTCTTCGCCTAGCTGTACCACTTCCGAAGGATGCTTGATCCTCTTCCAGGTCATGTCGGTGATGTGTAGCAGCCCGTCTATGCCATCCAGGTCGAGGAAAGCGCCGAAGTCGGTGATGTTTTTCACCACTCCACGGCGGATCTCTCCCTCGTGAATGTGCTCGAGCATCTCAGCTTTCTTGTAGAGCATTTCTTCCTGGAGTAGCTCTCTGCGGGAGACCACAATATTTTTGCGATCCAGGTTGATCTTCAGAATCTTGAAGTCATATTCCTGGCCGATGTACTCGTCGAGCGATTTGATCTTTTTATTGTCGATCTGGGAACCGGGGAGGAACGCCTCCATGCCGATATCGACCATCAGGCCGCCCTTCACTTTTCTCATCACGCGGCCGCGGATGATCGAGCCCTCTTTGCAGTGCTCAACAATATATTCCCACTGTCTCTGTTTGCGCGCTTTCTCGCGAGAGAGGACAATCTGCCCGTCAGACCCTTCAGTCTGATCCAGCAGCACCTCGATCTCGCCGCCCAGCGCGATCTCTTCAGGATCGGTAAACTCTTCGATAGCCACCAAACCTTCCGACTTGAGGCCTACATCGATCACCACAAAATCTTTGGTGATTTCGACGATGCGTCCCTTCAGAATTTGACCTGCGGACATCGAGGAGATCGACCCCTCTTCCGAGCTCTCTTCTCTACGCTCTAGAAGTTTGCGAAACTGTTCGGCATCGCTTGCTTCAAAAGGAATATCATCGATGACGCGGCCGGTATTCCAGTCGTGTTTGGTTTGGTTAGACATGGTTAAAGGTTTCTCCTAAGGTGAATTCTAAAAGAGGGAATCCCCCTCTTTTACAGAACGCGATCCTGACAGAAATGACAGATGCAATCGGTTCTGCAAGGGGGAATTTACCGCACCTCTCCTAATTTCCTCAACCGGATTTACCGCCCCCATTTATCGCTCTGGAATGGTTGGAAAGCAGAAAATTAGGACGAAACAATCGTAATTAATATTTCACCAACTTGCGTATTCTGCTTGCTCAAAAAAATAATTTGAAGATACACGTCCTTTCTTTCAGGGTAAGTGCTTCGCGTGCATGCGCGGGCAGGAAAATCAAGTCGGAGGATCTGGTCAGGTATGAGGACTCAGGAGGTTGAAATCGAGCTAGCGGTGCCAGCGGCGCTTCCCCCTTCTCAAGAAATGCTCTACCGCAATCTCATTCTGCACGCCCTCGAAGCGCACCATACTGGGGACCTAGAGGAGATCGAAGGCCGCATCCCTCTCCTCGCCTGGCAGGAAATGGGGTCGAAGGCTGTCCTGATCGATCTGATCTGCTGTGCGCGAAGTAATGCCGGTAAATTTTTTTATGACCTTGTAAGCCGCGCCCTCCTCCCTGGTCGCAAGCTGCAGGTTTCGCTCTTCTGCTCGGCCGATTTCTTCGCACTGCCCCAGCAGCGCTGGAGCTGGGCACAGCTCTGCGTCGGATTTGATACAGAAGAAGATCTCTTTGCCGCACGGCGCAACTTCTCTTCGCTCCAGGCGGAGATCAAGCTGGGGGTGGTCTCTCTCTTCCAGGCAAGCAGGCTTCTCGAGATTCAGGGGCTGGCTGGCCACGAAAAGAGTGGCATGGTCCAAGAGAGGCTCTCCCTGCTTGTCCAGAGATGGCCCGGGCTCTTCGACTACGATCTCTTTCCCTGGATGCAGCATTTTCTGATCTCCTGCTCGCAGGAGTTTAAGGCGGTGCGCGAACTGGCCCACACCGTGCGGATGGTCAGCACTCTCTACCTCTTCTGCCGCTCACTGCGCGCCAAGATGGAGGAGAGGCCCGACCGCAGGCATCTGAAACTGCGCATGGTGCGCACAAGGCTCCACCTGCCACTGGGCACCAAAGAGGTTTTAGGCATCTTTGTAGGCGTCAACTTCCTTCGAGAAAACGAGGTGTTCGAGCAGCGGCATGTGATGAAGTCGATCCGCACCCTTCTGCCCGATGCACAGATTGTCGACGGCTCCTCTTTTGTCAGCGACAGCCGCGAGACCCGTATCCAGCTTCTCTACCTCGAGATCGAGGGGAAAGAGGGGCAGAGGATCGATCAGAGCGACCTCGAAAAGCTGCGTAAGGAGCTACCTCAAGATCTCTGCTACCGCGTCGAGTGCCTCACACGGCCGCTCTTCATGCCCAGAAATGAAGAGGAGGTGATGCGCCACATCGTCACCTTAAGCAAGCAGCTGCGCTATGCGCGCGACCTGCCTCAGGTGGTCATTTCCTTTGATCAGCAGACCGATAACGACCTGCTCTTCACCTTTGTTCTGGTTAGAATTTTAACCCAGCGCGCCACCTCGCTGCGCGAGCTATTCCAAGAGGGAAAGACCCGCTACCACTTTGTGGCCGAGCGGATCCGCAAAGTGGGATCGGTGCGGGGCAAGCATCCCAAAGAGGCGGCCGTCTTCAGCGTACGCATTCCCATCTCCTCTTTCCTCAGGGGCGATTATTCGGTCGATCTCTATGCCGCCCGTCAATCGGTCCTTCAGGAGATTGTGGGTGTCCTAGGCGAGGTACGCGACTACAATGGCGGCATGATCGCCAAAGAGATCGAGAATTTCCGCGTTCTCAAAGAGGCGTTAGGGGTCTGGGCGCGCGACAACGAGCTGCTGCTAGAAAACTTCTTCCACGCCATCTCTCCCAACGAGATGCGTACTATCCTACCTTCCGAACCGCTCAAAACTCTCTTCCTGCTTCTCCTCGATCTCATTTCGGATAGCTCAGAGGGGCGCAAACGCACCATCCTGGTCCACTCCACCTCCTCCGATGCAGTCTATGCGGTGGTGATGTGCGAAGATGCCAGAAAGAGGCGCTCGATTGAGCTAGCCTTAGAAGAGGAGCATTTCACAGCTCCCCGCCTCATTACCTCTCATGTCCACGCCTACGATCTGCTCTACGTCGGCCTCATCTACTTCACCGAAGATCCCGAGATGCAAGCCAGTTTTCTTCGCATTGTCCAAGAATGCTGTTAGCTGTAAGACAGGGCGCTACTGGGAGCGCGCTTTGCGCGCTCAAAAGTAAGATCTCTTCCTTAGGGGACGGGTGGATCACATTTTGTGCAATTCCGCCCACTCCCTGAAAATTTTTAACGCTTCAGATAGGTTAAGAGGACCGCATGCAATCCTAAACTTATTTTCTTCTGTTTTACAATGAATCCAATCGTTTTCACTCCTTTTGAAAGATAGCGGGAGTCAACGGGATGGTGAATACAAACGCAAACTGTCCATCGAGGTCGTAGTAGCGGAAGGGGTTGTTGAGGACATATTGGTAGAGGTTGAGGTTGTCGCGGAAGCCGGCAGGATCGGTGGAGAGCCAGCGGTCTAAGGTGGGATCGTAGTAGCGGTGGCCGAAGTAGATAAGGCCGGTTTCGGGATCGAGGCGTTTGCCGGCGTAGCGCCAGGGATAGGCGAGGACCTCGGAAGAGGTCATCAGCTCGCCGAAGGCGGTGTGCTGGTAGCTGGTGGCGATGGAGCCCGAAAGGAGGGAGACGGGGTGGAGGCTATTGCCGTGGCAGTCGAGGATAGGGGTGTGGTCACCATGGCTGCTAATATATTAAATTAGGAATGCTTTCCCAGTGAATATCTTTAGCTTTTATTTTTATTTCAAACAGATCTGTTTCAGATCGCAATTTCGGAGGAAAGTTCTCCCAACTTACTTGTAATAAGACAAGTGTATTTTCAATGGAAAGCCTATTAATGGTTCCAGAATCATAAGATTTAGCCAATCGTCCGTAAAACGTCCTATCATTAATGTAAATGCTTTCGATTTCCAGAATGTGTAGTCGACCTACTATTGTGTCTTCGTTGGAGAGCACAGCGTCGTCCACTAGATCCACAGGATCCATTTCAGCGCTAGACATGTCGATAGTCATGTCATGTCCAAAATGTTTTATATCGATGACAAGCCCATCGTGGAAATAAGCAGTGTAGTTTTTGATTTCCATCGAACAATCAATTTGTTCTTGATTAATCCCACCAAACCTCGGATGGAGGATAGATATGAGATGGATCGCTATGTTGTTTTACTGGATTCCCACTTCCGTCAAGGTATTTATCATGAATTCCAGTCGAACTTGGATTGGGACGGTGATAATGATCGTGTCCTTCATGACCAGGCTGACCGGGAGTTCCCTCATGCCACTCTAATATTTCCCCTGTGTTTTTGTCTTTGAATCTATATTTTTTTCCTCGCTCCTTTGCTTCTGGGTGGCTGACATCTTCCAAGTTGGGATCTGTACGTGGATCTTCGGGGAGAGATGGATCTACAGAGCCTTCCTTTTTTCTCTTTCTCCACTCAAGCGTATTCGGCCAGTTGAGCGTGTTTTCCACGCCTCGGTGCAGCGCTGACATCGTATGGTCGATGAATTCGGGGTGGGTGGCGATGGCTGCACAGGCAACGCCGACGACGGCAACGGTGGTAAGGGCAGGGACAGAAACCGGGGCTGCTAGAAAAGCCAGCACAGTTGTGAAGATAGCGGGGGTCAACGGGATGGTGAATACCAGCGCAAACTGACCATCGGGGTCGTAGTAGCGGAAGGGGTTGTTGAGGACATATTGGTAGAGGTTGAGGCTGTCGCGGAAGCCGGCAGGATCGGTGGTGAGCCAGCGGCTTGTGATGGGGTCGTAGTAGCGGTGGCCAAAGTAGACGAGGCCTGTTTCGGGATCGAGGCGCTTGCCGGCGTAGCGCCATGGATGAGAGAGCTCTCCGGAGAAGGTGGTCAGCTCGCCGAAGGCGGTGTGCTGGTAGCTGGCGGCGACTGATCCGGAGAGTAGCGAGACGAGGTGGAGGCTGTTGCCGTGGCAGTCGAGGATAGGGGCAAAGATCTCGCCTTCGAGTTCGACGGCGATGCCGGGGAGATGTAGGTTTTTGAGGGCTCCGCTTTGGTAGGCGCCGAGTTCGCGGGTGCCATCGTAGAGATAGTACTCGGAGGGTTGGTTGTTTACTTGCTTGCTGAGGCGGCGGCCGAGGGGGTCGTAGCTGAACTGGAGGTGGGTTTTGTTGTTGGTGGCGCTGGTGAGGCGGGAGAGTGGGTCGTAGGTGTAGGTCCAGTTGTCTTTGTTGGTTTGGTTGCCATTGAGGTCGTAGCTGAGGGAGAGTAGCTCTTGTAGCTCGTTGTGGGTGGCGAGTTCGTTGTCTTTCTGGACGCGGCTGTGGAGTGAGTTGTAGCGGTAGCTGTGGTTATTTTCTGAGGTGAGTTGAGATAGGCCGTCGTAGCTGTAGAGGTGGTGGGCCTCATCGATCTGGGTGGCGGAGAGGTTGCCGACTGAATCGTAGTAGCACTGCTGCGAGTGGTAGGGGCTGCTGCGCGAGCTGATGCGGCCTACGGGGTCGTGGCTGGTGAGCTGGGGGCCTAGGTTGCCGATGAGGGTTTCTTCGATGAGGTGACCGGAAAGGTCGTAGTTGGTGTAGCTGTGGCTGTAGAGTAATTCGCTTGTGGGGGAGAGGCGTTCTACTGTGCGGAGGAAGAGCGGATCGTAGTGGTAGGCGATCTGGCTGTGATCGGGCAGGGTGACTAAAGTGGTACGGTTGAAGCGGTCGTATTGTTTCTGCAGGGTGAGGCCGGTAGAGAGTCGCTCTTCCAGGATGTTGCCAAAGGGATCGAGCTCTCTGTGGAGGAAGATGCCAGTTGTTTCATCGATGGCTGTAATGAGTTTGCCGAAGTGGTTGTGCCGGAAGCTGTGGTGAATGCAGCCATCTGAAGAGTGGATGCTCTCGAGGTAGCCTAGGCCGTCGTAGCTGTAGGTAAGGGTGGTACCGTCGGGTAGGGTTTTGGTGGCTCT
>DAHXNQ010000024.1 GCA_027365315.1 Rhabdochlamydiaceae bacterium | reverse complement strand
GTAGTCGCGCCGGGTAGTGCTGTGCACACCCGGACGACAAGGATGGATTCATCGCAGTCGGAGACGGTCCACTCTTGCAACATAAGCTTGCTCGAACGAATGAAACTTTCTTCTTAGTCTGATAACAGTTCTTATTTGTGCGCCTTTTCAACTCCGAAGTGCAACAAAGTCACTCACGATGTAAAACTTAATTTTTAACCTTTATTGTCTTTTTCTCGCTTGTGGCTTAGCATCCAGCCTGGTTCTCATGGGATGTGCTATGGCTAGCGATAGAAAATATATCTTCATAACAGGTGGTGTAGTCTCTTCACTGGGCAAGGGGCTCACAGCCGCCTCCATCGCTCTGCTGCTAGAGAGCCGCGGTCTCAAGACCGCCATGCTGAAATGCGACCCCTATCTCAATGTCGATCCCGGGACCATGAGCCCCTTCCAGCATGGAGAGGTCTATGTAACCGACGACGGCGCCGAGACCGACCTGGACCTGGGACACTACCACCGCTTCTCTCAATCTAAAATTTCAGCCCTCTCCAACGTCACTACAGGACAGATCTACGACACCATCATCAAAAAAGAGCGGCGCGGCGACTATTTGGGTAAGACAGTGCAGGTGATCCCGCATGTCACCGATGAAATAAAACAAAGAATTGTCAGAGCTGGTGCTCAAGATCCTGAGACGCAGGTGGTTCTTGTGGAGATTGGGGGCACGGTAGGGGACATCGAGCTTCTTCCGTTCGTCGAGGCGATCAGACAGTTTCGCCACGAGCATCCCGGCCACTGCCTCAATATCCACCTCACCTATGTCCCCTATCTGAAGGCAGCAGGCGAAGTGAAGACCAAGCCTACACAGCACTCGGTCCAGATGCTACGCGAAATCGGCATTGTGCCCGACATCATCATCTGCCGCTGCGAAGAGAAGCTCTCGGACGAGCTGAAAGAGAAGACCAGCCTCTTCTGCGGTGTGCGCAAGGATCTGGTGATCGACGAGGCTGATGTGGAGCACACCATCTACGAGGTGCCTCTCACCCTGCAGCAGCAGGGGCTCGATGATAAGATCTGCAACATGCTAAGCCTCCCACACACCAGGGCCGATCTCGCCTCCTGGGAGGCGATGGTAGAGCGCGCTCGCTATCCTAAACGCAAGGTGCGCATCGGCGTCGTGGGCAAATATCTCTCGCATAAAGATGCCTACAAGTCGGTCTTTGAAGCGCTGCGCCACGGCGCCATCGCCCACGAGGCCGACCTCGAGATCTGCTGCTTCGAATCGGACAAACTACTCCAATCGGACCAGCCGATCGAGGAGCAGCTAGGAGAGTGCGACGGCTATCTGGTACCCGGAGGCTTTGGCGAACGGGGATGGATGGGCAAGATCATGGCGGCCAAATATTGCCGCGAGAAGAAGATCCCCTATTTTGGCATCTGTCTGGGAATGCAGGTGATGTGTGTGGAGTTTGCGCGCCATGTGCTAGATATCCACGATGCTAACTCCACCGAGATGGATCCAGAGACCCCCAACCCCGTCATCTCACTCTTAAGTGAACAGAGAGATGTGCGCAATCTGGGTGGCACCATGCGCCTGGGCGCCTATCCCTGCGCCATCCGCCAGGGAACACGCGCCTTCGCCTCTTATGGGTCGGAGGAGATTTCAGAGCGTCATCGCCACCGTTACGAATTCAACAACGAATACAGCGCTCCATTTGAAGAAAAGGGGATGCGCCTCTCCGGTATCTGGAAGCAGGGCTCACTCTGCGAGATCACCGAAGTGGCGGACCACCCTTGGATGGTCGGCGTGCAGTTTCATCCCGAATTCCAGTCCAAACCCAATGCACCCCACCCTCTCTTCCGAGACTTCATAGGTGCGGCACTGGCCCACAGGGCGAACAACGTTGGCTAGATGGCTCGCCATTGACTACGGACGTTCACGCATCGGGATAGCGCTTTCCGATCCCGGAGGACGACTGGCCACCCCCAAAGGGGTCATCATCTGCAAAAAGAGCAGCCCCGCCACCGCTGCACGGCTCGTCTGGGCAGAAATTCAGAAGCTGATGAAAGGAGAGGCTCTAGCCGGTATCGTGGTGGGCCTTCCCCTCATGCTCTCCGGAGCTGAAGGAGAGATGAGCAGCGAGGTGCGCAAGTTTACCCACGAGCTGGAGCTACGCTCGCAGCAGAAGGTGCTGCTGCTGGACGAGAGGCTCTCCTCCGCTCAGGTAGAAAAGATGCTCATCAGCATCGACTACTCCCGCAAAGAGCGCGCCACACGCAGCGATAGCGCTGCCGCCGCCCTGCTTCTTCAAACCTTTCTCGATTCTCGGACTTCTACCTAAACAGCCTCTATGCTTTGATGAGAACGAACCATCGGGATTAGGCGTTATGGAAGGCTTGCAAACAGAAACAAAGAGAGCAGACCCCTGCATTCTGGTCATCTTCGGTGCCACAGGCGACCTCACATCGCGTAAACTGCTGCCCGCTCTCTACAATCTCATGCGCGAGGGGCTTCTGCCCACCGCCTTTGCTCTGGTAGGCTTTGCTAGACGCGACAAGACAGACGAGCAGTTTCGAGCCGAAATGCGCGCTGATGTGGAGAAGTTCTCGCGCACCAAGCCGATCGACCCCACCATCTGGGCCGCCTTCGAAAAGCAGATCTTCTACCACCACTCAGAGTTTGACGATCCAAAGGGCTATGCATCGCTGAAAAACTCTTTAGATCAGATCGACCGGCAGATGGGGACCAAAGGAAACCGAATCTTCTACCTCTCCACACAACCTAGCTATTTCTCGGTGGTCTGCCGGCATCTTCATCAGGCAGGCCTTGTTTATCTCGATCAGCCCTCCCCCTGGTCACGTGTCATCATCGAGAAGCCGTTTGGCAGAGATCTCTCCTCTGCCGAGGCTCTGCAGAAAGAGATCACTCACTATCTCAGCGAGAAGCAGATCTACCGTATCGACCACTACCTCGGCAAAGAGACCGTACAGAACATCCTGATCTTCCGCTTCGCTAACCTCCTGTTTGAATCGCTCTGGAACAACCGCTACATCAACCATGTACAAATTACCGTGGCCGAAGAGATCGGCATCGGCACCAGGGGCAAGTTTTGGGAAGAGGCGGGCTTTGTACGCGACATCATGCAGAACCATATGATGCAGCTGCTCACCCTGATCGCTATGGAGCCGCCCGCGCAGCTCGACGCCGACAGCATCCGCGATGAGAAGGTGAAGGTGCTAGAGGCCATTCGCCCCTTCAAACCGGATGAGATCGCTAAAATGGCGGTACGCGGCCAGTACGCCCCAGGATTTGTCAATGGAGAGAAGGTGGTGGGCTATCGCGAAGAGCAGAATGTGGCTCCTAGCTCATCGATAGAGACCTACGCTGCCGCTCACTTCTCGATCGACAATTGGCGCTGGCAGGGCGTTCCCTTCTACCTGCGCGGGGGCAAGAGGCTGCCCAAACGGGCTACCGAGATTGCTGTTACATTCAAGGCGCCACCCGAGGTGCTCTTTTTACAAGAGGGACAGAAGCACGACCCCAACGTTCTGGCTCTACGCATCCAGCCCGATGAGGGGGCCTCTCTGAAAATTCAGTGCAAAACTCCAGGAACGACCGGCCCCATCCAACCGGTGAAGATGGATTTTCGCTACGGAAGCTACTTTGGAGGCTCCACCCCCGAGGCCTACGAAAGGCTGATCTGCGACTGCATGGTGGGCGACTCCACCCTCTTTGCTAGAGAAGATGAGGTGCTGCACTCCTGGAGACTCTTTACGCCGCTCCTCGAGAGATGGGCGGAAGAGGCGCCAGAGGAGTTTCCCAACTACGCCGCTGGTACCTATGGACCCAAAGAGGCGGATGAGCTGCTTGCTAGGGAGGGACACAAGTGGAGAATGCTGTAGTAGCCCCTAATCAGCTAGAAAGTAAATTGAAGGAGCTCTGGGAACTCTCCTCGCAGAAGAATTGCAACCGTTCCTGTCTTTTTACTCTCCTTATTTTTCTCGATTGCGAAGAGAGCACTAGCTACGTTCATGGCGTAATTCGTCAGATTGTGGAGACCTTCCCCTGCCGCGTCCTCTTTGTGGTACGCGATGCTTCCAAGCCCCCCCATCTCACCACCACCCTCTCTCTTCTAGAGACTGGTAGTGGCAAAAGTGGATTTGCCTGCGACCAGATCGAGGTGCACTACAGCGGCGATGAGGAGGAGAAGCGGATTCCCTTTCTGCTGCTGCCCTATCTCGTACCCGATCTTCCTGTGACGCTGGTCTGGATGGGCTCTCCACTCTCCCTACCCAGCCTGGCGGGCAGCCTAGAGAAGTATGCCGACCGCATCCTCTTCGATTCCGAGCACTTCCACTCTTTAAGTGAATTTGCGGAGTGCGCCCTGAAGCACCAGAAAGAGAGCGGCTGCTCGGTGGGCGATCTCAACTGGGCGCGCACCGACATCTGGCGCGAGCTACTCGCCTCCTATTTCCGCACCAGCGACAAGTGGGCGCTGCTGCAGCAGATTTCGAAGCTGAAGATCTGCTACAACGGCACCAAAGAGGCAGGCTATCAGCACACTGAGCTGCAGGCGTGGTATCTCGAGAAGTGGCTGGCTAACCAGCTGAGGTGGAAGCTATCGCAAAGCGGGGTGGGCGAGAGCCACTATCGCAAAGATGAAAAGAGCATCGTGGTCGAGCTGACAGAAGCTGAACCTGGTCAATTACCATCCGGGCTCTCTCCTGGCGCCATCCTCTCTATCCAGCTATATGGTGAGGGTGGCCTGCTCTTTCAATTTGCAAGAACCCCTGGCGCAAAAGGTCAGATCACCATCCACTTCTCCACCAGCTCCTATTGCGCTCTACCGCTACAAGTGGTAGCGGCACACGCCGCCGGCGAGCACTCGCTTGTCCGCGAGGTGATGCGGCGCGGTCAGAACCCCTCTTATCAACGGATTCTGGAGTCTTTAGACTTCAGCAGACAACAGGAGTCTCTATGAGATTGCTTGGCGCCAAGATCCTCCCCATCAGCGAAAGATCCCTCCTCTGTATTCCAGGCAACAAAGAGGCCACCATCCAGTTTGCTGCCCAGCACTGGGTCAGCGCCGCCAACGCTGCCATCCTAGCGCGTGGCCAGTTTCGGGTGGCGCTCTCGGGAGGATCAACCCCTCAAGCGATCTATCAGAAGTTGACCAGCTCCTACGCCGATCAGGTGGACTGGGAGAGAGTCCATCTCTTCTGGAGTGACGAACGAGCCGTTCCGCCAGAGCACCCCGACAGCAACTACCACATGGCGATGGAGGTAGGCTTTGCCAATATGGGGATTCCCCCCTCCCAGATTCATAGAATGGTGGGCGAAAAGGATCCCCAGGCGGGAGCCCAAGCTTACGAGCAGCTTCTCCGGCAGGAGTTGGGTGAGGAAAAGTTTGATTTAATGATGCTGGGCCTTGGCGAAGATGGGCACACCGCCTCGCTCTTTCCGGGCAGCACTGCACTCCAAGAAGAGAGCTCCTGGGTGAAAGCCTGCTATGTGGAACAGAAGAAAAGCGACCGCATCACCCTCACCTTTCCCGCCCTCCACCAGAGCGAGACCATGACCATCTATGCACTCGGCCCTAGCAAGGCAGAGATCCTGAGGCGAGCGTTGCTCGGGAGCGATACCCCCCCTCTACCCTCTCAGCGTCTAGGCACTCCCTCCTGCCCCGCTCTCTGGATGGCGGACGAGGCGGCAGCTTCCAGACTGACCTAAACTCCCCCTAAAAGGTAGAATGATTCCCTATGCTGATATTGGGAATCGAAAGCAGTTGCGATGAGACCGCCTGCGCTGTGGTGCGAGATGGCAAGGAAATTTTATCCAACCTCCTCTCCTCGCAGGCGGCCCTCCATAGCCGATTTGGTGGGGTCTTCCCCGAGATCGCCTCGCGCCAGCATCTCGAGGCGATCCACCCCATCGTCAATCAGGCGCTGAGTCAGGCGGGTATTCAAAAGAGAGATCTCGATCTGATCGCCGTGGCGCAGGGGCCGGGCCTTGTCGGCTCGCTGCTGACCGGGATCACCTGGGCCAAAGCTCTCGCCTATGGCCTCAATATTCCTTTTGTCGGGGTAAACCATGTGGAAGCGCACCTCTATGCGGCGATGATGCCACTTGAAGCGCCACTTCTGCCAGCGCTCGGGTTGGTGGTTTCGGGAGGTCACACCTTTCTATGCTACATCGAAGAGATCGGTCGCTACTTCAAGATTGGCACCACAGTGGATGATGCCATAGGCGAGGCGTTTGACAAGGTAGCGCGGCTGCTGAACCTCCCCTATCCGGGCGGCCCCGAGCTCGAAAGACTGGCCAAGGGGGGCGACCCCATTCGCTATGGATTACGCGCCGGCCTGGTAAAGGAGAATCCCTGGAACTTCTCCTTTAGCGGCATCAAAACAAGCATGCTGCAGAAGGTGCGCGGAGTGGGCTCACAGCCCCCCATCCCCCCTGCCGAATATCCGCATCTAGCGGCCAGTTTCCAAAGAGCGGTCTTTTCGTCGGTTGTACAAAAGTGCGCTCGCGCGGCTAGAGAGTTTCCCTGCAAAGCGCTTTACCTCGGCGGTGGAGTCTCCCAGAACCAGGAGCTGCGCCGTTTACTACACGAGGAGTTCTCTCCTCATCTACCCCTCTTCTTCCCGGGGCCAGAGCTCTGCTGCGACAATGCCGCCATGATCGCAGGCCTAGCCTACCATCTGGTAGAGCGACGCGGTGGCGGCGACCGTTTCGACCTCGCCCCCTTTACCAAACTGTCGTGGGGTGAAAGTGCCGGCTTTGCCAGCACTCTTCCAATACAATAAATTTTTTACATCTATAGAACGGGCTACTGCTGCGAAGTAAAGGGAGCGCTCTCGCAGGTAAGCTCGGAAGAACCCTCTTCAGTCAGCGCAGCATCATCCAGGAGCCATTGCGCAAACTCAAGTTCGTAATATTCAAGCGGCCTTAAGCCTGTTGCCTGCTGCTCATTTCCTGCTGTCCAGCAGAAGATCGGCAGAAGAGCTCCCATCATGACCATCAGCTTTTTCATACCTCGAACCCCTCCTTGAAATATGGCTTTCCTTTTGCAGCAACCGCCGCTAGAATGGAGCCTTCTTTTGAAGGACGCTCTCTTCTTCTCTCTTGCTCCCCGGTAAGAAGCATTAAAGAGCGAGGACCTTCTAAAAATGACTCTACATTTGTCATTATTCTTTTCAACTTTGTTTTTCTTTCTGGGGAAATTATGGCGAAAAAAGGCGCACGAGAAACCGTCAAAATGAAGAGCTCTGAGAGCGACGAGTGCTATTGGACTCAAAAGAACAAGCGTAATACGACTGGACGCATGGAGCTTAAAAAGTTTGACAAGAAGCTCAAAAAACATGTGATGTTTAAAGAGGCGAAGTAATCTAATCCTGATCGGGAAGCCAAATTGGAAGGAGGTCTGCTAATGTTCGAGCTTCGTCTCGCTCTGAGCTATCTTCTTCCCAGAAGGCAGCATCTCTCGAGGTCGCTGATGGCCCTGATGTCGATCGCAGTGATTGCTCTGGTGGTCTGCCTTCTGCTTGTCTTTCTTTCGGTGCTGGGAGGAGTGGAGAGCAACTGGCTCTCTAAAATGACCTCTCTCACCGCCCCCATACGCATCAATCCCAAAGAGGCCTATTACCGATCTTACTACTACAAGATCGACCAGCTATCGGCCGCCTCCGGCTACCAGACCAAGACGATCCGGGAAAAGCTGCTTAGCCGCCTCCCCGATCCCTACGACCCTACCATCGATGCCGAGCTGCCCAGCCACTTCCCCGAACCGGAGAGAATTGACCTGGTGAAGGGGCTCTATGCAGTCTTAAATGGACTTGCCAAAGAGCATGCTGGAATTGCCTTTGAGGAGTACCAGATGGCAGGGGCGATCCTGCAGCTGCGCGCTACGCAGAATGCCGGTTCAGCTTCAGCTCCAACCTTCCTCTCACAGGCCACCTATCTCCTCTCCCTACAAGCCAGCAACCCCAACTTAGAGAGGCTGGGAGTCGATCTCTCCTACCTACCTCACGATTCTGCCGAAACGCCCCCTATCTGGCTGCCCAAACAGCTACAGACAAGCGGCGTCAAGGTGGGAGATCGGGGGCTGCTCACCTACCCCACGCTTGGAGCTGCCTCTCTCATGGAGGCGAAGTTCCCGGTGGAGGTAGCCGGATTCTACGATCCAGGCGCCATCTCGATCGGACACCGATGCGCTCTTGTGCCGCCCCAGCTTGTAGAGAGCCTGCAGTCCGCCTCGTCACTCACCTACGCCGACCCACTTCTCGCCACCGGAGTGCACCTCTGGCTGCCAGAGATTGCCAAGACAGGCGAGCTAGTAAGCGCACTAGAGCAGAAACTCGAGGCAGCGGGCCTCGCCCCCTACTGGAGTGTCACCCCCTACTCTGAGTATGAGTTTGCGCGCGAACTGCTGGCGCAATTTGCAAGCGACCGACTGCTCTTCTCGATGGTGGGGGTGCTGATCTTAGCTGTAGCCTGCTGCACCGTGGTCGCCTCACTGATCCTTTTGGTCCACGACAAGCGGGAGGAGATCGCCATCTTGCGGGCACTGGGCGCCACAAAAACCAGCATCGCCGCCCTCTTTGGTGCAGCAGGACTCTCCATGGGGATGATCAGCGTAGCTGTCGGTACTTTGGGAGCGCTCCTCTTTCTCTCCCATCTCGACAGCATCATCGCCTGCTTAAGTTGGCTGGAGGGGCGCCCAGCTCTCACCCTTTTTGCCGTAGATGGCAAGCTACCCAGCCAGATCAGCTGGGTCGCAGTGCGGCAACTTCTACTCTGGACACCGCTCCTTTCACTGATCGCCGGCCTGCTTCCCGCCATCGCCGCCTGCGCCATCAGACCAGCCATCGCACTGAGGAGGGGCTGATGACACTTTGTGCCCGTCAGATTTCCAAAAGCTTCCGCATTCCTAAGCCACTCACCCTATTCTCCTCGATCGATCTCGATGTGGCGGCAGGAGAATCAGTAGCCATTTTAGGCAGGTCTGGCTGCGGCAAAAGCACCCTCCTGCAGATCTTGGGTACACTCGAGGCGCCCTCGAGTGGTTCGCTGCAGCTCTGCGGCAAGGATGCACTCCGCGGCAATCTCACGCAGCTGCGCCTGCTTAAGGTGGGCTTTGTCTTCCAGTCGTTCCATCTACTCGACGACCTCTCGGCCCTCGAGAATGTGGCGCTGCCCGCCCGCATCGCTAGGCGCTCGCCCAAAGAGGCTCTAGAGCGCGCTTCAGAGCTGCTCGAAGAGCTCTCGCTCTCCGCCCAAGCCCACACCCCCGCCAAGCTTCTTTCCGGCGGCGAAAAGCAGCGCGTGGCGCTAGCCCGCGCCCTCTGCAACCGCCCCGCCCTCCTCCTCGCTGACGAGCCCACCGGCAACCTCGACAGAGAGAGCGCCCAAGAGGTAGAAGATCTACTCCTCTCCAGCTGCCGCCGCTACGGCACAGCCCTGCTACTCGTCACCCACGACGAATCCCTCGCCCGCCGCGCTAATCGCCTCCTCCACCTCGAAAACGGGCTCTTGCGCTAAAGAGAAAAGCCTCGCGCTTCTCGAAAACGGGCTCTTGCGCTAGATTCAGCGCCTGGATTACCAAGAGAGAGCGGTCAAGAGAGAACGATGGATATTCTGATTGTAGGAACCGGATATGTGGGGCTGGTTACGGGGGCCTGCTTTGCCGAGATGGGCAATCGGGTTGTCTGCCTCGATCTGAATGGCGCCAAGATTGCCGCCCTCAAGGAGGGCGAAATCCCTATTTTTGAGCCTGGGCTAAAGGATCTGGTGGAGCGCGGGGTGGCGGCGGAGAGGCTCAGCTTTACGACAAGTTATGCCGAAGGGGTTGCTGGCGCCAACATCTGCTTTTTGGCTCTACCTACTCCTAGTAAGGAGGATGGCAGCTGCGACCTCTCCTACCTCGAGGCGGCGACAAAAAGCATCGCCCGCGAGATGACCGAATACAAGCTGATCGTCAATAAATCGACTGCGCCGGTTGGCACCACGCAGGCGGTGCGCGGATGGATCGAAGAGGTCTTAAGAGAGCGCAACCTCTCTATTCCCTTCGATGTCGCCTCCAACCCAGAGTTTCTGAAAGAGGGAGCGGCCATTGCCGACTTCATGAAGCCAGACCGCGTGGTGCTGGGCTGCGATTCGGAACAGGCTGAGCGCCTACTGCGCAATCTCTACAGCGCCTTCACGCTGCGCGGCTCGGAGAGGATTCTCTCGATGGATCCTGCCTCTGCAGAACTGAGTAAATATGCCTCTAATGCTATGCTGGCACTGCGCATCTCCTTCATGAACGAAATGGCAGCGCTGTGCGAGCGACTAGGGGCCAGCATCCACGAGGTGCGCAAAGCGGTCGGCCTCGATCCTCGCATCGGTTCCCAGTTTCTCTATGCGGGTGCCGGCTTTGGCGGCTCCTGCTTTCCCAAGGATATAGCAGCTCTTTCCCAGATGGCGCGCGTCTGTGAAGCGCCTACACTGCTGATCCAGGCTGTCGAGATGGTCAACCAGAAACAGAAGAGAGTGCTGGGCGAGAAGCTGGAGCTCTACTTTGCAAATCTTGGCGGGCTGGCTGGAAAGCGGATTGCTGTCTGGGGGCTCTCCTTCAAGCCCGATACCGACGATATCCGCGAAGCCTCCTCGCTCACTCTTCTCGCCCTCCTCCTGGAGAGACAGGCCAGCATCTCTGTCTACGATCCGGTAGCCAGCTCTAAGGTGCATGCCCTCTATGGCGAGGATCTCGATTACGCAAACAGTCCTTACGAGGCGGCAGAAGAGGCCGATGCTGTGGTGCTGGTGACCGAGTGGCGGGAGCTGCGCTGCATCGACTTAGAAAAACTGGCGAGAGTGATGCGCGGAAGAGCCTTCTTCGACGGTCGCAACCAGTATGACGAAGAGGAGATGGCGCATGCCGGCCTCGACTATTTTGGTATCGGCTGCGGGCGCCCCCTCTTACGAAACGCTCTTCTTAGCGAGCCTACCTGATGGCTAGGGTTCCCCTTCCAGCCTTTGCAGCGCTCTCTTGCCTGGCCAGCTGGATCATAGGGGGCTATCTACCCGGTGTGCGTCTGTTGCCCTTTGCTGGAGCTATCGCCCTCTTTCTTCCCACAGAGTCTCCCCGCAAAACGGTGCTACTGGCGATAGCCTGCGGGATGGGGCTCGATCTACTGATCACTGACACCCCTCTAGGGCTCTTTGCCTTAAGCTCGCTCGTCGCCACTCTGCTGCTGCTGCGCTACCGCACCCGCTTTTCTAATGAAGAAGCGGTGCCCCTCTTTCTCCTCACCTCTCTTTTCTCGGCGCTTGTGACCTTCGTGGCGCTCTTGCTGCATCAGCTGCTCGATAAAAAAATAGGGCTGACCTACGATGTTCTATTATCGGAGCTTCTGTTTGCACCTCTGTGCGACGGGGTGGCCAGCCTACTCGGGATCTACCTGCCGCTGGCTCTCTTCCTACAAGCTAAACGTCTCTGGCGGCGCTGGAGAAGGAGTATTGATTGAAAGAATTCATACCATCCAATCCCTTCACAGAACTGGCCCTGCGCGCTGCAAAAGAGGCAGGCGAACTGCTGCGCAAGGGATTGCGCTCTAACTTTTCCATACGCGAGAAGGGGGCTGGCCAGAATCTGGTCACCGATCTCGATACAGCTTCCGAAGATCTGATCCGCTCGCTCATCGCCGAGTATTACCCCTCTCACGCCTTTCTCGGCGAAGAGGGAGATAGCGCCTTCGATAGCGAGGCGGAGGTACTCTGGATTGTCGATCCTCTCGACGGCACAGTCAATTTTGCCCATAGGCTGCCTATTTTCAGCACCAGCATTGCCGCCGCCATCAAGGTGGCAGGGGGCTATGAGGTGATCAGTGCGGTGGTCTATGCGCCCGAAACCGAGGAGCTGTTTGTGGCAGAAAAGGGGCGAGGCAGCTACTGCAATGGAGAGAGGCTTTCGGTCTCCTCCACCGAAGATCTGAGGCGCGCTTTCATCGCCACCGGTATTCCCTACAATATCAGCAAAAATCCACACGGCTGCATCGATATTCTGGTGCGCTTCACAAAAGAGGGCATTCCGGTCCGTCGCCTAGGCGCCGCCACACTCGACCTCTGCTACACGGCAGCTGGCCGCTTCGATGCCTACTGGGAGGTCTTTTTAGAGCCGTGGGATATCGCAGCGGGGCTACTGATGGTGAAAGAGGCTGGCGGCAAGCTGACGAACTTTAAGGGCTCTCCCTACAAGCTCCTCGCCAGAGAGCCGGTGCTGGCCAGCAATAAGATTTTGCACCCCTTTATGATGAGCTACCTCGCGTGAGCTACAAGATTTTGGATGGCAAGCTACTGGCGCAAAAGATCGAGGAGGAGCTACGCCTCTTTCTGACGCGCTCTCTTCCCCGCCCTCCAGCGCTTGCCTTCATCCTGGTGGGCGAACATGCCGCCTCCCACACCTATGTCCGCATGAAGCAAAAGCGCAGCGACGAGGTGGGTATTCTCTCCAAAACAGTCGAGCTAAAGAGCAGCACAAGCGAAAAGGAGCTGATGCAGCTGATCCATCAGCTGAACCAAGATCCCTCCATCGACGGTATCTTGGTGCAGATGCCGCTGCCTAAGCAGATAGACCCTTTGCGCATCATGGCGGCAGTCGATCCAGAGAAGGATGTCGACGGGTTCCATCCCCTCAATGTGGGAAAACTGCTACAGGGCGATCAGACTGGCTTTGTCCCCTGCACACCGCTTGGAGTGGTGGAGCTGCTGCACCATTTTGGGGTGACCACCCAAGGCAAGCATGCGGTGATTGTGGGGCGCAGCCAGATTGTGGGTAAGCCGCTTGCGGCGCTGCTGATGCAGAAGAATCCTAGGGGAAATGCGACAGTCACTGTAGCACACAGTCAAAGCGAGCATCTGGAAGAGATCTGCAAAAGCGCCGACATCCTGATCGCTGCCCTCGGCTCGCCCCGTTTCATCACCAAAAACATGATACGTAAGGGTGCTGCGGTGGTGGATGTGGGGATCAACCGCATCACAGAAGGAGATGAACCGCCCCATCTTGTCGGCGATGTCGATTTCGCACAGGTAGCCCCCCTCACCTCCTGGATCACTCCAGTTCCTGGAGGTGTCGGCCCTCTCACCATCGCTATGCTGCTATCCAACACCCTCCGTAGCTTCCGGAGGCGACTTTCTTGTTAATGCGACTGCTACTGCCGGCTCTTTTGCTGATGGGAGGCGAACTTTTCGCGAGGGAGAAGACAGTCGGCATGTGGCGCGCTTTAGAGCACTCCGGGCTAGCGCAACGTCGAGAGAAAAGCCTTCTGCTAGATGGCAAGGAATACCAACTGCTCAGCTCGGGCCTCTACCCAAGCCAGGAGGTGCGCTGGATCTGCCCCAGCGAACTTCCCTTTCAGGTCGAGGCGCTCTACCACGACCCCGAGCAGCAGCAGCAGCTCGAGATGGCCTACGAGCGCTTTGTCAGTCGCTGCTACGCCACCTCTTTGGAGGAGATGCTACACCTCCTGCTGCATTTTGTAGAAAGAGGGGTGATGGACCCCTTTGCCAACACTGAAAGAGCACGCACTCTCCTTGCTAAAACTATTCTCGAGTGGCTAGGCCCTCTCTCTGCCATCTCGCTGAACAGCTGGGTGGAGAAAAAAGTGGGCTCCTGCAAGCCGATGAGCTGCGCTCTTCTTTGGCTTTTGCGTCGCGCGATCGACGAAAAACTCCCCCCATTTTCTGGGGATGAAAAAATATTTTTTATGAGAGGATATATACATATTTCTCCTTCGGAATGGGCCGGCCACGCCTGGGCACTTCTTCGGACAGAAAGTAGCTGCTGGATCCTAGATCCCTCTTGGGGTAGAATGATCTCTCTCTCCTCACCAGAGTCCTGTCGCCTAGCGCAGGAACTCTACGGACCTAGCCTCACTGAGTTCTGCCCCTTGTCGGAGAAGTAGCAAACATGCGAAACAGTCGTGAGAGCATGTGCACAAAAGGAATCGATGGCCTCTCGCCCCAAAATTTACGAAAATCTAAAAAAAGTCATTCTACAGTGGATGCGCGGCAAGAGCTATTCTCCCGCCGGACAAACAGTCCTTTTTGAAAAACTAAGCCTTCCCGCCCAGCACCACAAACTATGCAAAGAAATTCTTGACGACCTGGTGGCCGAAGGAGAGCTTACGCTCCTGCGCAAGCAGTACCATCTGAAAAGCAGAGCTCCAACCGCCAAACAAGAGGCCCAACAGGAAGTCAGGCCAAAAGCCCCATCAAGAGCCGCCAAACCAAAGGCCAAGCCAGAAGCCCAGCCAAGAGCCAAGCCAAAGGAAGATCGGGAAGCGACAAAACCAGCTTCCAAGCGTGGCTCCAAACCATCCGCCGCAACAAACATCTCTCGCCGCCCGCAAGAGTCGACTCGAGGCAATCTTACAGTCGAAGGACGCCTGCGCACCTCTTCGCGCGGCTTTGGCTTTGTGGCCCCAGCCGATCGAGAGCTCTATCCCAAGGATATTTTTATCCCTAGAGGAGCGCTGGAAAGCGCCATCGATGGCGACATCGTCGAGGTGAATCTCACCACCGCCAAGAGGCCCGAACGGGGACCCGAAGGCGAAATCATTCGGGTGGTCAAGAGAGGCCGCTCGCTTCTAGCTGGTACAGTTCACTACCGCAACACGGCTGGCCACTGGTTTGCCCACATCCCTATTTTGGGCTCCGAACGCCCCGCCCAGCTCGAGCTAGCAAAGGATGAGAAGGTAGAAAAAGGCGAGCGCTACCTCTTTAGCGTTGTCGAGTGGGGCGAGGGTTCAAGGCCCACCCTCTGCAAGCTGGAGGAGAAGATCGGCACCATCGAAGATGCCCTCTCTGACATCCCCGTCGCCATCCACGAGTTTGAGCTCTCCACGCAGTTTCCCAAAGATGTGCTGGCAGAGGCCAAAAAATTTGGAACCGTTGTTCGAGCTCAGGATAAAAAAGGGCGCATCGACCTGACAGACCGCCAGTGCTTCACCATCGACCCCGAGACGGCCAAAGATTTTGACGATGCCCTCGATATCGAAAAACTGCCCGGCGGCGGCTACAAACTGGGCGTCCATATCGCCGATGTTGCCGCCTACGTGAAGGAGGGCGATGCCCTCGACCTAGAAGCGATGCGGCGCGGCAACTCCACCTATCTGCCCGGCCAGTGCCTTCCGATGCTGCCCGAAGAGCTCTCTAACGGCCTTTGCAGTCTGAAACCTCGCGTCGTCCGCCTCTCAGCCTCGGTGCTGATGGAGTTTGACCCTCTCGGTGAGCTGGTGAACTACAAGATTGTGCGCGGCTTCATCCGCAGCCGCAACCGCTTCAGCTACGAGCAGGCATTTGAACTGCTGCAGGGCAAAAAAAAGAGCCCCTACCTCGAAGCGCTCCAGCAGATGGTGGAGCTGTGCGGTCTACTGAAGAAAAAGAGATACGACAGGGGTAGCATCGACTTCTCCATGCCCGAGGTGGTGCTTATTCTGGATAAGAAGGGGGTACCTACCGGCCTCAAGCGGGTGGAGTATGACATCACCCACCAGCTGGTGGAAGAGTTCATGCTGAAGGCAAACGAGGTGGTGGCAAAAGACCTCACTGAGAAGGGGCTAGCGATGCTCTACAGGATCCACCAGCCCCCTGCCGAGGAGAACCTCGATGAGTTCTTCTCGCTGGCCAGAATGATGGGCTTTACCCTGCCACCCAAACCCACCACCGAAGATCTACAGAAGCTCTTCGAGGTGGCGCGCACCACCCCCTATGCGGCACACCTGGCCGTTCTCTTCATCCGCAGCATGCGCCAAGCCTACTATTCGGCCGAGAATGTGGGCCACTTTGGGTTATCGCTCGAGCACTACTGCCACTTCACCAGCCCCATACGGCGCTACACCGATCTAGTGATCAGCAGGCTTCTTTTTGGCGAGACCAGCAAAGAGGTCTCCATCGAGAAGATCGCTCTTCACTGCTCAGAACAGGAGCGCACAAGCTTCCGCGCCGAGATGTCGGTCAAGCTACTCAAAAAGCTACGCTACCTGGATCTCAAGAGAAACGAAGGCATCACCCGCCATAAGGCGGTCATCACGCGCATCCGCCCCTTTGGTCTCACCTTCGAGATTGACGAGCTGATGTTCGAAGGATCGCTCCACATCTCGGAACTGGGCAGCGACTACTTTGTCTGGAATGAAAAAGCTCAGCTATTGCAGGGGCGCCACACAGGGCGCATCTTCCGCGCATGCGATCAGATCGAGGTGGAGCTACTCAGCATCGACTTGATTCTGGTAGAGTGTCAATGGAGGCTTGCAGACGCTGGCGAGAGGAGGAAAAAGAGACGATGAAACGCTATTTCATCACGGGGCTGGTGATCCTATTGCCACTGGCTGTCACAATCGCGGTAGTGGTCTTCATCATCGACCTTCTGACCAAGCCTTTCATGGGCATGATGACCCAGATGCTGACCCACTTCACCGGCCCCTACGGAGCTTTCTTGCGCTCTGATACGGTGGTGCGCTACACCAGCCAGTTTCTCATTTTGATTCTGCTGTTTCTCTGCACCGTAGTCCTTGGCATGATCACCCGCTGGTTCTTTGTCCATGCATTACTGAAGTTGGGCGACCGCCTGCTGGGCCGCATTCCACTGGTCAACACCGTCTACAAAACCTCTCAAGAGATCATCCGTACCCTCTTCTCTTCCACCAAAAGCTCTTTCAAACAGGTGGTGATGGTGCCCTTTCCTCACAAAGAGACCTATATGATCGGTCTTGTCGCTGGAGATAGCCCCAAGAGTTGCTGCGACCAGATGGGAGAGGAGCTGATCTCGGTTCTAGTGCCTACCACCCCCAACCCCACCACCGGCTTTCTGTTGATGTTCAAACGCCGCGATCTCGTCTATGTCGACATGAAGACCGAAGATGCGATCAAATATGTAGTCTCCTGTGGAGTGGTCACACCCGAGCACCCTCTGCCGTTACCACCTAAAACGAGGCTCTAGAGAAACGTGAAAAAGTATTTCCTGACAGGACTGGCCTTCCTACTTCCAGTAACTCTTACAGGACTGCTCTTTCTCTTTCTGCTCAATCTATTCACCGAGCCCTTCGTCGGTCTGGTGCATAAATGGCTGGGACCCTACTACGAGAGGGCGCCCTGGGGAGCCCTTCACCATGCAGCTGCCATCGATGTGATCAGTCGCCTCATCGCTCTGATCGGCCTGCTGCTGCTCATCTGTTTCATCGGCTTTCTGGCCCACCGCCTGCTCTTTCAGAGAGGGTGGAATTTGATGGAAAAAATTTTACACCGTATTCCGCTCGTCCGCACCATCTTCCGTATCACCAAAGAGATGACCTCCTCGGTCTTCTCCTCCGAAAAAAACCCCTTCCAGAAGGTGGTGGTGGTCCCCTTCCTCAACCACGACATGAGCGCCATCGCCTTTGTCACCGGCCCTGTGCCTGAGTCGATCAAGAGGCAGCTGCCCACCCCTGTCGACCACTTTGTCTTCGTGCCCAACAGTCCCCATCCCCTCTCAGGCTTCCTTCTGATGGCCAGTAGCCAGCATATCCAAGAGATCCCCATGAAGGGTGAGCAGGCGCTCAAGATCCTCTTCTCCGCTGGTATCGTCCAAGAGCCTCGTCCAGAGACACCTGCTAGCAAATAATTCCCGCGCCTTTTCAACTCCGAAGTGCAACAACGGTAGCCTCCATTTGGCACCCGTTGAAGACCTCTATGGGTGTCCGAAATTGTAGCACCTTCCGAGGTCGATTGTTAAGCCGTTCCTCCACAAGAGCAATAGTTTCATCTGGC
>DAHXNQ010000034.1 GCA_027365315.1 Rhabdochlamydiaceae bacterium | reverse complement strand
GATGCGATAGCTAGCGATCTCCCACCCCCGCTCGGCACTGCGGAGAATGACCCCCTCCAACTTGCCACTACCACTATAGGCAAAGTGCAGAGAATGGCCATTTGCCATCTTCTCTTCGCGCAGCAGGTAGAGCCGTTTTTCTGCCTTCTCGCGATGGTAGGTATAGACTCTCTTGCCGCCACCGGGTAGCTCGAGCACCACACTCTTGTTGTCCAGATCGTAAAACAGTTTGATGCGATAGGGGCTATCTGGTGGACCTAGACGCCCCCCATCGCGGCTATAGCCCTCGGGCAGGGCAGGTTCGTAGCAGAGAATCCCCTTTGCATGCTTGCCGCGATCGCACCTATCCAGGATCTTCTTGGCCTGATGGTCGCGGATCAGCTGAAATTCTATCTGCAGGCCCGATGCATCGGTCACGAAGAATCTCTTCAGAGATTCCTTTTTCTTGCCCGCCCCTCGAAACAGTTTGCAGTGGAGATAGTCCTTCCAACCAGCTTCTGATTTATCGTGGAGGCGGTTGTGGTAGCTGCGTGGAACTGCTAGTGGTATGGCGCCTTGGACCTGCAGGCCCAGCTGCTGAATGATCAGGTCACCCGTGACTACATTGACATGCTCGGCTACCAGAGCTGAACCATCATCTAGAGCTACAGAAGGAGGAAGCCCTCTAGCCTGTAGCGACGTGACAAATAGAAGAAGTAGCAGCAGCAGCAGCAGACGCATAGCATTCGAAATCTTCAGTTGATCACTGTAGAGCTCGAATGATGTTTTTGTTAAGACGTATTAATTTTTTTGTGTATGAAATGCCCCGACAGGGTCTTCTCGGATAAATTTGTCTGAAATGATCCGAGATGAAAAAAGACGCTTTCCTTTTGAGAAAGCGTCCGGAGATTTGCGGCTAAGAAGACTCGAACTTCCACCAGTTGAACTGACTAGAACCTGAATCTAGCGCGTCTACCAATTCCGCCATAGCCGCAGAAACGAGGATGATTCTAACTGCTTCCGTCTAAAGCTTGCAAGGTTTCGCTAGCCCTCCTGATTCATAAACAATTCTTTATACAAGGAAGCGCTGGATGCGGCTCTCCTCTGGGAGGGGGCCCGTTTCTGAGTCGTAGGCCTCGACCAGTTTGCCCTCTTCGAGAAGGTAGGCGCGATCGAGTAGCTGCGCGGCAAAGGCCATATCCTGGGTGGCAATGACGATCCCCCGACCCTCGCCAGCGAGCTCCAATAGCAGCTGCGCCAGGAGCCGGCTATTTTCTGGATCGAGGGCGGAGGTGGGCTCATCCAGCATGAGGCATCCTGGATTCAGCATCAGCGCTCGAGCTAGGGCCACTCTCTGCTGCTGCCCGCCCGAAAGCTGGTGCGGGAAGCGATCTCCCATCTCTGCCATCCCCAGCTTGGCAAGCAGCTCTGCGGCTCGGTCGGTAGCCTCTTTCTTTGAGGCGCCAAAGAGTAGGCGCAGCGCTTTGGCGCAGTTGAGAGTTGCGTTCATGTGCGGAAAAAGGGGGAATGATTGAGGCAAGAAACCGACTCTCTGGCACCTCTCTCTGGGTGCAAGAGTGCGCAGGCACTCCTCTTCGTAGAGCAGCTCTCCTCGATACTCTTTTTCGAGTCCCGCCATGCAGCGCAGCAGGCTGGTTTTACCAGAGCCGCTCTTGCCTAGCAGAAGAGTGATTCTGCCAGCAGGGCAGTATAGGGATAGATTCTCCAGCAGGAGAGTGGAACCCTTGGTTAGATAGATTTGGTTCGCCTTAAGCATAAGCTAGCCTCCGTTCCAGTCGTTTGGTTAGCCAGCCCAGTCCTGCCGACATAGAGAAATAGAAAAGCGCCAAGGTGAGATAGATGGTGACTGGCTCCATCTCGCGCGACACGATATTCATCCCCATGCGGGTCAGTTCGAGCATCCCGATCGAAGAGACGATCGCAGTGCTTTTTAAGAGCTGCTCCAGTTCGTTATTGAAGGCAGGCAGAAGGTTTCGCACCATCTGCGGCAATATGATGTGCCAGAGGGTGCGCATAGGTCCAAGCCCCAGCACAAAGGCTCCCTCCCATTGTGTTGGAGGCACTGCATTCAGGCCGCAGCGCACAATCTGCGCCACATAGCCCGAAGAGCAGGCGCCAAGGGCAATCACCGAGGCGGCAAATGGCCCCAGATTGCAGCCCAGCAGCTCGGGCAACACAAAGTAGACCAAGAGTAGCTGCACAAAGAAGGGGATAGCTCGCAGAGTAAAGGTGATGCTCCGCACGAGGCGCGAGAGCCATGGAATTTTCACCCTTTCACAGGTGAGAATCCCCATCACCGCCCCCATGCTGAAGCTGAGGGTGGCGGCCACCCCCAGCAATTTTAAGGTCACCAGAGCCCCTTTCAGGAGCAGAGGCAGCGAACGTAGCAGAAGATCAAGCGAGTCCATGGTTACTGCGCTGCCTCCAGGTTCCATTTTTTCTCCAGCTGGAGGATGGTACCCTCTTGGCGCATCTCCTCGATTGCCTTCTTAATTTCGCTACTCAGCGCCACATTTTTTTTGTTCACGCAGACTCCCATTCCAAACGACTGGAGTTTGGGTGGGATGGGAAGGTAGAGAACCTTCAGTTCGGGGCTCTGCTTCTGTAGCTCTGCTACAAGGCTGCTATCGACCGCCACAGCGGTGCATTTGCCATACTTCAGCGCCATCACAGCACCTGCTATGCCATCCACGTTATCGATGCGCAAAGTAGGTTCGCTGCGCACCACCTCTTCTTGGAAGGTGCCCGCCTCCACGCAGATGCGACTTTTTGGCATTTTGGCCAGGTTGCTTAGGCTGTTCACCCCTTCTGGGGCCTCTTTCCAAAAGAGAAAAGGCATGGTGCTGGTGGTTTCGCCAACGTAGTAGATCATATCCATCTGCTGCTGTCGCGTTTCGGTGATGGAGACCGCCCAGATCAGGCTATCCACCTTTCCCTGCTTCAGAGCGAGAATGAGGCTAGGCATACTGCCTAGATCCTCAATGACCAACTTCCTTCCCAGCTTGGCAGCTAAAAGGTTCGCAAAATCGATATCAAACCCCTCATATTTGCCCTCCGCATTCAGGCTAACGTAGGGGGCGTAGCCCGACGTGGTGCCCACCTTCAGCACCTTCTCCTCTTTGGTTGCGGGCGCGCCTGTCAGCGGCGCTCCTACGGCCAGAAATAGACTGCAGCCGTAGCCCAACAATTTTCCTATAAAGTTCACCTTTTCAACTCTGAAGTGCAACAACGGTAGCCTCCATTTGGCACCCGTTGAAGACCTCTATGGGTGTCCGAAATTGTAGCACCTTCCGAGGCCGATTGTTAAGCCGTTCCTCCACAAGAGCAATAGTTTCATCTGGCACCAAATCAAGTCTC
>DAHXNQ010000019.1 GCA_027365315.1 Rhabdochlamydiaceae bacterium | reverse complement strand
TCTAACTGCCCAGCTTGCTTGAGTTGGCCCATTTCACGAGTGGATAGCCCTAACTCTTCGCCAAGGATGATGGTGTTTTTGCTAACCTCGATGACTTCTGCAATTTTAGCACCGCTTTCTAGGGTGGCAACGGATTCGAGGAGGAGGGTCTGTTCGGCGGTTTGCAGGCCTCGATAGACTGCACTCACCTTTTGGGCCCCTTTTAGACCTCGGGAGACGGCTTTGGCTAGGGCACCGGGGATGATGATGTCGGCGCCATACTTGCCGAAGGCATATCCAGCTAGCTCTCCCCGCACATTGGATGGAAGAGTCTCCCACTCTTTGACAAGCTTATGGATTTCGGGGGCTAACACTTCGCTTAAAGCGCTCCACTCTTCAGAGCGAGCCAGTTCGCTTAAGAGAGTGAGGGCATGCCACATCTGCCTTCCTGTATGAATAGGATGTCTCGTGAGGTCCGATACAAGGAGGAAAATCCCCTCTCCAGAGTCGTAGATCCCCCTGGGAAGTCCTTTGGCAAGGCCTCGGCCAAAGTCTGGGATAGATAGGGGATATGTTTTTTGCGCTTGAGAGCTGAAGGTGTGATAGTCCTCTAACAAGAAGTCGTATTGGCCTAAACCAAAATGGGCCACTCCTCTCTCTAGATAGGGAAGAGGGTTGGTCGGATTGAGTTCGATCGCTCTACCCAAATCCTGAACTGCCTGATCGTAATAGCCGCATTCTAAAGCTCTTTCTCCTCGCACCTGATAGGAGAGGGTCTGAAAATCGGCCTCCGAGGTGGCGAATAGGGAGGTATAATCGGTGGAGAAGATGCTGTCGATTCCTGGATGGCCAAAATCAAGTGGGATTAGGCTATGTTCTGGTGAGATAGAGAGATCATACTGCAAGCCTACGGTTTGCACCTCTTGAGAAAGCCTGGGAGAGTCTGTGATCTGCTGTTCGATGTTTTTGAGGCTTTCGCGAGCAAAAAGAGATCCCAGAACCCTTCCATTTTCCTCCCAAGAGAGCGCCTGTTGCTGACTGAAGGGATAAGGGTTCTGGAAGAATTGCTCGTGGACCACCTGCTCCTTAAACGAAATGACCTCCTGATCCATGACAGCT
>DAHXNQ010000117.1 GCA_027365315.1 Rhabdochlamydiaceae bacterium | reverse complement strand
ATTGAACGAACGAGATGAAGCAGTTAAGAGGATTCGAGCTCTTGGGGCCGATGGACGAGCCGCTTGGAAACGAGAGGTTGGATATCACCAAAGGTCGCTCGTGGAAACGGCCATGTATCGAAGTAAGCAGATATTTGGAGATCGATTGACATCGCGGAAATTCCGAGCCCAGGCGACCGAGGTGGCAATCCGATATCAAGCGCTGAACAGGATGACGCTTCTTGGCATGCCTGATAGCTATTAAGGTGGAGGTGACTACCTAAGCAGCAAGGAATCTAAGAGGACTAGGCGCCGATTCCTCTCTCAGGCTGATTTGTGCAACAAAGCCCTTGGCATCTACAATCTGTTTAAATTCCAGAATGAACCTCAGAAAAGCCATCGTTGAGGAGATGCGATCAAGTTAGAGAGTTAGCCTCTTACCGCTACTGCGGTAGTGAAAGTCCCATGCCGCACTGCTGGTTGCCGGGGCAGCCGTTGGCGGTGACGGTGCTTTCGTTATAGACCTCGTCGCACGAGGAGAATTCCTCTCCTCTAGAGCAATACCAGGTGACGGTGTAGTAGATGGCAGTCATAGGAGGAGGGAAGCCATTTGGACCCTCTTCAGTCAGCCCACCCAATTCGCCCGGAGAGGACCAGCTATCATCCGCATGGGACGGAAGATTCACCTCTCCCATCTTCTTGCCATCGGAATTGTGGATCACCGCCTTCAGGTCGTAGTCGGAGTCGTTGATCAGCGTCAGTGTGTCTGCACAGAGCAGTGTGGAGACTGCCAGTAACGAGAGAAGAGAGTATTTCATAAAAAATCCTCTATGGTTGGGACGGCACTTGAGGACCGCCTGCTCCGGGAATGCCCTCATGGAGATTTCCCTCTGGGTTGGTTTCTTGTGAATTCTGTTTCTTTTTCTTGGGCTTGCACGCCTTGGTTCCGCTGCCGGCTAAAGCTGAAGCAGTGCCCCCGGTTGGCGCTGATTGAAAGACCGAAAAGATGGAGCCCTCCATGCAGTACCAGGTCACCATGTAGGGAGTGCGCGTAGAGGGATACCGCTCGAGACCGGCGCTAGGGCGGCCGCCGTCCGACCAGGTGCTGGTGGTCTGCGGATTGAGCACCATCTCGCCGAGATAGGTGCCATCGTTAGCCCGAATGACCGCGCGCAAAGGATAGGAACTGTCATTCATCAGATAGACGCTGGTAGCCATCAGTAAATTGGGTAACAGCAGAGCAAGCAGTATTACCGTTTTTCGGCCCATTTCAGGTCAAACCCTCCTAGTGGCGTCATCACTACACCCGATAGATCTTTCGAACGCATGAAGAGCTGCACATACTCGAAGAGTGGCAAAACCGGCATCTCTTCTGCTAGAATCTCTTCGCAACGCAGAAGGTAGCGCGCTCTCACCTCGGGAGGCTGCTCTTTCTGCAGCAGCTCCATCAATTCTCGGTACTCGCGATTCTCCCATCCGGTGTGGTTTCCTGAATGCTCTCTTGTCGAGAATAGTTCCAGAAAATTCTCCTCTTCCGCCACATCGGCGATCCAGTCGCAGAAGGCAAAGTCGAAATCGCCTGCGCGCAGCGCCTGGAAGTAGCATCCCGATTCGAGGGGCTGTAGCTGCACCATGATCCCCAGCACCTGGCGCCAGCGCTCCTGCACCGCCTGCGCAATGCGGTGACCTCTCCCCCCCATGCGATAAATCATCTTTAGCTCCACTCCCTCAGGGAGAGCCAGCTGGCTCCAGAGACGCTTCCCCTCATGAGCATCTCCTATCAGTGGGAAGGGCTCTTTGCCCTGCCGCAGGGCTAAAGGCGCTAGCGAGCATGTCGGCTCGAGCATCCCCTCCGCCACCATCTGCACCAGCTCTTCGCGATCTAACGCAAGCGAAAGCGCCAGCCTCGCCTCTCTACAAGAGATCGGAAAGCGACTGGTATTGCTGCGCAAAAAGGAGGTGCCGAGGAAGGGGAAGCGCTCGAGATGGCCCTTCTGCAGCAGATGGCGCAGCGCATCCACAGAGATGCTGCTTAAAGGCGAGCCGACCCAATCCAGTTCGCCCCTTTCAAAGAGCATCAGCTCGGTATTGGCCTCCACCACACAGAGTTCCACTTTCTCTAGCTTGACCGAATCTGCATCCCAGTAGTGCTGGTTTCTTGCTAAATAGAGAGTAGATCCGCGCTCCCACGCCGTGGGGCGAAAGGGGCCATTCACCACAGGGAATTCCCCCTGCATGCGGTGACAGCTGGCAAAAAAGACCGGCTGCGCCAGCCTCTCCAGAAAATCGGTTATCGGACGCTCCAGCATCAGCTCGAGTGTGGTCTCATCGAGCGCTCGCGCTCCCAGCTCTTCGGCGACAAGTTCTCCCTTTTTGATCTTCTCGGCTCCGCGCAGAACATAGAGCAGCGAAGCAAGGGTGGAGTTGGCATTCGGCAGCAGCGCCTCTTTCCAGGAGCGAACAAAATCTTCGGCGCGCACCGGCTCGCCATCCGACCAGAGGGCAGGCCTGAGACGAAATCTGTAGATCGTCTGCGACCCATCCATCTCGAAGCTCTCCGCCAGAGCCAACTCCGCCTTGCCGGTAGGGCCGACGCGCGATAGTCCATCAAAGAGCATCCGCGCAATGTTGGTCTCGACAACATGGCCAGCTTCGGCGGGATAGAGACTTTGCGGCTCGCCACCGATGTTGATGGCCAGCCTATGCTGCGATCGCTCCTCTTGTTTGTGCTGACCGCAAGAGGCAAGGAGAAAGAAAGACGAGAGAAGAAGAGATCGTTTCATAGGTGAAACTCCTTACCCGGAAAATAGTCCACTCACCACAATGTAGACCGCTGCCAAAAAAAATTCCATGCGATGTGCTAAGCTGCCCACTCCGATCTTCAACACCCCTGAGATCGCCTCTCTCTTCAGGCTGCCGCTGCCGCTCGATTCTCGCGGATTTCTGCTGCAGCTCGAGACCATTGCACTTCCAGGAACGTTCTTTCAGATTGAGAAGAGGATATCGGAGCAGATCTGTCAGATCACCACTCCAGCTTACAGTGGACAGAAGCTCTTTGTCGACATACGCTTTCTGGGCGAAGAGATTTCCCCTCCCCCCTCTCTCCCCTCCATTGCCGCGCTACAAAAGAGACTTCTCTCTTTCATCGGCTCTCGCTACCTCTGGGGCGGCAACTGGAAAGAGGGGCTGCCTCATATGCTCTCTTTCTTCCCCCCTCCACGCACCCTCACCTCAGAAGAGGAGCGGCTCTGGTGCCTGCGCGGCGTTGACTGCTCGGGGCTGCTCTACGAAGCGACAAACGGCCTTCTCCCGCGCAACACATTAGATCAGGTGAAGATCGGAAGAACGTTAGCGTCCTCTGGGCCATTTCTTCCCCTTGATCTGCTCTTCTACAGACAAAATGGCGTCGGCCACGTGGTAGCGCTGCTAGACAAAGCCACCTGCATCGAAAGCAGAGCGACAAAAGGGGGCGTTCTCATCACCCCACTGCAGGAGCGCCTAGAGGAGCTTCGAGCGACACACAGGGCCGCCTCTTCGCGCAAAGAGTACCTCACCCGCTCTCACCACTACCTCTGGATCCGCTGGCACCCCGAAACCCTCACCATGTAAACCGGCTGTACACGAACCGGTATGGGGGGCAGCTCTTGCTTTCCGCTGGCTCATCCAGCACAATGCTCTTCCTTTTGAGGTTGTTTCGGAGTTTTTTCATGGAATCAATTTGGTGTCTGTTTCGTGATCCAAAAATTCATCGATTCGATTCTCTCGAGCAGTTTATGAAACAAGAAAAAATCGAATTCCAAAGACACGAAAGCCTTGTCATTGACAACGTGTCCGACCAATTCATTGCCAGCCAGGAGTGGGCTCGCACTGCCGGTGGCCTCACAACAGTCGAAAAGATCGCCGCCTACTTCGATAAAATCATGCGCTGCGACCCAGATAACCCAGCAGCCGAAGGCCTCTTAAGTTTTCAAGAGGGCAAGTGGTGTTATTCGGTCACGCTGCTCCAGTATTGCACCATCACACTGCTTCAGGCAACAGTGCCACCAGTAGCCAAACCCAGCCCCGCTGTTTTGCGCCTCACGGAGGGTGGGAAAGGATCGCCCTCTTCGCTCAGAAGAGCCAAAAACCTCTCTCTCGACATTGGTCGTGTAGACATAGCACCACCTGCCTCTTCAGCAAGGGCCTCCCCTTCCAGGAGGTCGCCCGATGTTCACACTAACATGATGACTCTGGTAGGAAGCGGCAGAAGCATCGATCACAAAACGATCACAGGTAGGCTAGACAAGGGGGAACTGCTCTTCCTTGATGAGGGAAAGAGCGTCACCATCGACCATCCACAACTCTACGCCTGGCTAGAGGCCTACAAAGAGAAAGAGGCGGACCTCAAAATCACGGATGCCTCGAATTCCCTCTGGAATGCCCCTAACTTTTTGCTCTCCTGCCTCATGTTTTTTGCTCACAAAAAGTGTGCGATGATCTCGGGAGGCTTTTTCTGGAAAGTCAATGAATCGGCAAATCTCTTAGAAATCACCGCTCTTTCGGGGGGTGCAACCATCCGATGTTCCGATTCCCCTCCATCGAAAAGCTTTCTCGAACTAACGGAGAAACTCTCCTCCTAACTCAATTTCGCCTCCAGACCACCCCTCTGCCCTTTCCACGACAATTCAGAAGGCCGCGCTCCTTCAGCTGCGCCAGATCATAGCGGAGCGTTCTCTCTGAGATGGGAATGGATAGCCTCTGAAAGATCTCTCTAAAGGGAAGGCTCTCTCCTCCCTGAAAAAGATTTAAGATCACCACTTCACGTTCGAAGATTTCTCTCTCAAAGGGAGAGGCCTGTGTCTCTTGTGCAAGAAAACTCTCTACATAGGGGAAAAATGTGACGCGAAGAACACTTCCTAACTCTTCCCATATCGGTTCCTTGCAGCCCCCTATGAGACAGGCCTGTAGCACTCTTTTGTAACCACTGCCCCACTCTTCCATCAGCTGCAGTTCATGAAAAAAGCGCACTATTACGCGGTTGCGCACGCGACTCACTCCCATTTTCAAATCATCTAGAGTGAACCCAAAGGGCAGCATACCTGGACTCTGAATCTCCAGCCGATCGCTAAAAATAGCGATCTGAATATGAGATCCAGCTACAGAATAGTCTGCATGCACCAGTGCATTGATGAGCACTTCGCGGATGGCAACAACCGGATATTCGGGAATATCCTGGCGCTGCATGGCTCCAAAGTGGGCGACTAACCGTGTGTTGCGGGCAATGAATTTGGGCACTTCGGTCACAGCATCTAAGATGGTCCCCTCAACGTGATATTGATCGAGAATCCTCGCCTTAGTTTCGCCATAAAAGCGGGCGCAGCTCACACGTGCATCGGGCACCCACTGCTCTCGCGCCTCTTTTGTCCCCAGCAGAATCAGCCCTCCTACGGAGGGGACTGTTCGTCCGGCGTAGGGAACGAGTGCTCCGAGAGAGCGTAGCTGCGGCAAGGAAAGCTCCTTGCCAAGTGCCTGAAAAAGCGAGGAGGCCTGCCGAAGATCGAGCGCCTGCTGGTTCAGCTCGGGAAGAGGCCTCTGATCGAACGAGGTGGTCAGAGCAGAGCGCTGCAGTTCGATGAGAATGTCAGAGCCAGCTGGGCGGCTGGTCGACCCGAGCCGCACATAGACACCGCCGGGCATTCCCAGCTTTTTCATGTAAAACGGCGCTCTCCAATGGGGTACCCTCACCACCAGCAGATTCTTGCCGTCGACGGTGGCAATTTCGATCTCCGGCAGAAGAGAGGGGTGGATATTGTCGGCAATGGCGCTTGCTAAAGCCTCCTCCGCTCGGAAGAGATCCTGTAGCCCCACCAGCTCCCCAGTGGGGGCCCTGCCGATGATGAGGATGCCTCCAGCAGTGTTTGCGAAAGCAATTATTGTTTTTATAATTTGATCCAAAGAGGAGATGTCCCTCTTGAATTCCAAGGTCTTAGATTCTGGCTGTGCGAGAAGATCGATGAGATTCATATACCCTCAAGCTACAAATCCTGCAAAATTAGGCAAAATCCTGCAACGAAATTGCAGGATTTTGCAGGATTTAGCTCCACTCCTCGAGGAGGTTGGCCACCAGGGCGCTCCAGCCGGTCTGGTGGGCGGCGCCAAGGCCTTTGCCTGTTTCGGGATTGTAATATTCGTAGAAGAGCAGATGCTCCTGCCAACCTTGGTGGGTGGCATAGGGGAAGCTCTCGCCCCAGAAGGCCCTTTTGCCATCTTCACCCTGTTCGAAAATATGGATAAGACGCTCGGAGAAGGAGCGCGCCATCGCCTCGAGGGTAACCGGCTCTTCGCCGGGTGCCGCTACAGTGAAGCCATCTCCCAGCGCTTCATGGAAGCGTTTGAGTGAATGGATGAGGAGGTAGTTGATGTTCATCCAGACAGGACCGCGCCAGTTGGAGTTGCCCCCCTTGATTCTCTGCACCGATTCGGTCGGCTCGTAGCCCACCTCTTTGCCTTCAAAAGAAAAGGGATGGTTCTTGTGGTAGCGAGAGAGGCTGCGCAGGCCAAACTCTGCGCGAAACTCTTCGGGATTCCAGATGTAGCCCACCATACTGCGCAGCTGCTGCTGGTTGACCAAAGAGAGGAGATAACGCCCCCCTGGAAGTGGTGTGATGCAGTCGCTCACCAGATCGGTGCGGTTGCGTAAAAACCAGGAGAAATCGCTACGGAAGGCGGGGAGCCGTTCGAGAAGATCGGGGGTAAGCAGCTCGACAGCAAAGAGCGGGATGATGCCAACGGCCGAGCGGACGCGGAACTTGGCGAAGTTGCCATCGGGGTAGGTGAGCACATCGTAGAAAAAGCCATCGCGGTCGCTCCAGAGCTCGTGGCTGCGGTTGCCCACCTTCTTCATCGCCGAGGCAATGTAGACAAAATGCTCGAAGAACTTGGTGGCGAGCGATTCGTAGACAGGGTTTTCGAGCGCTAGCTCCATCGAGATCCTCATCAAGGCGAGGCAGAAGTTAGCCATCCAGCCTGTTCCATCCGACTGCTCCAGGTTCACCCCTCCAGGAAGCTTCTGCGAGCGGTCGATCAGGGTGATGTTATCGAGACCGAGGAATCCACCCTCGAAAACGTTGTTGCCAGAGCTATCCACCTTGTTGACCCACCAGGCGAAGTTGATCAGTAGCTTATGGAAACAGCGTTCAAGAAACTGGCGATCTCCCTTTCCTGTCAGCTTTTTTTCGCGTTCGTAAAGGCGCCAGAGGGTCCAGCCCTGCACAGGAGGATTTTTATCGGAGAACTCCCACTCGCAGGCGGGAAGCTCGCCATTGGGGTGTTGAAACTGGTCGAAGAAAAGCAGCCATAGCTGCTCTTTAGCCGCCTCCAGATCGACCACCGACAGAGTGAGCGCATGAAACGCCTGATCCCAGGCGCAGAAGTAGGGGTACTCCCACTTGTCGGGCATGGTGAGAATGCGCATCGAATTGAGATGGCGCCAGTGCTGATTGCGAATCTTGAGACGGGAATCGGGCGGTGGATGGTCAGCATTATCTCCCTTCAGCCACTGGTTCACATCGTAGAGGTAGATCTGCTTGCTCCAGAGTATGCCGGAGAGCGCCTTGCGGAAGATGCTCTTTCGTTCGCTAGAGAGAGTGCTGGGGGCGATGGTGTCGTAGTAGAGCTCTGTTTCCTGGCGCCGCTTAGCAAAGAGCGCCTCCACATCGTGAAAAGGATCATCGAGCGCAACGCGGCTCATGCGGCCATAGACCACCCTCTTCTCGCCAGGAGCAAGTTTTTTTAGGTGGTGGTACAGCGCCGCCTTGGTCCCCTCGCCTGTTTCCAGTACATCGCTCTCTTTCTGCACCAAAAAGCGGTGGAAGGCATCTTTCTTCTGCTTGGTGTCGCCAGGTAGTGAGCTGTCGTTGTGAGTCAGAAGAATCTTAGGCGAACCGGAGCTATGAAAGAATCTCTGCCCCAAGCGGTAGGGAAATGTCAGATTTTCTAGAGCGGGCGCCTCGGTATCATCCAGAAGCAGCATAGCCACCTTTCCATTGCCTCTAGATTTGATGGTGGGTCGATGGGACGAGGAGGAGGGGTTCCAGGCCCAGCGGTTGCGCCACCAGAGCTGCAGCAGTAGGTGGATTTCGGTCTCTTCTGGTCCGGCGTTATGAAGCTCAATGCGCACCGCCCACTCATCGGCGTCGATCTTGGCATACTCGATGGTGATATCAGTGTAATAATTTTCTTCGAAGATGCCGCTATCGACTAGCTCGAACTCCTGATCATGCGTGGAACGTTTAGCTGCCTCCTCTCTCATTCTGGCGTAGGGAAACTCTTGCTGAGGGTAACGGTAGAGATAGCGCATGTAGGCGTGAGAGGGAAGGCCGTCGAGATGAAAATAGGCCTCCTTCACATCCTCGCCATGGTTTCCTTCAGGAGAAGAGAGGCCAAAGAGCCGTTCTTTCAAAATGGGATCTTTTCCGTTCCAGAGAACGGGGGCAAACAGCAGCAGCTGATAGCGGTCGCACCAGCCGGCGATGGCATCGTCACCCCAACGAAACGCCCTTTCGTGCGCCTTGTCAAAAGGCAGATAAGACCAGGCATCCCCATTGGCGCTATAATCTTCGCGCACTGTGCCCCAGGCCCTTTCTGAAACAAAGGGGCCCCATCTGCTCCAGGCCTGTACGGGACCATTTTGCTGCTTTGCAAGACGCTCTAACTCTTCAATCATAGCCTACCACCTAGCCGCTCTAGCGCATAGAAGGCCGAACCTAGAAGCGCCGTCTTTTCGTTCAACACCACGCGAATTGGTACCTCCTCGAGAAGCGCTCGAAAACGCCCCTTATCCAGAAAACTCTGCATGAATTCGGGCCCCTCCAAAAAATCGAGAATCTTAGGCGCAATTCCCCCACCCAGAAAAAGGCCCCCCAGTGCCAGCGTCTTCAAAGCCAGGTTGGAGGATTCAGCCCCGTAGATCGAAGAGAACCAGCGCATGGTGCGCAGCGAAGCTTGGCACCCCTTTCGCGCCATTTCGGTGATCACCTTGGCCGGATCTTCTTTTTCAATCCGCTTGATTGTCTCGGCCGCAGCTCTTTCTCCCACTTTCTCCACAAGAAATTGGTAGAGATTGAGCACTCCTGGCCCCGACAGCACCCTTTCGTAGGAGACATGTGAGAATTTTTGTGCCAGATAGCGCCAGAGATCGAGCTCCAGCTCGCTGCGCGGCCCAAAATCGCAATGGCCCCCCTCGCAGGCGAAGGGGTGATAGTGCTCACCATCCCAAAAGAGCCCCGCCTCTCCAAGCCCCGTCCCCGCAGCGATAAGCGCGCGGTTGGCACGGCTTGCCCGCCCCACCTGAAGAGTTCGCATCTCATCTGGCGCCAGGCAGGAGAGGCCATAGGCGTTGGCCTCTAGGTCGTTGATCAGATGGGCGGGGGCTCCTCTTAGCTGCTTGCTCAATACCGAGGAGTCCACCTTCCAGGGCAGATTGGTGGCGTGACAGCGCCCCTCGCGGATCGGGCCAGCAATCCCAAAGCAAGATCCCCGTACCGAACCGGGATACTCCTTCAGAAACTGCGACACAATCTGCTCTAGACCTGCATAATCGCGGCTGGGATATTTCTTCTCCGCTACAATCGCCAGCGGCAGCCGCGCCTCTAAAAGCGCAAGATGGGTCTTAGTTCCCCCAATGTCACCTGCTAGCAGCATTCTGTCTCCTCTAAAAGTTGCTTAATAGAAATCGGTTTTATACTCAAAGGGTCTGCTCTGCTATTGTGGAAGAAGAGTGGAAACCAAGGAGTCCAAGCAATGGCACAACCCACAGAACAAGAGAGAAAAAAGGCACTCGAGCTGGCTATTTCCCAGATCGAAAAGCAGTTTGGCGAAGGGTCGATCATGACCATGGGCAAGCATTCGGCTACCCACTCCGTACAGACCATCCCCACCGGCTCGCTTGCGATCGATCTAGCTCTCGGCATAGGAGGCATCCCGCAAGGCAGAATTGTCGAGGTCTATGGCCCAGAATCTTCGGGAAAGTCCACCCTCGCTTTACATCTAGTAGCCAATGTCCAGAAGGCAGGAGGCACAGCTGCCTACATCGACGCCGAGCATGCACTCGATCCACTCTATGCTGCTAAGCTTGGAGTGAATATCGATCAGCTGATGATCTCGCAACCAGACTGTGGCGAAGAGGCGCTCAACATCACCGAAATGCTGGCCAGATCGGGAGCGATCGATCTGATCGTCATCGATTCAGTGGCTGCACTGGTACCCAAAAGCGAGCTAGATGGCGAGATCGGCGACTCCTTCATGGGACTGCAAGCCCGCATGATGTCACAAGCTCTGCGCAAGCTTACCGCCACACTGGCGCGTGGCAACACCTGTGCTCTTTTCATCAATCAGGTACGCGAAAAGATCGGCGTGATGTTTGGCAATCCCGAAACCACAACAGGTGGAAGAGCGCTGAAATTCTACTCATCAGTACGCATCGATATCCGCAGAATTGGCGGCATCAAAAACAACGACGGGCATGAGATCGGCAACCGCGTCAAGGTGAAGATTGCGAAGAACAAGATGGCGCCCCCCTTCCGCATCGCCGAAGTGGACATCATGTTTGGCGAGGGGATCTCGCGCATCAGCTCGCTCATCGACCTAGGAGTCGACTACGGCATCGTCAAGAAGAGCGGCACCTGGTTCAGCTATGGCGAAAAGAGGCTAGGACAGGGCAAACATGGAGCTATGGAAGAGCTCAAGAAGAGCCCCGCCCTGATCGAGGAGATCGACCTGCTAATCCGTCAAAAAGCAGCCGAACAGCCCCCCATCTCCCATAAGGCCACCCCCACAGCTAACGAGCCTATAACCGAAGAGGCCCTAGTCTAAGTCATTCAGGCCCAGCCGCTTCAGCGGCTTGGCCTTCTACCCACCCCATAAATAATAAAAAATTAATAATACAGTTAACAAAACAAAACATTTATTAAATATGATATCTCCATCTTATTAAACCATCACTTGGAGAAAGAATATGATGACCAGACCAGTTATTAAAAACGCTTTAGCACAAAGCCATGCTACACCAACCACTCCCCCAGCTCCCACTGATAAGACTGAGGCTAAAACAACAGAGCAGGCCAAAAACTTTTCTAAAACATACGGCATCACTCGCCGTGACGTGATTGTCAACTCTCTCAAGAGAGCTGCAATCGTTGGTGGCGCTACTACAGCCGGTGGCCTTGCAGGTGTAGGTCTAGGTGGACTTTTGACAGCTGCAACTGGAGGCACAGGCGCTGAAGTAGGTCTCGCCCTGGCAGCAGGTGGTATAGCAGTGGCTATAGCTGCCCCTGTCGTCTTCGTGATCAGCTTCATCTTCTTTACTATCATTCTAGGAATTCAGGCTCATCGAACAAACAAGCACCTAGCTGCTTTGGATGCTAAAAACCAAAAATCCAACGAAGAGCTTGTTGCTAACAAGAAAAAAACAGAAGAGCAACCCACTCCACCTGCCGATCAAATCCAGCAGCCTCAAAAGGAGTCACAACCAACTCTTTCTCTATTTGATCAAATAGCTATACTTTCTGGAATTCTAACACTGCCCAAAGCTGCCACTTCTGAAGTCCAGTAGTAACTCCTCAGACCGCTCCCGCTTTGAGTAGGCTCTCTACCAGCCTCTCAAAGGAGGGAGTTGCAATCTCCAATCTCTGCAGCTTTTCTTGGAAGAGCTGCAGTTCTTCTTGAAAGAGAGCCGCGGCGCGAGGCCTTCCCAGAAAGTGGGCGATATTGCCCTTGCGACCTAGACGCTGATCCATCTCGCAATCCTTTAGATCATCCGCCACCTGAAAAGCAAAACCAAGATGGTAGGCAGCACTCTTCACCATCGGAAGCTTTTCAAACTCCCCCCCACCATAGAGCCATCCCAGCACAAAGCAGACCTCGAACAGAGTGACTGTCTTTTTGTAGATCAGTTCGCGCAGACCATCCAGCGTAGGCTGGCCGGGGAACATATCGAAAAATTGCCCGCTTGTGGCGCCAAGAATGCCAGCGCAGACAGAGGTGCTCTCAAGCGCTAGAACACACACTCTATCGCTTCGTGAGGCAAAGGGGGCTCCCGACTCACGCATCTTCACGCAATTGCGCTGGAGGCGCTCAAAAGCAGCCGTAATGAGGGCGTAGCTAGCCAGTAGAGCAATCGACTCGCCAAACACCCTGTGGACCGCCGGCTGCCCACGCCTGAGTTGCGCATCATCCATTGCGGGCAGATCGTCTACGATCAGAGAGGCGTTATGGAAAAACTCCACAGACAGAGCGGCATCCATCACATCGAGGCCATGACCCAGAGCCTCTCCAATCAAAAGCACAAGCAGTGGGCGCAGCCGTTTTCCTTTAGCGCGTAGGCTATATTCGCAGGCGTCGCGTAGCTTGTTCTTTTCGCCCATCTCCCCCACGCTTTTGGCCAGCTCCTGCTCAATCTGGTCTCTCCAGAAGAGGAGCCTAAAATTCCTGGACGCCCCCATCTTGGGCCCTGCAATAATCATCTTCCCCCCTTAGCTGTCAGCCGCGCACCTTCGCCGTAGACACCCACCACATGCAGCGTCGGCTCTACAGTAGACCTAGCTCCCAGCACTGTTCCAGGCGAGAGCACAGCGTTGCAGCCCACCTGCACACCATCTCCCAAAATAGCGCCCAGTTTGCGCATGCCACTATTCACCTTCTGACCATCTATCCGCAGCTGCACCATACCACCATCAAGGCGAAAGTTGGCGCACTTTGCTCCAGCGCCCAGATTGACGCCGTTTCCTAGGATGGAATCGCCCAGATAGTTGAAGTGGGCCAGATGCACATCGTTTAAAAGAATCGAATTCTTCACCTCAGTGCCATGTCCGATGAGACAGCCCCTGCCCGCTACAAGAAAACCGCGGATATAGGCGTGTGCACGCACCACACACCCTTCGCCCAGAATGCATGGACCACGAATGAAGGCTCCCGCTTCGATCTGACAGCCTGGAGCTATATAGATTGTCTCGGGCTGTTCTAGATAGGCCTGTGGAGAGATGGTTCCATTCAGCTGCCCCAGATGGGGAAACGAGCGAAGATGCTCTTCTAGCAGCTCAAGCGCGCTCCAAAGAGGATCAGCTCGATCAAACAGCGCGCTATGTTCGTAGTGATCGAGATCGAAAAACCGACTCACAAAGAGCTTGGAACTCATACTCTTCGCATTCTTACACGAGACTTTAATATTTGGCTCTATCAAAACTCCCACAGACTTTCCCTCTTAAGATCTCTTAGAAATACTCTTCTTCTTCAGGGGCTGTGGAACTGTTGATAACCCCACCATTTTTCTACGATAAAAAGGCTGATGAAAACTGGTCGATAACTCGACGATAAACTGCCACTTTTCGACGGAGTCCTCTTTGTCGACAGTTTACGAACCAATCGCTGATCAGCTTATCGACGGGCATTTCCCCAGCCAAAATCCACAAGAAAATCTGATGTGAAGGTGACTGCGGAGACATGAAGAAGACCCGGTGGGTCTTCGCAATGCGGAGCAGGTGAGCGAATAGCGAACCGGCTGAGGGGAGATTCAGTTTGTGAGTTTTTGAAGCGTAATATCGAGGCGGTCGCCTTTTCGATAGATCTGCAAGATCTTCTCCCGCTCTACCTTGTAGCGCTCGATCACCTCATCCTCATCAGAAAATGAGACAAAGGTGGGAAGTATGAAGTTCTGGGCTGTGATGCTTACCATTCCCTCAGGCTCTGGATTGCTGAATCGTCTGGGAAACTGATCAAAGAAGCGCTCACAAATCTTTGGGCAGTCGAAATATTTCCAATAAAAACAGTGGGAATTTTGTCTCCCAAATCCAAAGAGAATTCCCCAGAGCATGGGGCTATTGTATGAGTCGTTTATGCCCTTCCAAAACCTTGATTCGCGGTTAGGCATTTCCAGCACCACTTCAAGAGGGTGAAAGTCAAAGTCGACAGCTTTGCTAAACAGCTCATAATTCTCCTGAATGACCATTGCAGTTCTTAGGATATTCACGAAGTAGACGTATGAATATCTTCCATCAACCGAGTCGTGACTTTTGAAAAGCAGATAGCGTTTCATGGGAAAACGGGACTGGATCGCTTCCCATCTTTCCCAATTTTCTTCCAGATCACCTTCGACTATGTAGCCATTGTTCGAAGGATTAAGGCTAGCTTCCTTCTCGATGAGAGCCATATCTTCATCGCTGTAATGAGAGAGGACGATCTCTGTGATCGGTTTAGAGCCCCACAGGGTATAAACGGCATGATCCCAGAAGAGGATGTTGTCGAAGAGCTTCGTCATCCAGACCCTCTCCTCAGCACTCACCTCATATCTGGTTTGATCACTCTTTTTAGTCTCTCCAAGTTGGCAAGACTGTGTAAGAAAAATGATTGCCATCAAAACGACAGACAGGGCAAAACATTGGTAATAAATTCTTCTTGATGGGGTTTTCATATGACAATCACATTCCAACGAGCAGTCTCTCTTTTTGCCATTTTAGCTACATCGGTCTGTTTCGCCCACTTGCAAGATTTTGACGAACAGGCTGCTGGAATAGCTGTGGTTGATATGGTGCTGGAAAACTCTGCCGAATGCGTAGGATGGATTCGAGAAGATCGCATCTATCTGCGTGGAGATAGACTCTTTCTTGAAGGTGGTCGTGTCTATCTAGCCCTGAACGATGAGGGGGATTACACAGCGCTTCCCCTTCTTGAATCTGATCAAAATGGTAGCTTCCTTAGAGATGCCGTTTTAGCTAGAACGGAAATAGGCGAAAAGTTCCAAACGAAATGTCCATATTGCGACAATTATCAGTATACGTTTGCTTTGGGTTGCAAGAATCCTAAATGCCCCTTGAATGAGCGCTTAGCCGAGGAAAAGCGGATCAAGAAAGAGAATGCCCGTCAGGAAAAGGAAAGAAAAGAGGCTGAGAAGCGAGAGAAGCGTGGCAAGTAGAGGGCTCGCTTACCTTCTCTCATTATGCAATTGATCCACACATCCCTTTAAAAAAAATCTAGGTGGTCAGACTAACTGCGATAGGAACGTTCTGGCGGGGACGATGAGAGGACGAGATGAGGCAAAGCAGTTACCTGCTTCATAAGGCAGGTCAAACACCACCTGCAGGGCATGTTCTGCCCCAGTTAGATTCTGGTAATGGAATAGCGACTTCGAGAGGCCTCCATTATCGGAAGCTTTGGCTTCGACTAAAAACCAGGGGCGACCATTTTTCGAGACAAGAAAGTCAACTTCGCGCTTTTCCTTGTCTCGAAGGAAATGGAGATCATATTCTCCAAGGCCCCGATCGGTCCAAAACTGAACAGCCTTAAAAAGGTGAGAGGCGATGAAATTTTCCACCCGGGCACCATGATCCTCCACAAGAGACCAATCCCACAGATAGGTTTTGGGTTCTTTGATGAGAGATCGGGTGATATTTTGACTCCAAGGCTGGAGTGTGAAGCAGTAATAAAACGACTTCAATATCTTCAACCATCGTCGAATGGTATCGACTGAAACATCTATTTTGTTGGCAAGAGAGCTGTAACTCATCAACTGACCAGCCTGTGCACGAAGTAACTGAGCTAGTAGTTCAATCCGTGCCATATCCTGAATTTTAGTGAGATCGCGTAGATCTTCTGAAAAGAGCTGTTGTGCACGCAGTCGTTTCCACCTGATATAGAATCGGAGATCTCGTTTAAGGAATGGCTCCGGAAAACCCCCAAATTGGAATAGGGCAGAGAAATCCTCTTCGGCAAGCTGCTCGGCATGATCTGCTAATTCTTTTTCGCGCAAAGTGGGGCGGATCGCCTCTGCAACCGATATGGGGTGCAACCGATAGAGAAAATAGCGACCCATGAGGCTATCCCCACCAGCTTTGTAAACATCGAGCCGCGCACTGCCCGTCACGATGATCTGCACCTCTTTTGAGTATTTATCGAAGAATCCCTTAATGAAAGTCTTCCACTTGCGATGTTTGTGCAGCTCGTCGAATACAACGACAGCTTTTCCAGGGGAGAGCCTATCCAGTTGCAACAGCTCCGCAACGGTGTCTGGGCCCTTCATGATCTGCTGTCGATCTTTCTGCACATCCCAGTTGAGGTAGAAGTGTCTCGACTGAAGAGAAGAGACCTCCAAGCTGGTGGTGGTTTTGCCCACCTGACGCGGACCCACCAGAAAGAGCATCTGCCTCTCCTTGGCTAGGTGTTCCTCCATCAGCAATTCGTAGATTCGTTTCATAAAGTCCTCTACCGACCATTTTACGTAGTATCGTAAATTGGTCAAGACTGTTTTACGACACTACGTAAAATGGTCGGATGCAACCAGCTTACAAAGAGCCATTTAATTGAATATTATATACTTTATGGTGTGGTTTTTCGCTCTGTGGAAGCACGTCTATAGGGTACATCTAAATCACAGACAACATCTGTTTTTACGTACGAACGGTGAGTTAGATATACCACGGATGGGTTGAGGCTGACTCTTCTGGATGGAGTCGGTTACAAAATGTAACCGACTGACTGTCTTCTCTACTGAGAGACTATCTTTTAAGGCTTCCCAGCGACTTGTAGCGAGTCGATCATTAATATCGAGGCCTCCGGCCTCGAGGGCAGAGCCCCGCGCTCCAGGGATCGCTTCGCGCTCAAGAGGAAAAGCTTTCCCCTTGTGTGGTTTTTGTTGGGAAAAGAAATCTGGGTGAAAGGATTTGAACCTTCGACCCCTTGCACCCCATGCAAGTGCGCTAGCCAAGCTGCGCTACACCCAGATAGAAATTAGATAGAGGCGGAGAGCCCTTCGAATTGAAACTCCGCTCTGCTGAGCTCGAGCACACCAATGCGGGCGCATTCTTCGATGATCTTTTCCAGAACATCGCCGGGATGCACCTCGGCAGCAGCGAGATCCACCGCAATGGAAGCGGTGAAGTAGACGCCGCCACGCACACCCTTCACGCGGAAGTTGGCGTAGATCGACTCCTTCTTTTTAGAGATATTTTTAAAGCGAACCAAATTGTTCTCAGCGATATCTTTCATAAGGGTCGATCCTGGCATCGAGTTGGGTGTCGAACGGTTGGAGGATAGGACAAGGTGGAGAAAAAGACAAGGTCACCATATCCTGAACCGGTCACCGAGGTACCATTTTGTATGGGAATGAAGCTCGAAAAAAGTTGGTATGAGCTCCTGGCGGGGGAGATGAGTCAGCCCTACATCCAACAGTTGAAAAAATTTTTACAAATTGAGCAGCAGCGTGGCGTGGTCACCTTTCCACCCGATCCGCTGGTCTTTGCCGCCTTCCGCGAGACGCCGCTTGCTGAGGTGAGGGTGGTGATTGTGGGACAGGATCCCTACCACGGCATCGGCCAGGCGGAGGGGCTGAGTTTTAGCGTGCCGCTAGGGGTGACGCCACCACCGTCGTTAAAAAACATCTATAAAGAGCTGCAGAGCGATCTGGGTATTCCGCCTAAAGAGCATGGTTCGCTTTTGGGATGGGCGAGGCAGGGTGTACTGCTGCTGAATGCCACGCTGACGGTGCGCCAGGGCGAGCCGCGCTCTCACTATGGCAAAGGATGGGAGAGATTCACCGATATGGTGATCCAGAAGCTCTACGAAAGGGAGGATCCGATTGTCTTCATCCTTTGGGGTAAGTCGGCGCAGGAGAAGGTGGCTCATGTGAAAGAGCATGTGCCGGGTAAAAAGCCTCATCTGATTCTGACAGCAGCTCACCCCTCGCCCTATTCGGCTACGCAGTTTTTTGGCTGCCGCCATTTCTCAAAGGCGAACCAGTTTCTAGAGTCTGTGGGCAGGGGGCCGATCGATTGGGGCGCTCTTTAATGCTGCCAGAGCCTCTAGAGAGCAAGATTGAGGAGCTGTTAGAGGGGAGGAGCTGGACTAGCTTAGCTAAAGCCTATGAGAGACTCTCTCTGCGCTATCGCAAGGGGCTCTCTACAGCGCTCTCTGAAGAGGAGAGAATCGCCTACGTAGCGGTGCGTCTGCCCGCCACCTTTGCCGCTGTCAGCTATGTTTTAGAGGAGCTGCGTAGGTGTCTTCCCACCTTTGTACCCAGATCTGTCTGGGATCTAGGCTGCGGCCCTGGAGGGGCTCTTTTTGCTGCATGCGCAAGCTTTCCCAGTCTATCGCACTGCATGGCCACCGAAAGAGATCCAGAGCTTCTCTCGCTTGCGCGCAGTTGGCTGCCTCAGCTCGGTCGCCAGCTCTCGCTCTACAACGAAGATCTAAGAAAGCTAGCTTCGCTTCCTGAAGCGGTCGATCTCTCCCTCTTCTCCTACTCGTGGGGGGAGATGCGCGATACAGCTATGCTCTCCGCTGTGTGGCAGCGCAGTCAGCTTCTTCTGGTGGTCGAGCCGGGCACGCCAGAGGGGTACAGAAGGATGTTAGAGGCGCGTTCTCATCTCGTCCAAAATGGAGCTCATATCATCGCTCCCTGTCCGCACAACCTCGCCTGCCCGCTCCAAAAGGGGGATTGGTGCCACTTTGCCGTGCGCCTGTCGCGTAGGCGCTACCATCGCTTTCTGAAGGGGGGCGATATGGGGTATGAGGATGAGAAGTTCTCCTACTGCATCGCTGCAAAGCAGCCTATCCCACGAGGCGAGAGCCGTATTCTAGCGCCTCCCCGCAAAGAAAAAGCGGGCCTGCAGCTGAAACTCTGCACGCCCGCTCATGGTCTTCAGTTAGTCCGTCTTCCTCGAAGCGATCCTAGTTACTCAAAACGGCTTCGCTGGGGAGAGATTGTTGAGGACTCTCAGTAAAGTTGTATGTTAGAACCTCTTTAATTTTCCCATTTTCATTTTCTTTAAGATAGATAGTTAAGTCGAACTCCACCTGTGCCACCCGTTTCATTGTTTTCGTATTAGTGAGGGGGTAAGACGATTTGATAGTCTGTGTTGGTTGATCCGGATTGGTTATATCCAAAGTGGTTTTTGTGTCGGCAGTGGTTGTTCCTGTTGCAAACCAGTTTGGATTTTTTTCTCTTCCAGATTCGAGCAAGATTGTGAAATACTCAGTATGTGCTCCCTGATTCGAAAAGGCCAGAAAGCGAAGTGCTTCTTGAGGAGTAATGCTCATTTTTTCTGTAAGAATGGTGTACGCCTCTTCCGCATCATAGATAGTGACTATTTCTGAGTCTTTTTTGATTACAAGTCCATTACGCGATATATCCATCTGAATAGAATCTATAACTTTCTTCTTATCGAAAAGCTGGTTCCCAGTTCTTCCTACTGAAGAATAGATCGATTTCGTATCTCCGGATGGGTAGACGAGAATTTCAGTTTGATTCTCTCCTATCTTGGTATTTGTAGATTGCCCCCTGATAGAGGTCGCTCCGCTGAGCTCCTCATATAGGTCCGCTCTCTTTTCAAAAAGATTTTCGGATAGCTGAGTAATGGTCTTATAGGCGTCGCTATGTGTACCCACCAATTTCTTCACATTAGAGATCTCTAATTTCATCGCATCGAGGGCTGTGGTCATTTCATTATATTTTTCTTGTCCAGTTTTGGTGCTTTGATTTTGTTCATCGCAAATAGACTGAGCGTTTTCTACACTCTTTTGAGCAGCTTTTTTTGCTTGGCCCATTCAACAGTGAAGTGCAACAAATAGACTAAAATAGAAAGTGGTCAGAGATGGCTACGAACTCTATGGTGATTTTTTTAGAAACATACCAGGAGGAACGTATGCCCAGAGGCTACCATCATCTGACCTATCCAG
>DAHXNQ010000113.1 GCA_027365315.1 Rhabdochlamydiaceae bacterium | reverse complement strand
TCTCCTGTAATCCTCATTCCCGTGCCGCAGAAGTCATGCACGAGTCGCTCCGGATCTGTATGTTCCAGAATGCTTCTGTGGCGCGCTGGCTCAAAATTTTTATGTCCTGGAATATGCTTACCCTGTGCGTCTTGGCAGATTGTGACATTCGCCTTCAGCACTTCGGCTCTTCTTTGCGCCCGCTGAGCGGCTTCGAGGGCGATGGCCTTCCGGTTCGCTTGGCTAGCAAGCAGGGCTTCGTAGGTGAGTACCTGATTGGCAGCTTTTAATTCGCGATAGACTTGCACTCCCTTTGTCAGACCACGAGCAGCAAAAATTTCCACCCCATACTTTCCGATGATCTGCCCCGCGAGCAGGCCGCGCTCTTCGTGCTTCAGAGGGAAACATCGTGACGAAGAAGGGAGATGAGCTCTTGGTCTATGTAAGCGTTTGCATTCCCTCGTCGCAGAAAATCGACATAAAAATTGCCCTCTTTATCGATGCCCTGCTCGCTGCAGGAATCTGGAAATTGCTCTAGATGATGGAAGCAGAAATCGGGCCATTGCCAACGTGGCATAAGAGAAGAAAGAGCGATGCTATGCGAAGATATCTTGTGCACATGAGCGAGCCTCATAGTGTGCCGTGAAAGGGCGATATCTATACAGAAAACGTAACTATTCAGCAATCAACCCGAGCCCAAGGCTCGGGTTGATTGCTGAATAGTTACACCGATGGATAGCCTTACTTACCAGAGGTTAGGAAGCCTAATTGCTTGACCAGAGGCCTTAGTCAGCTTCTGTTCGGCAGTAGGCATAGCGATCTTTAAGGTCGAGTGCAAAGGGGGTTTTTTGTGGACGATCCAGCTGCTGGATGCGCGCATCAAAAAGATATCCAGGGCCAAAATCAGCCAATGCCTTTGTCACTACTAATTCCCAATCGTCGATGGACTCAGGGGAGGCAGTACTCTCATGGTACAACCAGAGATAGAGCTGCCTGGCTTCGTCGCTGTACCGTACCACGACCGCCCGTAATTCTGGGGTGACTACGCCGAGCAGAGCTCGCTGCACCGACAATTGGGCATAAGCCACCGGGAACGCTGTCGAAAGTGTGCAGGTTTCCGGCCGGGCGGGAAGGGTATGAGATGCAAGAGGCGTCCTATGAATCATGCCCCAATGCGTAGGCCATCGTTCGTCCGTCACAGGAGAGATGAAAGGGCCTATCTCCTCCTGAAGATGAACGAGCTCTCTTTCGACAGAGGTTGGGTGCTTTGTCTCGTCCTGCGCAATAGGTGGGTAGGGCTCCTTGCGGAGATAGGCATAACGCCCACGCAGGGGCGGCAGTGTTTGAGGAGCATCGATTCTTTCGATTTTAGCATCCAAGTCACAATCTGGCCCTAAATGCGCGCTAGCCTCTGTGACCGCGCACCACCAAAGCTCTACTACATCCTCATCCACCTCGCCATCATAGTAGAAGCGTAGGTATAGCAACTGTTCTTCTTTGCCAATATCCACTACAACGGCACGAAGCTCTGGAGCAATGATTCCGAGCAGGGCACCCTGTACAGATAGCAATGCATAACCAAGTGAAAAGGTCTCCATCGCCTACTCCCTTGGTTTGGTAGGCACAATATGGGTGCCTTTTTTTGAATAATGGATCTTACCCCAGGTTGTAGCCGTCTTCTCTCCCGTCTCGCGAGTCACTTCATACCCTATGAATTCTTTAAAATTTACAATTTCTGTATATCCTGGAACACCCGGCTCTCCTGTAATCCTCATTCCCGTGCCGCAGAAGTCATGCACGAGTCGCTCCGGATCTGTATGTTCCAGA
>DAHXNQ010000102.1 GCA_027365315.1 Rhabdochlamydiaceae bacterium | reverse complement strand
GCGCTTGGTTATACTGTTTCCAGTTGCGGATACGGCTGCGGAAACGCGAAGAAGATCCAGTGGATCTTCTACAGCGCGGAGCAGGTGAGCAAAGCGAACCGGGTACGAGCAGTTCTCGGACATCTCTCAGCCTATTTTTTTTGTGTGAGAAGCTAAGAAAATATCGAGTTGAAGATTTGATGGGAACCTAGACAGGCCTTATCCGCAGCTATTTACGCAACAAAGCCGGTCCACTTCATTTTTGGCTATTTGCGGATGTCGATGACAGAGCCGCTGGCGGAGCGGCACTTCAAGGTGGCGAGGATGGCAGCGGCCACCTCTTTTGGTGCGAGGAGGGTGGTATCATCTTCGCCGGGAAAGTGGGAGGCGCGCATGGGGGTTGCTGTGCGCTGGGGAGCGATGCTGTGGATCATCAGATCGGGGCGCTCTTCGGCAAGCGCCTGGGTGAAGTTGACGACAGCTGCTTTGGTGGCGCTGTAGACGCCGTAGCTGGCTCTGCCGCGGCTGTAGCAGGAGGAGGCGAGGTTGATGATGTGGGCTCCCTCTTTGAGAGGGGCAAACTTGCAGCAGTAGATGATGCTGAGGAGATTGCTGCGCACCTGTCTTTCGATCGCTTCGAGGGAAAGCTGAGAGAGCTCCTGGCGCACCAGCTCTCCTTGGCAGTTGATGAGGCCATCGAGCGCTCCATACTCCTTGGCGATCTGGGCAAAGAGCTGCTCCACAGCGAGCGGATCGCCAAGCTCTGCCATGTAAGGAGAGGAGCTGCGAGCGATGGGAATAGTTAGGGCGCCCTCATCGCGAAGGGCGTTGCAGATGGCTCTTCCGATGCCTCCCATCGCTCCTGCTACCGCATATCGTTTTCCAGCAAGGGAAGGGAGTGGGCTTTTGAGAGCGGAGGAGGGAAAGACCAGTCCCATGCGCACCATCTGTTCGGCCAGGAAGAGATCCAGCTCGGTGGTGATTTTGAGGTTCTGTTCATTTCCTTTTACCATACCAATGGGAGCATCAAGGCGCGCCACAAGAGAGCAGTCGTCGCTCGCCTCATGAATGCCCACCTGCAAGGCCTCTTCGTGGGCAGTTAGAAGGAGTGGGTAGTGGAAGGTTTGTGGCGTCTGGCCGCGGTGGTAGTGGACTCTTTTGGGAATCTGATCGATCTGGCGGCCATCTTGGCTCACCACAATGGTGTCGACGGAGGGGATACAGGTGTCGGCGGCGCCCATGTTCATGGCTACTGCCAGATTCTCTTCAATGATGGGAAGCGAAAGAAAGGGGCGCGCTGCATCATGAATCAGCACCAGCTCTGTGGTAGGTGAAAGTGCGCGTAGGCCCGATAGGCTCGAGGCTTGCCTTGTCGCACCGGCAGGCGCAAAGGCGATTTTCGAAGAGAGTAGTCCGCCAGTCTCTAGATCCTCCATCACCTGTCTCTGCCAAGAGGGGTGGACCACCAGGATGATCTGCTGCCAATCCTGGAAGGAGAGCAGTGCCTCCAGTGCATAGAGGTAGACCTTCTTGCCAGCTAGGCGGTGGAACTGTTTGGGAGAGTCGCTGCCAAAGCGCTGTCCACTCCCGCCCATCAGCAGGATCGCAGAGCAGCTCATTTGTCACCCCCAAAGTGTTCACGGATGGTGAGGGGAGCCACCTTCTCTCGCAGGAGCTCGGCTCGTTTACAGTGGATCTGTTCGCGGGTAGGGCTCTCCTCCTCGGGAAAGAGGGTGGCGATGTGGCCGCGGCGGCAGGAGACGATCAGTTTGGTCACTTCGGGATCGCTCATTCCCTGTACAAGGCCCAAGTCGATCCCCAACTTAATTTGGCTTAAGGAGCTAAGCGCCTCCTTAGTCTCTAGTTGGAAGGAGTGGGTCAGAAGGCCAACCGCTCTATTGATCTGGTCGCGTACAGTTAGATTATCATGCTCTTTGAGAGTGGTGCGCAGCGAGCGCTCTAGCCCCACCCAGCGCATGGTGGCGATCTGGATGTCATGCAGGATCGCCTCTTCCGATACGCCTAATGTGTATTTATTGGAGAGCAGTAGCAGATCGCCGATCCATCGCGACCCGTCGGTGATGGGTCCTTCGAGGCTGCTGGGCACCACCTTATCGAGCCCCTCTTCGGAGAGGCTTTTTGTTAACATGCCGGTCTCGACGAGAGCTGGCAGATGTAGGTAGGTGGTGATCAGCAGGCCGGTGCCGCAGTAGGAGGGGTCGGAGGTGAGATAGCCAAAGCGCGTCGAAAAGGCGAGGTTGATCTGCTCCTCGAGCTGTTGCGCGATCTTCTGCAGCTTTTCCCACCCTTCCCGCAGGTTGCCATCGAACGAGAGCAGGGAGAGCTCCAGCTGCTCCTCCAGATTGAGAAAGGCGCCATAGAGGCCAGAGGGGTGCAGCAGCAGCGTTTGACCAGCCGCCGCATTCTCGAGGTTGCCCTGTCTAAAAAAATGTTCGGCGATCAGCTCGCGCTCTTTGGGTTTGAGTTGAGTCAGCGAGAGTGTAGTGCTTCCTTTGAGAGCTTCTGTTTTGCCAAGAAGCGAAACAAGAGCCTCCTCCACCTGCACCATCTGCTGTGGATCCATTTTGACAGGGAAGGGGTAGCGCGCCAGATTGCGGCGCAATGACAGCAGAGTCATAGGCCAGATGGGATCTTTTGATCCGGGCCATACAAACTGCTTCAGAGGCAGAAGGGGGTCGCTCATTTCGGTTTCTCGCCATTCAGAAGGGTTTTGATCCGATCGCGGATCCAGGCCGCCTGTTCGTAGTTCTCTTTCTGCAGCGCTTCATTCAGCGCCTCATTGAGTGTGCTCAGCTCCGAAGAGAGAGCGGTGGGCACCAGCGCCTGACCTGGTGCGCTGCCCATATGGAGCGAGCCCCCCGCTTCGGCGGCAGAACCTGGTCGTGGCGTGGGAATACGATCGCGCGCACGTAGCCCTTCCAAAATCACCTCGCCAAACACCTGGTAGCAGTCGGCGCAGCCGAGCGGCTCGCCTCTTTCTACCCCTTCTAGTGAGGTGCGGCAGCGTTCGCAGAGAATGGGCGCCCTAGAGGGGAGCGCAGGCTCTACAACCTGGGCTCCTTCAGGCGAGGGAGCTATAGCAAACTTGCGGGCGAGCACCGGGCAGTCGGCACACATGCTGTAGCAGCTGGTGCCAGAGGCCAGCACCTCTTTGTAATTGATGCAGAGCTCTCTTTTGCACTGGCTACATTCAATGGGACGTTCGGGCATCGTGTTGCGGCCTCTACTTTCCGCCTCTCCTACTTATAGAATTCTCTTTACTTGCCCTCAACCGCTTTCGAGTGGTTAGACCCGGTGCCATTTGAGATAGTTTTTAGAGACGGTCTCGATGAGCTTTTTCTCAAATGCGGGAAGATCGGCCTGTTTCGATCCATTCTTGCGAGCCTCTTGCTCCGCTTTTTTAGTGGAGGGATCGGCAGCAACAGTATGGTGGCCATTATCGATGAAGAACCGTTTACCTACCAGATAGGTGAGTTTTTCTCCCATTGCGCCCCTGGTGAAGTGACCTTCATCCAGGTCTTTTTGAAACCAGTTTGCCAGGCGAATGGGCTCCATGGCGATAGGACAAGAGCGATTGCGATCGAAGTTCTGTAGAGGATTGACCCGTTCAAATAGTACAAATTTCTCATCGATATCCTTATGGTCCTGTGCTAAATCGAGAGGTGTAGAGAAAAGAACTGCTACGGAAGGAGAGAGCCAGAGGATAGCGCTGCCATCCTTCTTTTGCTCGACGATAGAATCTCGCAACAGATAGTAGGCGGCTAGAGCGACGATTTGTGCGTAAGCGCTTGGATCATGCAGCACTGTCTCTAGATCTCCCGAGTATTTGGTGGCGAGGACCCAGTCAACAATCGCTTGCTGCAGGACCTTGTCACCCACCTCTTTGATGGAGGTGAGATGGTGTCTTGTTTCGGGGAAGAGGGATGAATCTTTGATGCAGGGGCTCTTCTCTCTCCATTCCGCACCTTTGCCCTTTTCCCAACAGGCGGGTTGAAGGGGATAGCGCTCTTGCAGATGGGTTGCCAGTTCCATGATGCCTGTCGCTAACTCTTCTAGATGAGCAGGGCAGCCTCCACCCTCTTTACCAGTCAGTTTTGCCTGGAGCTGAGTTAGCTCGTTGGAAGAGAGCTTGCCCAGTTTGGCCTCTAACGCGGCCGTTTTCACGGCGCGTGATAGTGAGTTAAAGGGGTCGGAGCGGTGAATCGTTTTTTTCTCTCCTGAAGCGAGAGTCACCTTTGTTGTTTCCGCTGGAGGCAGATCGTGCACCTTGATCGATCCCCAGCAGATCCATGGACCACCGCACTCTTGAGCTTCAGGCCCTACTTTGCTCGAGCTGGTGGTGGGATTGAGCAGTAGATCTAGAGCAGCGAGGCGCCAGCAGTGCTCTTGTTGTGTGGGATCGAGTAGATCTTTATAGCCAAGGTTCCGGCTAGCCTGCTTGAGGGCCGTGGCGATGAGATCCTGAGGGCCTTTGCATTTGCCATAGATGTCCGAGCGCGCTTTATCCACTTTGCAGGTGGGGAAGCTGGGAGCCGCGGCAGGCTGTTTCTCCTGCAGGCTGGCCACTTTGGAGCGGTGGAGATAGGCAAGCGGTAGAATGATCCAGAAGAGCAGCACCAGTTTGGCGATCTTCAGAGTAGTCTGCATAGTGGTTCGAGGAGGTTCGCGCGTCACTTCGAAACGGGTGGGCTCGCTCTTCTCACCCACTGTTAGGGTGCGTGTGGTATCGGAGAAGGAGCTCGATGTCACGGCCCACTTCATCAGCTTACCTGTTAGGCTGCTGTAATCGATGGCTGCATAAGCCGGAGTTGTGGCGGTAGCACCCTCTTTCGGCATCTCTGCCACAATGAAGAGCGGAGAGGAATCGTTTTGGACGGTTAGGTTTGACATCTCTATCTCCTTAATTTTCTATAAAAGTTTTTTTCACTGGGTGGTAGTGGTTGTGTCCGTTGTAGCTGATCACAATCGGATCCTGCGTAGGACCGCTGGATGGGTGGAAAATTTGATCACTGGAGGGAAGAAGGAGGTTCTTCCGATTGAGGAAGAACTGCTGGCGTTTGATCCCTTCTAGGATCCCTTCAGGGGGGGGTGGCTCGCGTACCACAATATCGGGGAAGAAAGCGACCGGGAGAATCATGATCGAGCGGCCCAGGCAGGTTGCGAGTAGATGGAGCTCTTCAGCGGACATCCAGGCATTATTTTCAATCTCTGTGGCTCGATCCCTCATCCCCTCCTGACGCGCCAGGAAGGAACTACTAGTCTCAAGAGGCAATCTCTTCAATCTTTGGGCCTGTTTCCGCGTCTCTAGAGCCAGGCGAGATCGCTGCTGAGAGATGACCTGAGTCCACTCCTCTAGAGAGGCGGTCAGGGGCGATGAAACAGCGCCGGCCGCTGTCAGCAGCGCTACCAGCATGCAGTTGCCAGCGGGGATATTGTCAAAGTGAGGTTCTTTCATCGAGGCATATTCTGCTTGGCAGAACTCTGCAGCCTCCTCAAACGGGAGCGGCCGGTCGGGCTCGGCTGGTGTAAAATAGTCTAGAGCATTCTTCTTAAGCTGTTTGTGGGTGTCTGAAGAGAATGTGAGACACTGCTGCACAAAAGGAGGCAGTTCTGATGGAGTGAGCTCTTCGGCCTTGATGGTGGGGAGGGTGATCTCGGGATAGCACTGTTTCAGCTGCTGGCTGAGCGCATGGGCCCACATCGAGGTGGCGCGACCGGTTGCTTTTTCGGAGTCAAGGCGTCTAGCGAGCTGGTAGGCAATGTCGTGAGCGAGTGGTGATTCTGTCTCGCTGCTGCGGAGGAATAGAGGGTGTAGATCGGAGAGAAGTCCGTCGGGGTAGCTCTCAGGATCTTTCACTTCGAAGATGGGACTGAAGCAGAAGCAGAGGTGAGGAGTGAGCCAGAGGACTCTCTTCTCGCCTTCGGGGCGGATAGCACCCCGGAGTAGATTGTAAAGAGCAAGAAGGTGCACTGCTTCCTCTCTTTTCTCCGAGGCATAGCTAGCTGGGCAGCTTGCAGCAGCCTGACGCAGCTCATGCCTCCAGAGCTCTTCAAAGTTTCTGATGGAGGCGCGTTCTTTCGAGAAGAGGGATCGATCGGGTGGTGGGAGGTCGATAGAGAGGGTAAATTCCCAGACACACCCTTCGGATGACCATCTGTGGAGGGCGTAAGAGGAGTGGCACTCTTTCAGGTGATCACCGACTAGGGCGATTCTCTTGGCTAGCTCAAGAAGCACTTGAGGGCAGTCGCTCGGAGCTTCACCCGCAATAGCCTGCCTTGTGAGCTCGATCTCCTCCTCTTCCAGCTTCTTAAGCTCAGCGGCCAGTTCGAGCATCTCATCAAAGTTGCAAGGCTTGTTGCGGCCATTCAGCAGGTCGGGGGCTACAATCTCAATCTCTTTGCTCGAGTCAACTGGAGTGGCCAAGTAGATGGTGGGTCTTCCGCTGCTCACTTCACCCCATTTCATCAGCTTTCCATCTTCGATCTTGCTGTGAAGAAGCAGGATAAGGGCAGCTTTTCCCCAGACGCTAGAGGGGTCGAGCAGAATCTGCGGACTTTGGCCAACCTCCGAGAGCGTTTTGCGCAGGACGCTTTCGATGGTGCCGCATCCCTTGTAAAGATCGGGGTAGGGTTGATTGTGAGGTGTATGCGCCTCCTGCTGCTTCGCGGCCGCTTTGGCTAACAGGATGGCGAAACTGCTACGGCGAACAAACTTGCTGAGAGCCACTGCCAATAGCAGTGGAAATAGCGCAATTATTTTTGCAGCCGTCACAAGCCAGTCGATAAGAGAATTTTTCTTCTTAGCGAGAGGGTTCTGTTCGCACACCAGTTCCGATAGACCCGATGCGTCGACTACAACTGTATAGCGTTTTTGAGGTGGAAGTAAGAGGGCCCCGACCCTCTCCACTCCGTTGCCGATCGCATAGAGAGTGCGATCCACGCCGCCCAGATCTTCACCAGGGCGAATCAATAACTGCGACTGAAATAGTGGTAGTTCGGAACGCATGAATTTTTATAAAGCCTGTTTAATTTTATGGCAATTGTAGTCGAAATCAGGCTTTTTTTATATGAATTACTTGCAAAATATCTGTCTATTAATTTTTTATTTAACCATTTTTGGGTCGGTAGAGGCTGTAGTGTTCAACCCCTCCCCCATCCGGTCTTTTATAGCGGAGGCTGATGGTCTGGCTGCCTTGACCTCTCGAGATGGAGGGAAGCACCTCTAGACGATCTGCATGAGTTAAAACTTTGCATGTTCGTGCGTCGAGATTGTATATATTAAATTTTACATCTAATAGTTTTGCCAGCTGCTCCATCTCGAGTTCCCCGCAGTTGAGATCGCTCGTTTCGAGGGCCTCTTTGTACTTATCTTTTAGACTGGTTCGAACATTCTCTCGTTGCTCCCAGGCGGGAGTTGCGCTGCTGACAGTTCGGCAATGAGAGTCAACTGGGTCCGACCTCCAGAAAATGGCTATATCGCCATTATCTAGTGTTCTCTCATCCAGGATGAGATTGTTTTTCTCCATCTCTGTCACGATGCGTCTGCGCATCTCCTTGATTACGGCGAAATAATCCTCATGGCTCCAATTCTCTAGACTTCCCTGCTTAGGACTCCAAGAGGGAAGCTTCTTGAGTCCCCGTAGAACAGCCGTGAAGAAGCACTCATTCGCGATCTGGTTGCTGTCTTTCAGATCGATATCGGGGTCTCTAATCCATGTTTGTCCCATCAGCTTTTCCATGGCGCCGTTTTGGTTGTCGATCTCGACAGTCGTGCCTTTTCCCGAAGAAGAGTGGGCAGGCTCTATGCTCTCCGAGAACTGCTGCTGCACCATCGAAGCGACAGGGCTTCTTGGCGTGCTGTGCAGCCATGTTTTCAGATTTTTTACCAGCTGTCTGATCTCATTTTCTTCTTTCTCGTCCCTCTCTCCTTCCGGTTTTTGCGCTAGATCGGCAAACCGCAGGAACCAGGAGGGCATTGCGTAGTGAGTTCCCTGTTTCTCGCTCTCTAGACAACTAGGCGGCGCATCGGTGCAGGAGAGAAAGAGAGAGGGAGTCAGCCAGAGTCTATCTTGTGAACGGTCGATCTGGCAGGAGACAAGCAGCTCCAGGATGCACTCTCGTGAACTCTTGATCTCACCATTTCCTGTGCCTACAAGGGCCTCTAGAAACTCGGGAAGAGAGCTTTCACTGCGCATGTTAGAGAAACGGTCGGCGCGCAGGCCATGATCGGGCAGCAAGATCGGCATGAGCTTTCCCGCAGTTCCCGGAACAATTTTGAGGTCCGGATAGCTCTCTTTTGCGGCGCGCGCCAGCTTCTGGAGGGCGCTATAGAGCTTTTTAAGCTGCTGCTTGGTGAGCCGTTCTGCTCTTCCAGATAGGAGATAGGCGCGGAGCCTATCGTAGAGATCGTCTGTCAGCTTCTGTTTGATGGCGACAGGATTGCAGTGCGGATCGAGGATGGAGAAATGAAGATTGAGATCGCTTGCATCAGTGTCGTGGGCAGTCAGCTTGCCGCCCCAATAGAGTTTGTCCTGTAATAGGGTGCTCTCTTTCAGCAGCTCGAGCACCACCAGCTCCCATACGATATCGGAAGAGAGATGGCTGAGTTTAGGATCTTGGCAGAGCTTGCCCAATGTATGAGAAAAAAGCTCGAGCCCCGTGCTGCATTTTTCGTAACTTTCCGATTTGGCTGGAGGAAGTCCCCAGGGTACAAGCTTGGTCGAGAGTCCCTTTTCGCAGTAGCGACGAATCAGCATCAGTATGGGGAGAATCGGCAGCAGAAGAATGGCCACCATGGTAGCGCTCCAGGAGCGCTTTGTTCCATCCCTCAAGCCATTCTCTATATGACCGCTACCTCGCTCGACCACCTCCACCATGATCTTGCGCTCACCCAGGACCCAGTTGATGGGGGGCAGCACTTTGGCCTTCAAACGGTCCGTCAGCGGAGCCTCGGGGAGGAGGGTGAAGCGGTAGCCAACCGAGGCCGGTATGGGGGAAGCAGATACGGGCTCTGGCATAGTTCTATACGCTTTGGTGAATCAATCAGTTTTGGAGTGAGATTATCATAAGGTGGCATAATTTTTATAACTGTTAAATTATTTTTAACATTTTCCTGTTGAAACCTGGCCCGGAATGGGCTGTGTCGAATGGTTTGAGTGAAAAATGTAATTTTTAATACTATGTCTTTCGACTCGAACGGAGGAAGTGGTATGAAAAAATTTTTATCTATTATGTTGGTCGGGATGGGCTCTCTTACTGCTGCTGGTAGCACAGGGACTAATCAGACTGAAAATCAGCAAATTGTGCCAGATCCAGGGGCAGCCCACACCGAGGCGACACCGCAACATCCTTGCGCCATGCTCTCTGATACTGAGCAGCATTTTGCTAAGCAGCTGAACCCACAAAATCGCGCTCTGTTTTGCACCCAATTCACCGAGGAGCAGCGTCAGACTTCTATGCAGAAGGCGACCGAACCAGACGCTACGGGCAATCTGATTTCAGCCGACCAGGCGGTAGAGTCTGTTTCAGCAGCCTCTCCTCTGCCTACCTCTCCTTCTGGTGAGGGTGGGACAGGTAACCCCTCTACAAATGGTGAGATGCCCGAGGGCTGCCCAGCTTAAAGAGGCCGTAAAAAAACGATCAAGTGGTGTAAAACTACCCACTTGGAGCGCAGCTGTCGCCGGACAGACCACACACCATTACGAGCTGATCATGATAGTTGTTAAAAATAACGAAATTTCCTGGCTCGAGTTTCCTCTCTTTGCGCAGTTTCCCGAGTTGCGACACGCCTTCTCGCTGCGCCATGGCGGCGTCAGTGAGCCCCCTTTTGCATCGCTGAATCTGGGTGGTTCGGGAGATCTGCCAGAAAGAATCGCAGAAAACCGCAACAGATTCAGCCTGGCGGTGGTGGCGCCAGAGGCAGCGCGGCTGCGTCAGGTGGGTGGCCGTAATGTAGTTGTGCTCTCTTCAGCTGATGAGCCAGTTCAAGAGGGGGATGCACTCATCACCAATCGGCCCGGAGTGGCGCTCTTTCTTTTGGCGGCCGACTGCCAGCCAACCATTCTCTACGATCCAACGAAGCGGGTGGTGGCTGCGGTGCACTCGGGTTGGAAAGGAAGTGTACTGAACATCTACAAAGCCACTATCGACAGGATGAAGCATCAATTTGGCTGTAGGCCCGAAGATCTTTTTGTAGGGATCGGTCCCAGTCTTGGACCTAAGATGGCGGAGTTTGTCAACTTCCGCACCGAGCTACCGCCCCCCTTCTGGGCCTATCAGGTGCGCGAAAATCATTTCGATTTCTGGGCTATCAGCGAAATGCAGCTCACCGCTGCAGGCATTCCCAAAGCGCAGATCGAGATGGCCCGCATCTGCACACGTTCTCATCCCGAGGCCTACTTCTCAGCCCGCCGCGAGCGCGTGACCGGTCGTCACGCTCTGATTCTCTGGCTTCAGAAGTAATAGTTTATAGCAACAACGCCGTTGGCAAACTGCGGTGTGTTACGGCCAGCCACTGTAAACCAGACGCCAGCAATCATGCCCACTGAGGGGTTGAAGAGATATTCGACGGCAGGAGCGAGACTGAACTGTCTAGAAGGATTGCCACCGATCGAGGCCTCCTCAAGGTTGAAGAACCGCGCAAACCGGTTGACTACAGTAGCGGGTAGATTGGTGCCTGCGATGAATCCCTTCTGACCAGAGAAGCGTGTCCTGTTACTCCAGATGGCCGCTGCATCGAACGCCAGCGCCCAATGCTTAGTGAGGTTGTACTCGAGCCCCAGCAATAGGACATAGGTATTACCGGGATAGATCCAGCCGCGGGTGCCGCTGCCACCACCATAGGTGTTCAGATTGTGCACAAAGGTGGGGGCGTGGTAGGTGAAGGCGGTGCTAAAGCGGGCGCTCAGAAAGTGGGTTCTATAGAGATGAAAGAGGCGCGAGAAGACAAAGCCGACCGTAGTGGAGTAGGAGCCGGAGCCGCTCGAGTCGGTTCCCTTTTTTGTAACATCTAGATTCTGGTAGTTGCCGGTAGGTATGCTTTCGCGGATGGCAAATTTGATGTTGGGCGCCCAGTTGCTATAGGAGGCGGAGAGCAGCTGGAAGTCCAATCCCACCACAGTATCGCCCATCTCGAGCGATTTGGCACCATCGACATGGTTCCAGAACATCTGAGGAACCAGCACCAGATCCATCCACTGATTGAGACCCACCTGTATCGACACCTGCATGTTGACCTGTGTGAGGTGGGGTACAGATCTGGCGTGGCCGCTGCTGTCGTAAACGCCAAAAATGCTATCGACGTAGAGATAGGGCTCGATGTTGAAGTTGCCGCCTGTCACCACAGCAGCTGAGGGAGTGAGTAGAGGCCCGGTGAACCATGGAGCTGGATTAGGACCCCAATTCCAGGGAGAGGTAATGGGCATCGCAGAGAGTGGTGTAGCAGCCATGGCTAATGTTGCTGCAATAGCCATGCAGATCTGCCGCACTCTTCGTCCGAGATCTGCTCTGCTGTCCCACCTTAATTGCGACATGCTTTTCCTCTGTTTCATCGCTCACTCTCACATCAGAGAGTACAGATAGCATTAATTTTAAGATAGCAGTCAGCAGGTCTACTCAGGAGAGCATCTGATAGATCTCGAGGACCACTTCGGCTGCGGCGAAGAGGATGAGGAGGGAGAGCATCGCCCTGCCTCCAAATAGCTGATAAGAGTGGCCAGGATGTTTGTGCATGTAGCGGCCTGCCCATGCCATCAGAGGAGGAAAGAGTCCAAACAGAATGGCGCAGCTAAAACCACCCGCATAGCCCAGAACCGTGATGAAGATATCCGGATGGACCAGCGAGATCAATAGAGGAGGTACAAAGATCGCGCTGCAGAGCAATAGTCTGCCTGCCTGTGTCTTCTTCACTTTCAGTCCATCTGCCAAAAAGTCGAGGAAGGCAAGAGCCAGTCCAATGAAGGAGGTAGTGAGGGTGAGGAAGGCAAACGCCTTGCCCACATGGAAGATGAAGGGATTGTCCAGAATCGCCTTAAGGGGAGTGACAGCATTGTGCCCCTTTACACCCGCCTCCAGAAGACCATTGGCTCCCTCGGCAGGGACGATACCCAGGATGAGCAGCTCCCACACCAGATAGATGACTAAAGGGATGGATGTGCCCACCAAGATGGTGAGGCGTACCTTCTTCACATCGCGATCCATGTAGGTCATCAAGGTGGGGATGATCACCTGATAGGTGAAGGCGGTGAAGAGTACTGGAAGTGCCATCCAAGCGGCGCTCCAGTCTTGTCGCTTCAGCAGTTCCAGTTTAACGCTACCCGATGAGGCCCAGATGAAGAGGCAATAGGTGATGGCCACGCCGCTGATCAGCACAAGGTTGAGGCGGTCTACAGAGCGGGTACCTAGGTAGATGACAGGACCAAAGAGAAGCACATAGACGATCATCGATATTTCTGGAGTCATGGCTCCGCCCAGAATCTGGGAGAGTACCGTCCCGCCACCCACTACGTGAGCAATCATCACGGTGACAAAAAGGAAGAGGTAGACTACCCAGCAGACCGCCTTGCCTGGCATGCCCAGCAGCTTAGAGGCCATCGTGATGAGATTGGATTCTTTGGGCATCCAGGAGCAGACCTCGAGAAGTAGCAATCCTGTGCAGAGCATGAAGAGGTAGCAGAGTAGGTAGATGACCACTGCGGGCATGAAGCCGCCTGGACCGGTCGCAACTGGTAGGGCCAGCATTCCTACGCCGATTGTCGTACCGGCTATCAGAAGTGAACCTCCAAGAACATGGCCGCAGGAGCGAAAAAGATGCATAAAAATCTGCCTAGGAAAACGATGTTGTGGTTTACAGGCTAGGAGATGCGGCAAAAAAAGACAACCTGTAGACTAGCTACCCTGGCCTTAGGATTGTCTTGAAACTTTTCTTTAACCACCCCCTCTCTGCGGAGGAGTCATGCGTGTCTGGATAGTCGGCGGCACAGGACTGCTTGGCAAATTTCTTGCTGCCGAGATGCGCAGGCAGGGGATTGCCCACTTTGCGGATGGCAGCAAGCAGGCCAATCTGCTCGAGCCGCAGCAATTACTAGCCCGCGCTACCGAGGTGCAGCCCACCCATATCATCTGCGCCGCCGCCTACACCAAGGTGGATCAGGAGGACAAAAAAAGATGATGACTGTGAACGCCGAGGGGCCTGAAAGGCTGGCTCTTCTAGCGCGGGATCTAGGTGCGCGGCTGCTGCATATCTCGACAGACTATGTCTTTTCCGGTGCACAGGAGACTCCTTACCACGAGGAAGATCCTACCGGTCCAATCAATTTATATGGCGTCAGTAAGCTGGAAGGGGAGCAAAGGGTTCTTGCAGCGCTACCCACGGCCTCTATCGTGCGTACCTCCTGGCTCTTTGGTCAGGAGGGTCATTCCTTCGCTTCTGCTCTCCTGAACCTTCTGCAGAAGGAGGAGAGGATCTCTGTGATCGAGGATCAGGTGGGTACTCCCACTTACGCTCCTGCGCTGGCGAAGGGTTTGGTACAGCTGCTCTCGCGCCGTCTTGGTGGAGTGCTTCACTTTGCTGGACGGCCTCCCGCCTCGCGCTATCAGTTTGCGCTGGCGTTGATGGAGGAGTTGAAGCGGTTGGAGATTCCCTTTGCCTGCCGTGAGATCGTTCCTGTGCCTAGTAGTTTTTTTAAGAATAGGGCACCTCGTCCCAAGATGTCGGCGTTAGCAGTCGATCGTTGGAAAAAAGAATTCGGAGAGGCACCCCCTCTCTGGAGAGATGGATTGCGTATAATGCTCGGAGAAATGAATGCGTAGGTTGCTCGTCACAGGAGGCACCGGTTTCATCGGCTCTGCCTTCATTCGCAGGGTGCTAGGAGTTCAAGCGGAGTGCCAGCTACTGGTCAATCTGGATCTTCTCACCTATGCTGCTAACATCGAGTCGGTGCTGCCGGTTCTGAACGACCCCCGCTATATCTTTGTCCGGGGAGATGTGCGCAACAAAGAGCCGATTGTGCAGCTGCTTCGGCAGCACGCCATCGATACGGTGGTACACTTTGCGGCAGAGACTCATCTGGACCGTAGCATCGCCTCGCCTCGCCCCTTCTACGAGACCAATGTGGGAGGCACTCTTTCGGTTTTAGAAGCGGTGCGCAGCTGCAAGGGCGTGCGCCTGCACCATGTCTCGACAGATGAAGTGTATGGCTCTCTTGGCGAAACAGGTTTTTTCCATGAAGAGTCTCCCTATCGACCTAGCTCTCCCTACTCTGCCTCGAAGGCGGCGGCAGACCATTTTGTCAGAGCCTATGCCACCACTTACGGCATTCGCGCGACCATCTCCCACTGCTCCAGCAATTACGGCCCCTACCAGCATGTCGAAAAGTTTGTTCCCCAGGTGATCACCAGGGCGATGCAGGGGCTGCCCATTGCGATCTGCGGCAGCGGTAGGCAGGTGCGCGATTGGCTCTATGTGGAAGATCATGTCGATGCGCTCATCTCGATTCTGAAGGGGGCGGAAGCGGGCAGCGTTTACAACGTGGGGGGCAGATGCGAGCGGAGCCATCTAGAGATGGTGCACCTGCTGCTCACGCTGCTAGCCGAAGAGCTGCATGAAGATCCCAAGAGACTCCATGCGCTGATCACCCATGTGAAGGAGCGTCCCGGGCATGATTTTCGCTATGCGCTCTCGAGTGCACGCATCGAGTCAGAGTTGAGGTGGCGACCTCAAACCGATTTAGAAACAGGCCTACGCAACACCATCCGCCATTTTCAGGGGGCTCTATGCATCGCGGCAAAACAGTAGCTTGTGTCATTCCAGCCAGACTGGCCTCTACACGCTTTCCTAAAAAGATGCTGGCCCATTTAGCAGGAAAGCCGCTGTTGCAATGGGTTTGGGAGGCAGCTAGCTCCATCCAGCTGTTTGATTCTGTGCAGTTTGCTGTGGATGTCGAGGAGACATTGCAGCTTGTCCAAAGCTTTGGCGCCACCGCCTACATGACCAGCTCCACCTGCCGTTGCGGCACCGAAAGGCTGATCGAGCTAAAGCGGCGCAAGCTGGTCGAGGCAGAAGTGTGGGTGAACTGGCAAGGAGATGAGCCGCTCATCCGTGCTCCGCTGATACAGGATCTGCTGCAGAGTTGCGATCGTTCTGACATCGATGTCTGGACTCTGTGCAAAAAGATCGAGGATCTATCGGAGATCGCATCGCCCCACATTGCCAAGGTAGTAGCAGGAGCGGGAGGCCGCGCACTCTTTTTCTCGCGAAGTCCCCTTCCCTACAGCTTTCCGGAAGATCCTCTACCTCTCTACTGGAAGCATGTGGGGGTCTACGCCTTCAGACAAGAGGCCCTCGATCGCATTGCGACATTCTCAGAGCCCATGGAAGAGCGCGCAGAGAGGTTGGAGCAGCTGCGTTGGCTGCACCACGGCCTTAACGTCCAGCTGCACGAGACCGAGCAGATAGCCTTTGGCATCGATCTTCCTCATCAACTTGCGATAGCCGAGGAGATGCTTTTAGCGAGAACGCGCCAGCCCGCGAATAGCGAACTGGTCGCAGTAGAATATTAAGAGAGGCCCATTCCTTTGTTACGCATCGTTGTTCCATGTTTAAATTTTTTTTACGATCTCGGCCGGTTCGCTCCTCGCTCACCTGCTCCGCATTGCGAAGACCCACCGGGTCTTCTTCATGTCTCCGCAGCCATCAGTTGAGATCTGGTAGGTGATAGAGTATCATAGAGACCTCGTTTTCGAGGTAGATGGATGTCGACAGCTGAACTAATTAAGCAGCGCTCGCACTATGCGTATGGATTTGTCACAGATGTGGAGAGCGAGGCTCTGCCCAAAGGTCTCTCCGAAGAGACGGTACGTGCCATCTCTGCCAAGAAGGGAGAGCCCCCCTTCCTACTGGAGTTTCGCCTGAAGGCCTATCGCCGCTGGCTCGAGATGACGCCTCCCGATTGGGCTAATCTGCGCTATCCTCCCATCGATTTTCAAAATATTACCTACTATTCCGCGCCGAAAAAGAGACCTCAGCTGGAGAGCCTAGAGGATCTCGATCCCGAGCTCAGACGCACCTACGAAAAATTGGGAATTCCTCTGGACGAACAGAATAGGCTGGCGGGTGTGGCAGTCGATCTGGTCTTCGACTCGGTTTCGCTGGGAACCACATTTAAAAAAACACTGGATGATGCGGGAGTGGTGCTTTGTCCCATCTCAGAAGCGGTGCAGAAATATTCCGAGCTGATCGAGCGCTATCTGGGCAGTGTGGTACCTATTGGTGATAATTTTTTTGCAGCGCTCAATTCGGCTGTCTTTTCAGACGGCTCATTTGTCTATGTGCCGAAGGGGGTGCGTGCGCCGGTTGAGCTCTCCACCTACTTCCGCATCAATGACCGCGAGTCGGGGCAGTTTGAACGTACCCTCATCATTGCCGAAGAGGGCTCTTACGTTAGCTATCTAGAGGGGTGCACAGCCCCCGCCTACGACAACAACCAGTTGCACGCCGCGGTGGTGGAGCTAGTCGCTCTGGATCGTGCCGAGATTCGCTACGCCACGGTGCAGAACTGGTATGCGGGCGATCCCGAGAGCGGTAAGGGGGGCATCTATAACTTTGTGACCAAGCGGGGCCGCTGCGCCGGCTTTCGCTCTAAAATTTCTTGGTCGCAAGTGGAGGTGGGCGCCGCTATCACTTGGAAATATCCCAGCTGCATCCTCGAGGGGGATGAATCGGTCGGCGAGTTCTACTCGGTCGCCCTGACGACCGGTCATATGCAGGCCGATACCGGTACCAAGATGATCCATCAGGGCAAGAAAACCCGCTCGATGATTGTCTCGAAGGGGATCTCGGCGGATCAGTCACACAACACCTATCGAGGTCTTGTGCAGGTGGGTCGCAAGGCGGCGGGCGCGCGCAACTACACTCAGTGCGATTCGATGCTGGTGGGGAATCGCTGTAGTGCTAACACCTTCCCCTACATCGAGGCGCGAGAGGCGAGTGCGCAGCTAGAGCATGAAGCCTCCACTTCCAAAATGGATGAACAGCAAATCTTTTATTTACAGTCGCGAGGTGTTCCTCGCGACCAGGCGATCCAGATGATCGTAAGCGGCTTCTGCCAAGAGGTGATTCGCAAGCTGCCTTTTGAGTTTGCGGTCGAGGCGGAGAAGCTGCTGGCGCTCAAGCTAGAAAATTCTGTGGGGTAATGCATGAAACCGCTTTTAGAGATCTCCAACCTGGTAGCATCGATTGACGAGCAGCCAATCCTGAAAGGGATGTCGCTGACTCTTATGCCAGGTGAGGTGCATGTGATCATGGGCCCCAACGGCGCAGGTAAATCGACGCTGGCAAAGTTGCTAGCAGGCGATCCCGATTATGATGTGAATGAGGGCAGGTTGCGACTGGAGGATCAAGATCTACTCGATCTCGATCCCGAAGAGCGATCCCATGCGGGGCTCTTTGTTAGTTTTCAATATCCGGTCGAGGTGCCCGGAGTGGTCTACGAGCAGTTTCTGCGCGCCGCCTATCAAGCAAAAGGCAAAGCGCACGGTCTGCCCGCCTGCTCTAACGAGCAGTTTCAGCGATTGCTAGAGGAAAAACTGGCTCTTCTAGGCATGCGCGGCGATTTTCTCAGTCGTGGCGTCAACCAGGGCTTTTCGGGTGGCGAGAAGAAACGCAGTGAAATTCTGCAGATGGCTCTTCTCGAGCCCAAGGTGGCTGTGCTGGACGAGACCGATTCAGGCCTCGATATCGATGCGATGCGCATTGTAGGAGAGGGGGTGGCTAGACTGGCCACAGAGGAGAGGTCTTTACTGGTCATCACTCACTATCCTCGACTACTGGAATGGATTGTTCCCACCCATGTGCATGTGATGCTGGATGGAAGGATTGTTCACTCAGGGGGGGCCGAGCTAGCTTACGAGCTGGAGCGCTCTGGATACGATCGATATCAGGTGGCGCTATGAGCGTCACGAGCGAGCATCCGCTTCTTCAGCTCTGGCGCCAACAGCTAGAGAGCTCCTCTCTATTTTCCTGGCAGGAGCGTGCTTTTGAACTGTTGGAGCAGAGAGGGCTTCCTTCGCGCCGTGACGAGCTGTTCCGCTATCTTCCACTCTCGGAACTGGCTAGCTGTATAGCAGAGTCGAAGCCAATTTCGGTGACGCGCCAGAAGATAGCCCATCTATTTGCCCCCGAGTCGGAAGGATTACAGATTGTCCTGTTGGATGGAAAGCTGGAGCCTCAACTCTCCGATCTCTCCGCGCTTCCTGCTACCTGTCAGCTGCTCTCTTTAAGTGAGGCTTTAAAGACCTTCGGCAGCTATCTTCAGACGGCCAGGGGGCGCGCGCTGCGAGAAGAGAGCGATCCAATGGTGCTACTGAATTTGGCGCTGGCATCAGAGGGCGTCTTTCTCTATATCCCACCAGGAGTAGTCTGCGATAGGCCGGTTCAGCTGCTTCAGCTCACCAGTGGCGCCTGCTCTTGGACCACCCCACGCCTCGATCTCTTTCTGGGCAAAGAGGCGCAGCTCACTCTGCTCTCCACTCATGCCACCTTAGCTGTTGATACGAAGCGGGGCAGTGCTAGCAGCATCGAGGCGATGCTAAATCCTTCGGCCTCGCTCACGTTGCTGGAGGATATGAGGCATGATCCTAGCGAGTGGGCCTTCCATTCGATACGCCTGAGACAGCGCGAAAAGAGCCGCTCCTCTCTCTTCTCATGCAGCAGTGGCGCGCGAAGCGCCAGATCCTCCATCGAGGTGCAGCTGCTGGGAGAGGAGGCAGAGAGCTCCTGTCGCGCCCTATCTCTGCTAGAGGGCAATAGGCAGTCCCATCTGCACTTCAAGATGCACCATGTAGCTCCTTCAGCTCGCTCGCTGCAGCAGGTGCGTAGTGTGCTGTGGGATCATGCGCAGCTTAGCTTTGAGGGAAAGATCTATGTCGAGCCTGAAGCGCAGAAGACAGATAGCTATCAGAGAAGCGAGCATCTTCTGCTGGGAGAGGGGGCAGCTGCCTATACCAAACCCAATCTCGAGATCTTTGCCGACGATGTGAAGGCCTCTCACGGCGCCTCCACCGCCAGGCTAGATGGAGAGCAGCTGCTCTATCTGCGCTCGCGCGGTCTTCCCGAAGAGGAAGCGGTCGCGCTGCTGCTATACGGATTCTGTGGCGAGATTCTGGACCAGCTGCCCGTCCCATCGATAGCTATGCTCTACCGCGAGCAAGTCGCGAGGCGGACCGGTGGATGAGCTACGCCGCCAGTTCCCTTTTCTCAAGAGCGGAGCCCTCTACTTCGATACGGCTGCTACAGCCCAAAAGCCGCAGCGCGTCATTGACAGAATAGACCGCTTCTATAGCAAGCAGTATGGCACCGTGCACCGCGCGCTCTACACGCAGGCTGCAGAGGCTACCGCTGCCTACACAGCTGTGCGCCAGCAGGCAGCTCAGTTTCTAGGTGCCTCCTCTTCCGATGAAATCATCTTTGTGAAGGGAACCACCGAGGCGATCAACCTGGTGGCTTCCTCCTGGGGGGCTACTCACCTCAAGGTGGGCGATGAGATTCTGCTGCCCGAGATCGAGCATCATGCCAACATCGTTCCTTGGCAGCTGCTCGCCAAAAAAAATGGAGTGATCCTCCGCCCCATCCCTGTAACCGATCAGGGTGAGCTCAACCTGAAGGCGTTCCACCAGATGCTCTCGCCCTGTACCAAGCTTGTTACCTTGGCCCATGTCTCGAATGTGCTGGGCACCGAGCACCCCATCGCCGAGATTGTGGCAGCGGCTCACGCCGTAGGTGCCAAAGTATTGCTAGATGGAGCGCAGAGCGCAGGCCACCAGCCCATCGATCTACAGAAGCTGGATGTCGATTTCTTCGCCTGCTCGGGTCACAAGCTCTACGGTCCCACCGGCGTAGGACTACTTTATGGAAAAAAAGAGCTGCTCGAATCAATGCCTCCCTATCAAGGTGGCGGTGACATGATCGATCGCGTCTCTTGGGAAGAGACCAGCTTCCAGCCTCCACCCCTGCGTTTTGAGGCGGGTACGCCCATGATTGCTGAGGTGATCGCGCTGGGTGAGACTCTCTCCTTTCTGACCGAGGTTGGTCTCACTCAAATCCAGCAGCACGAGCAGGCGCTTCTTGCCTATGCTGAGAAGCAGATGAGAGATCTACCTGGCCTCACCATCCTCGGTTCCGCTCCCAAAAAGGGACCCATCATCTCCTTCACCATCGAAGGTGTCCATCCGATGGATCTGGCGCTGCTGCTCGATGCGCGAAAGATAGCGCTGCGCACAGGTCACCTCTGCGCCCAGCCAGCTCTACGCCGCTTTGGTCTTACTACCGTCTCCCGCGCCTCGTTTGGTATCTATAACAATGTTCATGAAGTGGATCAGCTGGTAGAGGCTCTCGATTCTTCTCTGCACATCCTGGTGGGTGGCTGAAAAAAAGCTCCCAAAAAAATGCCGAGGAGAAGCTCCTCGGCACAAGTTCCATTTTTCTATCAGTAACGACTAGAAGTCGAAGCGGACAGAGAGTGTCCAGCCCTGCAGGGCTAGGTTGCCATTATTCTGTTGGATAGAGCCTATTGACACATCATCCAGTTGGTAGATGAACTGGCTGACATCGTTGAAGAGGTGGTTTTCCCAACCAATCGAGATACCAAAGTGGTAGCGATCTTGGTAGAAGTTCCTGTCGTAGCGCACGCCCAGCACTGCATCGAGAGCGCTTGTGGTGATGCGCTGATGGAAGTTGAGCGAGCCTAACGCAAACGAAGCGTTGTTGTCAGAACCGATCAGAGTTCCGAACGTTGGATCTTGAGAGATACCATACAGCAGTGAACCGTATAGATCGCCAAACAGGCTAAAGCCCATTCCAAGACCCCACTGAGTATTCAGACCAATTCTAGGACCAAAACCCCAGAATCTGTTGTATGAATGCATCAGCAGTTCGCTGATAGTAGGAGGCATGCCGCCACCAGGCATAGGACGGTATCTAATGTTGAGCGGCATATCCAGCCAAGCGCTACGCAGACCAATGCTGGGTCTGAGCGAGAGCCATTTGCTGACGTAGAAGGCGCGGCCCAGCTCTAGATCCACCAGGTTGACACCTACATCCAGATGCGCCTTGGCAGAGTTAGCAATGTAAGGAGTGACACCTGGGTTGAGGATGTTTTGCAGGATGAAACTGGGGAAGATAGCTCCTCCGCCAGGAGCCGAGTTGTTTCTCGTACCGTGCGAATCGAAGTGTGTCCAATCGAGGTAGACATCCCATTTGTCGTGCTCCATCGCATAACCAAGACCGACGCGGAATCCCCAAGCCCAGTTGTAGTTGAGTCCCTGTGCAAAGCCATCGACAAGGGTTCTGGTAGAACCACTATTGTCCACCCAGAGAGGCAGGTCCGAAATGTGCGCATTCCATAGCAGTGCATCGACGTTGGCAAAAATACCCCACGAATCAGCGGGAGCTGGACGCGCAGATGGGTTGATGACACCGCCTGCTCCACGGCGCTGCTCGAGTGCAGTGACGCGGTTTTCCAGGTTACGAATTTGAGCCTCCTCGTAGGAAGAGGCGCTTAGAGCACCAGCGCAAGAGAGCAGTGACAGAGCAACCGCGAGTCTGGCCGATTTCCAAGAGTTGAGCATGATGAGTTCTCCTAAATTTGGCTCGTTGACTGCTCCCTAGAATGGTCCGAGGGCACAGTGCAGGTGAGTGGCAATCTAATTTCGCCACCCTATTGGTGTCAATGGAATTAAGTTAGCAATGCAGTGGAGCCAAGTGAGCGAATCGCTCACTTGCTGAGGCAAATTCTCTAACTTGATCGCTTCGTGGTCAAGTCAGGGAAATTGCATGAAGAAATGGCTTGATACTTCTTGACGATATACTGAAATTCTACCCTCAATCGCACCCCGAGGGAGAGTTGTTGCACAAATAAGAACTGTTATCAGACTAAGAAGAAAGTTTCATTCGTTCGAGCAAGCTTATGCTGTGAGAGTGGACCG
>DAHXNQ010000084.1 GCA_027365315.1 Rhabdochlamydiaceae bacterium | reverse complement strand
TTCACCTCTTCGCTAAAGCGAGGCGAATGCAGCGCAAGACAGGCGCCATCTTCGGCATATTCATACTCCACCTCGCCGGCATTGCCCATCAGAGAGATACGAGTGGGAGCGCCTAGGTTGGTGCGCCCCTGAATCTCGTGCGAATAGGTGTGGTGGCCCCGCATGCGTAGAACCTCCTGAAGATGGGCGCCTTCGTAGCGGTAGCAGACCTCACTGCCATCGGGGAGCGTGATGAGGCTTTTGCGCCCCAGGCTGTCATACTGGCTAGAGATGCGGGCGCCCGAGGGGAACTTCTCCTCGAGGATCTCGCCATGGAGTGAGAGCGTGCGCTCCACGCGCTCGCCTGTGAGCAGGTTTTCAGCAGAGAGGGGCGCTCCGCTTGCGGCATAGCTGTAGCGATAGTGCAGGGAGCCATCGGAGGAGGAGAGCTCGATCAGGTTGCCCTTCTCATCGTGCTGATGGTAGAGGCTTGCGCCATCCGGCAGCTCCGTTTCGGTCACTCGTCCGAGAGCATCGTAACGGTAGCGAGTCTCTTTTCCTCCCTCGCTTTCGAGAATCTTTCGTCCAGAGAGGTCGAAGTTGCGACGATGGTGTAGAGTGCCGTTTTCTGTGGTGATCCAGTGGTGTACGATGCGGTTTTCGGCGTCATGGCGCATCAGCTCTTCGGTAAGACCTCCACCTTGGGAGATCTTGGAGCAGAGGCGGCCGCAGCTGTCATACCTCTCGATAATGATGACGCCTTCTGGTAGTTGAATCGTTTTTTCAAGACAGCGCTGACCGAAGGGATCGATGTAGCTGCCATAGCAGTATGAGGTGACAGCTTCTGTGGAGGAGCGCTCTTCGACAAGGCGTCCTAGCTCATCGTAGCGAAAGTTCTGCGATGCCTCGCCAGTGGTGACTACAGTCTTACGCGAAAAGCGGTCATACTGGTAGCAGGTGATCACCCCTCTCTCCGAAATCTCTTCGGTAAGACGGCCCATCTTGTCGTACTGGTAGCGTGTTACCACCCTCTCATCACCCACTCCTTTCCAGGAGGCAGTGAGAAAGCCTCTATCGTCATACTCCCATTCCGCTCTGTGGCCGGCGCTCTCCTCTGCAATCTTTCTGCCGACGCAGTCGTATTGGTAGTAGCTCCATACTCCGGTCTCATCGGCTTTGGCTAGCAGATGGAGCTGGCTATGCTGGTAGAGCTCCTCTTTCTCATCTCCGCTGGGAAATTGGTAGCGCTTAGAGGTTAGCTGACCTAGAGAATCATAAGAGAGATGAATGGTGACACCGTCGGTGCGCTGCTCCCATAGCAGGCGGCCTCCAAGCGAATAGCGGTGATGCTCTTCGGTGCCGTCGGGGTGCTGCTTGTAGGTGAGCTGACCACGAATGTTGTAACGCTGGTGCGTCATGCCGCCACAAGGCGCCATGGAAGCGGTTACCCGCCCCAGAGCATCGAACTCCTGGCGAGTATGAGGGCGATAGGAACCTCCATTCTCATTGAGAGCTGTAGGTAGCTCGCGCAACTTCCAGCCAAACTCCTCGTCGTAACGGATGTGTGTGGCGTTGCCAAGCGAATCTCTCTCTTCGATGCAGCGATGTTTTCCGTCATAGCGGTACTGGCTTTCGTACTTGCCAGCCACCTTGTGCCACCGCATACGCCCCATAGCGTCATAGCCGCGCTCGGTCAGTAGGTCGCCCTCCTTGGTGACAATTTCATGACCCAGAGCGTTGTAGTGGTGCTCGGCTGTCTGGCCTAGAGCATTGCGTTCCCAAACGGGCAAGCCTTTGTCGTCGTAGCGGTAGTTGGCCACCTCTTCCCCAAAGCTCTCCTTGTGAACAAGATTTCCGCGTCCGTCATAGCTGAATCGCTCATCGCGTAAGCAGATCTCACGCCTCCCCGCTACATCAAAGGCACTTTCGATCTCTCGCTCGACAAATCCGTAAAAACGTCCCTCTTTTAATGTTCTGCGGATGATTTTGCGCTCTGTAACTCCACTCAGATCTTCCTGATACAGGCCCGAACCATCATCGGAGATCTCCTCGACCAAGAAGTGATCTCGATAGTGGAAAAATTGGCGCAGCAGAATCCGCTCTCCGGCAATGGTATATTTGGCCGCTACAAGAGGGTCTCTTCCATGGTAGGTGAAGCGTGTGATCACTCCGTTCGCATCTTCCTCCTCCAGTAGACGGAAAGGGCGCTCTCCCTCATAGCGATAGCGGTAGCAGGCCACCTCGCGCTGGCCGCTGCCGGAGAGGTCGCCGATCAGCCGTTTTGTCTCCACTTTTCCATGGTGTCCAATCTCGTATTCTTCGGTCAGCAATTCGCTACCATTGCCATTTCGTACCGTGCGCGCCAGCAGCAGGCCATCAGAACGCCAGCGATACTCCTGAATGCGGCGGAGAGTGCCATCCGGTTGAAAACATTGGATTTTGTTGATGCGGCCATCGAATGAGTATTCATAGGTGCGCCGGGCGGAGGTGGCATCATATACAACAGTTGTGCCGCTCCAACGCTTGTGACGATCGCGCTGAGC
>DAHXNQ010000056.1 GCA_027365315.1 Rhabdochlamydiaceae bacterium | reverse complement strand
GCTGTGCACACCCGGACGACAAGGATGGATTCATCACAGTCGAAGACGGTCCACTCTCACAGCATAAGCTTGCTCGAACGAATGAAACTTTCTTCTTAGTCTGATAACAGTTCTTATTCGTGCAACAACTCCCCCTCGGGGTGCGATTGAGGGGAGAATTTCAGTATATCGTCAAGAAGTATCAAGCTATTTCTTCATGCAATTTCCCTGATCGATTTAGAGAGTTAGGCTTCTAACAAGCTTTCCCGGATTGAATCTCTCCTTTAGACTCTGCGATGACGATGAATTGGAAAAACCGCTGGATCTGTCGGCTTTGTCCCACACTCTCCTCTGGGCCTCCTACTGAGGAGGTGGCGGCGCTGCCGCGAAGCATTCTGGTGGTCTCGACCACAGGGATGGGGGATACACTGTGGGGTACGCCTGCCATCAAGGCTCTGAAGACAAGCTTTCCCGAGGCAACTCTCTCGGTGGTGACAAGCGGTGTGGGAGCCGAGCTGCTGCGCGGCAATCCCTACATCGATCATCTCTTCAAGATGGGAGAGCCGGCGCTTCCCTCGCTACTGCGCCTCTATCCCCGCCTGAAAAAGATTGCTCCCGATACCATTTTGATCTTCCACGCCTCCCAGCGCGCTCTCTATCCCTTCTGCTCACTTCTAAGACCGCAAAGGCTGATGGCGATTGCGGGCCGCAACAAAGGATTGGACGAGCTCTGCTCGGATCTACTTCGCGATCATCCGGTGCATGAGATCGAACAGAGACTTGCCTTTGTAGAGAGACTGGGAGGAAGTTGGGAGGATAGCTTTCTGGAATGCCATCTTCAGAAAGAGGATGAGGCGCGGCTAAGCAGTCTGCTCCCCGGAAGCGATGCAGCGCCTATTGTGCTACTCCACCCAGGTTCGAAAGACCGTTTTAAGCGCTGGCCCACCGAAAAATGGATCGAGTTAGGGCAGCGGCTCTCGGCACATCTGGGGTGCCACCTGCTGGTGACAGGAGATCCAAGCGAAAGAGAGCTGGCCTGGTCGGTCGCTGCTGAGATTCCCTCCGCTAGGTCGATTGCAGGAGAGCTAGCACCTCGCGAGCTGGCTGCACTGATGCGCCGGGCAAAGCTTCTGCTCACAGCCGACACCGGTCCGATGCATCTAGGCTTTGCTATGGGATTAGCCACTGTGGCGCTCTTCTGTCCCACCGATCCCAAACTGTGCGGCCCCCATCTAGCCACCTCGGTGCGCCTGATCCAGAAGAGGCGCGCCTGCACCCCCTGCTTACGCAAGCGCTGCCCCGACCCTTTCTGCATGAGGCAGATCTCGGTGGACGAGGTCTATCAGGCTGCGCTCTCCCTCTTCTACCGCCGATGATGATGGATCTTCTGACCGAAGAGCGAGGCGGCTGGCTGCTGGTGAGAAGCGGCAGCTCAGCAACGCCTAGTCTTATCGAGCAGATGGAGAATAGCGGCAGCGAGGTCGTCCTCGGTCAGGAGACCATGCTGATCAAGCGCGAAGTGATCCAAGCGATTGGACCTCTTGAGGCGCGGCTACCGTTCTCCTGGCGCCAGGCAGACTTTCTTTTCCGCGCTCGCCGGGCCGGCTTTAGCACCATGGTGATCCCACCTATGGCGCCGCTTCCTCCATTTCCTTCCGAAAGCGCGACAGAGGCCTACCTCTGGTGGCGCGGACGCCTGCTCTTCATCGAACGCAACCTCTCTAGGAAAGAGCGGCTGCACTCTTGGCTCCGCACCCTCGCCCCCGAGCTGATGGGCGCAGCTCTGATGAAGAGGCGGCAGCGCAGAGTCACCCTCGCCAGCTTGCGCGCTGTTTGGCACCATCTCATCTGTTGTCCCCCTAATTTTGGCACCGTAAGAATTACAAAATAATATCTTAACTAATCCGAGGATGGCGGGTTTGCTTTTTACGGAAAGAAAGGATAGTCTCTGGAGTAGGAGGCGTGTGCCTGCTCGCCCCCTTTCGCATGAGGCGTCAGGAGAGGAGCGGGAACACACCTCGGATGGGGCTGTTAGCCCTCTCCTAGGGCTGTGTGGGCCCATTTTGGAGGTTGTCAGGCGGATTCTAACCAACGTGTTCTTTTTCGCCTAGCACGCTGTTAACGTAACTTTAAAGGCTCTCTCGCTGCCATGGCGCGCATTTTTCGTTTCTGGGCTCGGAAAGGCCCCTTCTATGCATCGTTACTGCTGCTGCTGCTCCTGTTAACGGGATGCGAACAGCAGAAGATGATCATCACTAACGTGGATGAACGGGAGGCCAACGAGATCATTGTCTTCCTGGCAAGCAAAGGAATTCCTTGCAACAAGACACCCATCTCTACCCAAGGGGGGGTCGGTCCCGAGGGCAGTGCGGTGATGTTCAATCTGTTCACCACAGAACAGGATATGACCCAAGCGCTCGGCTACCTCAACCAGAATGGATTCCCCAAAAAGAAGGGGATCTCGCTACTCGATCTCTTTGCCAAACAGGGGCTGATGTCTTCAGAAAAAGAGGAGACCATCCGCTATCAGGCAGGGTTAGCTGCCCAGATCGCCAGCACCATCCGCAAAATTGATGGGGTGATCGATGCCGATGTGGAGCTCTCCTTCCCAACTGAAGAGGTGCTACCGGGAGAGGTTCAGAAAGAACGTATCACCGCCTCTGTCTACGTGAAACATCAGGGAATATTTGACGACCCCAATAGCCACCTGGTCAGCAAGATCAAACGTCTTGTCTCTGGGTCGGTCACCGGTCTCGATATCAACGATGTCACCGTCATCTCCGACCGCTCTCGTATGACCGATCTACAGGTGGAGAACGAATCCGAATATGTCTCCTCCACCGAAAAACAGTTTGTCAGCATCTGGTCGATCGTCATGACACACTCTTCGGCTGGAAAGTTTCGATTCCTCTTCTTCTCGCTTCTCTTCCTGATGATCTTGATGGGAACTGTAGCGGGACTACTCTTCTGGAAGTGCTATCCACTGCTGCGGCAGCTGGGCTGGAAGAAGATGCTCGACTTAACCCCTTTCACGCCGCCAGCGGGCAGCGCTGAGACTAGCGAGCGAGGCTCTCCATAACAATTCATGGCTGCAGCTCTCTCTCATCCTGAAGATCTCTCCTGGAACCTCTGCCGCGCGCTCTGCCATGAAGCTGGTGGCGACCTCTGGCAGCGGGCGCTCACTCTGCTGCCCGAGAGAATTCGCAAAGGAGGGCACGCCACCTCCAAACAGGAGGAGCTGCTGCTCACTCCTCTTTCGGCACAAGCTGTCCTAGAAAAATTCGACCCCTCCTGGATAGCGGCACTACTGCGCTCCCTGCCACAGGAGGAGATGAAATGCCTGCTCGCCTGTTTCTCAGAGGCGAGCGAGCAGCAGCTACGTCGGAGGCTGAAGACCGCCTTTCCGCTGCCCTCGCTCTCTTCTGTTGCAAGGCGCTACCTCGCCAACTGGATGATGCAGCAGCTTTCGCCTCCCAAAGGGATTATGCCGATCCAGCTGTTTGCCACCTCTCCTCTCTATCCTCTCTGGGAAGAGCCGCTTGAGCAGCTTCACAAACTGCCCTGGATTCTGGGTATGCGGGATGTGGCAGCCGAGGCAAAGAAGCTGATCGACAACGCGAAGCGGCGTCAACTGCAGGGGGCGCTCTCCAAAGAACTGGAGGAGGCGCTTAGCTTCTTTAGCTACCAGATGGAGGTGGTGCTCTTTCGCCCGATCGAACTATCTGCCTGGAACGGCGACAAAGAGGCGCTTGAAAAGGTAATTCTGCAGCGAGGCTGTAACCGGCTCGCAAAAGCTCTGACTCTAGAACCCTCTGCTCTCGTCTGGCATATCACGCGCCGCTTCCCGGTTGAAGTGACCAGCGCCCTAGAAAAATTATACGAACCGAGACCCTCTGAAGTGATTGCAGCCACTCTACGCAGCCAGACACTGGAAGCGCTGCACTGGCTACACCGACGACCTGCAGGAGAGAAAATATGAAAAAACTGTTTGTATTACTCCATCAACAGGCCACCATCCATCCAGCTCATGAAAAGAGCAAGGTGGTGCCCGCTGAACAGTTCAGTCAGCTGCTCTCCGCTGCAGAAATACTCTCTCAAGCAGAAAAAGAGCTTGAACTAGGGCGCATCGCTCTCAAAGAAGAGAGAGAGCGCGTGCTAGAGAAGGCAAAGAAAGAGGGTACCGAAGAAGGGCTGCAGCAATTTCATGATCTGCTCACCCATTTCGATCGTCAGATGCAGCAGGTGCGGCACGAGGTAAGCCGGCAAATCCTTCCCATTGCTATCAAGGCAGCTCGCAAGATTGTAGGAAGACAGCTCGATCTGCATCCCGATACCATCATCGACATTGTGCGCCAAGCGCTCGCCCCTATTACTGAAAATAAACACATTATTCTTTACGTGAATAAGCAAGATCGCGAACATCTTGAGGCAAGAAAACCCGAGCTAGCCGCACTGCTTCCTCAGATCGAAAGTTTTTCTATCCAGGAAAGCAACGATATCGAACCGGGAGGCTGCCGCATCTGGACAGAGTCTGGCTTCCTCAATGTGGAACTAGAGACTCAGTGGCGAGTTTTAGAAAAAGCACTCAAGCAGTATTTCCAATATGCGCCGTCTTAGCCTCCTCCTTTTAGCCCTACTCCCAGGAGTTCTCTTCACAGGAGCCCTTGAGGCAGCCGCTCCCGCTATCCCCGCTGCAAGCAATACTGCGACCGGCGTGGCACCAGGGCTGCTCACCGAACTTGCGGTCATCACTGGCCTTGCTCTGCTGCCCTTTGCTGTGATGCTGATCACCTCCTACCTGAAGATGGTGATTGTCCTCTCACTCACCCGCAACGCTCTCGGCGTACAGCAGGTTCCTCCCAACCAGGTACTGAACGGTATCGCTCTCTTCATGACCATCTATGTGATGTTTCCAACAGGTCTTGCAATGTGGCAGGCGGGTGGAGGGTATATCAAAAATAACGCACCTCAAGAGGTGGTCTCTGGCCCCACAGCCGAATATGTACTGAATGTGGTGAAGATCACCAAAGAGCCGTTACGAGGATTTCTTGAGCGCAACACCTATGCCAAGCATATGCAGGCGTTCTACAAGCTGGCCTACAAGTCATTCCCCCCCGAATTTCGGACCGAACTGAAGGTCAATGACTTCATTGTCCTGATTCCCGCCTTCATCACCTCGCAACTGAAGGCGGCGTTTGAAATTGGCGTGTTGATCTATCTTCCCTTCTTTGTAATCGATCTTGTCACCTCCAATATTCTGCTGGCGATGGGGATGATGATGCTCTCCCCACTCACCATTGCCCTGCCGCTCAAGCTACTGCTGCTGGTGATGGTGGATGGATGGACGGTGATTGTGCAGGGATTGGTTCTCTCATTCAGATAGGAGAGTGGTTTGTTTAACACAGAAATTTATCAACTCAGCTACCAGGCGCTGATGCTGATCCTTCTACTTTCTGGACCTCCTATCCTGATCAGCACCATCTTGGGTCTGTTTGTCGCCATTTTCCAGGCAGCTACACAAATCCAGGAGCAGACTCTCTCCACTATGGTCAAATTGATCGCTGTGATCCTGACGCTGATGATTCTAGGTAGCTGGCTGGGCAGCCAGATTCTGCAGTTTACCTCGAACATCATGAACAACTTTTATAAATGGGTTCAGTAACCGACGACTACGTCTCCCTCGTACTGGGGCAGCCAGGATTGTCATTCATGACAATCATGTCCCTCTTTGTGCTGGGGCTGCTGCGCATTATCCCGATCGTGGCGCTTGCCCCCTTTCTGGGTAGCCGCGTTCCAGGACCCGCCAAGGTGGGCTTAGCCACCACCGTCGTGATTCTGCTACTTCCTTTCTTAGCGCTACAGACTCACACCGAGATCACCTTTGATTTCTTCTTCGTGCTCTGTTCACTGAAAGAGATCTTCATCGGCATGCTGCTGGGACTGCTTGTCTCGGTGCCCTTCTGGATCGCGCAATCTTCGGGCACACTGATCGACTTTCAGCGCGGCTCCTCCGCCCTGATGGTGCAGGATCCCACCACACAGAGTCAGGTCTCGCCTCTGGGACTACTCTACAACTATGTCCTCATCGTCATCTTCTACGAAGTGGGCGGCCCCTTCATGGTGTTTGATGGACTGCTCGAATCTTATAGAGCCATTCCGGTGAACCAGTTTATCCCCGGCTCCTTCTTCAATCTGAAAGATCCTGTTTGGCATGCGCTACTGCATCTGCTCACCACAGTCTTTTCGGTGGCCATCCAGATGGCCGCACCCTCTCTTCTCGCCATCCTGATGACCGAGATGTTCCTCGGTATCGCCAATCGCTTGGCGCAGCAGGTGCAGATTGCCTTCCTCGGCATGTCGCTCAAGTCGCTTGTCGGTCTTGGCTTGCTTTATCTCAGCTGGGCTCTCATTCAGAAACAGATGACCATGGAAACTCTCCGCTGGATCCAGCAAGTATTGCGCTGGATCCCCCACACACCCATCTAAGAAACTTAACCTGCTAATTACACAGTTTGGTTTTGCAACAGGGAAATTGCATGAAGAAATAGCTTGATGCTTCTTGACGATATACTGAAATTCTACCCTCAATCGCACCCCGAGGGAGAGTTGTTGCACAAATAAGAACTGTTATCAGACCGAGAGGAGAAGTTGGATGTGAACGAGCAGACTGCTCATTATAAGATGGGCCGGCTGCAGCTTCGATCCCTCGATCCTTGCTCCCGGGCCGTGCACAGCACTGTCCCGGTCGCTACGGAGCGCTCGCGAGAGAGCTGGCCTGAATGGGGGCTCCGCCGCACTACCAAAAGCCGCTGAAAGCGGCTTGCGACCGCGAAGCGGTCGTCTATATCTGCGGCGGAGCCGCCCAATAGACCGGACTACGACAAAGAGGAATCCAAGCGAAGACGAGATCGCAGCTGATGCCTTCGGCCCAAAGATGATCAGCACCTTGAGTCGCAGGCGCGTAACAGCCAAGCGATGAGGACGCCAGCGAGGGGAGATAGATAGCGCCCCCGCGCAAACGCGTAAAGCTGCGGAGCGGGGGCGCTAGATGCTCTAGAAAAACATCATTATAGTGAATCAGAGGGATTGATTCTCATCGCACTGTATGGGGTGGAAAATGGAATAAGGACAGCAGAACTGAAATCTATTATTCTGCACTTGAACAGCCATGATTTGGATGAAGCAGAGGAAGCTC
>DAHXNQ010000004.1 GCA_027365315.1 Rhabdochlamydiaceae bacterium | reverse complement strand
TCAGCTGCGATCTCGTCTTCGCTTGGATTCCTCTTTGTCGTAGTCCGGTCTATTGGGCGGCTCCGCCGCAGATATAGACGACCGCTTCGCGGTCGCAAGCCGCTTTCAGCGGCTTTTGGTAGTGCGGCGGAGCCGCCCATTATGAGCTGTGAGGAAGGGACTTCTTAGATATGGGTGCTCCTAACGGTGGATGGTGGTGAGTAACCCATGATGGTCGGACAGCGCCTCTAAAGGTCTATCTAGATCGTTCATCGGGAAGAGCTCGGTCTCTATGGCATAGGAGCTCCTCTCGCTCTTCAGCAGCAGGGCGTAGTCGAGGATCTGGAAGTTGGGATCGATCTGAGTAGGGGAGAGTAGGTAGCCGGTGAAGTAGTCGGTACAGGTGCGGTGATCAGCATCGACCGGTCTTCTCTCTTGGTTGAAATGGTCGTAGAACTGCTCCTGTAGCATCAGCTCTGCCGGTTCTTCCGATCCGTAGGGGATATTCAGATCACCACAGAGGAAATGAGGTATCGACTCCTCTTGTTGGTCTGCTTCCATGGTCTCTAGGATCTGCTTCAGCTGCAGCGCTCGAATCTGGGGAAAATGGGTGTAATTGAGCGACTGCATATGGGTGGTGTAGATGTGCGCCATCGGCCCCATATTGCTCTTCACCACAAAATCGAAGAACCCATAGTTCATAGGGAATCCGGAGATAGCAAAGAGGTTGAAGCGGGGCTTTTCGATGGGATATTTGCTAGCTACGAAAAGACCGCTTGGCAGTCCATATGTTGCTGTCGAAAAACCGAGGGTGCGCGGAGCCATGGCTGTGTAGAAGTAGCTGTAGTCGTTTTGAAGCGCCTGGTAGAGGGCATAGGAGGTATCCTCTTCGTGCACCTCCTGTAGGCAAATCACATCGACACCGCTTTCGATGATCCTTGTAGCCAGACCATTCACCCGCTCGGGCCAAGGGAGAGGCGCGCCTCCATAGAGGAAAGGGAAGGGGCCTGGCATGAAACAGCAGTTGAGGGTGAGCACAGTGAGCTCTTCTGTCTGCGCAGATTTATCGGGGGTACCGCTTTGCAAGGAGAGAAAGAGAGCCTCCTCATGACCAGCATAGGTAGCGATGGCTGCCTCAAGTCTATCCTTCATCTCATCTGTCAGCCCCTCCATTAACAGGCCGCTCTCAAGTAGGACCCTGAGCTGACGCGCATAGTAGGGATCGAGAGAAGGATGGTCTTCGGCATAGACCAGCCAGGCATCGTAGAGCTGCTGGTTTTGGATAAGAGAGCGAAATAGCAGACCATGTAGCTGCAAAATGGCGAGAGATGCGCTCTCTTTTGCAGGCAGATCGCTCTGCGCTAGGTAGGTGAGTAGGCTGAAATGGGTCAAAATCTGACCACTGAGACGGTTCCAGATAAGGAGATCGGGTGCAGCTGAAAGAGAACCGATGCTTGTCAACAGCTCCTCTTGAGCCTGCTGGAGATAGTTTGCCACATCCTCTTCCGTACTGGGGATAACCGCGGCAAACAGGTTGAGGGGAGCGAGTAAAAAGTAAACGATTTTACGTAGGGGGAGCATAGGCACTCTTCTGGTAATGAGAGTGCATTTTGCCGTGATCAGAAAGATTTTTGCCACTTCTGCTTAAGGTTGGCTGATTAGCGCAAGGTGGGAACGAGGGAGAGAAGCGTTTTGATGGTGTAGTCGATCTCTTCGAGGGTAGTGTGACGGCCAAGAGAGAAGCGCAGCGAAGAGCGCGCTTCGGGATAGGAGAGTCCCATGCCGAGAAGAATGCGTGAGGGCTCGAGAGCTCCCGACGAGCAGGCGGAGCCAAGACTAGTGGCGATGCCGCACTGATCGAGCGCCAAAAGAAGCGTCTCGCCATCGACGCCATCAAAGCGCAGATTGGAGCTGTTGGGTAGGCGGGAGCCGCTGCCGTTGACAAAGGTGCCGGGCAGTCGCGTCAGCAGCTCGCGCTCAAAGTGATCGCGCAGCTCTGCCATCTGCATTGAAGCCATGGGCAGCTGATTCTTCAGCAGCTCTACCGCTTTAGCCATGCCGATGATGCCGGCAAAATTCTCGGTGCCGGCGCGTCTACCCGACTCTTGCGGTCCACCCAAAAGTTGGGGAGCGAGAGGGAAGGAGGGTCGCACCACCAGACATCCCACCCCCTTCGGTCCATGAAATTTGTGAGCAGAAAAGGCGATGGCAGAGACTCCAGCCGGTATACCGAATAGCTCCTTGCCCATCAGGGCGACACCATCGACGATCAGAGGGATACCCCGCTTGTCTGCTAGTCTGGCAATGCGGCTGAGGTGTGGCTTGACACCGGTCTCTCCATTGGCAGCTGCCAGAACGATGGCACAACTATTCTCTTGAATCGCCCCTTCGATCTGCTCTGTCAGCACCGCTCCACTTGCGTCCACCGGCAGTAAAGAGAGCTGAATCCCCTCTTTTTCCGCAGCGCGCAGGGGGGTTTCGACGCTGGCGTGCTCGATGGTGGTGGAGATGATATGCCCTTTTGGATTCTTCTGAACCACTGACCGGATGAGCAGATTGAGCCCTTCTGTGCCCCCCGAAGTAAATAAAATTTCCTTACCAGCCACACCCAGGAAGGAGGCGATCTGCTCCCGCGCTTCGATCAGAAGCTGGCGCGCCTCTCTGCCAAAACTGTGTGGGCTAGAGGGGTTGCGCGGTACCCCGACATCCAGCTGCATCGCCTCCCACACCTCGGGAGCCAGTGGCGTCGTGGCATTGTGATCTAAATAGATGGGTCGCCTTTCCATAACAGGGAGATGGTACCACGAGAACTCATTTCATCGCAGGTATGATAAAAATAATTTAAACGGCCCATTCAACAGTGAAGTGCAACAAATAGACTAAAATAGAAAGTGGTCAGAGATGGCTACGAACTCTATGGTGATTTTTTTAGAAACATACCAGGAGGAACGTATGCCCAGAGGCTACCATCATCTGACCTATCCAGA
>DAHXNQ010000047.1 GCA_027365315.1 Rhabdochlamydiaceae bacterium | reverse complement strand
GATGGCCTTGATCCCCAGCTTCATGGCTAGAGCGGCCCAGCCCTCTCTATCGCGAGGTGTCTCGATGCTGCCGTAGAGGTCGGTGGCGATGTTCAGCAGAGCCTGTTTGGTGAATTGCGAGACAAGACCTGGGTTGGCTCCATAAGCTACAACGGCAGTAGGGCCATCTGGAAACTCCCCGCGCAGTTGAAGAAGCTCCTCTCGCAGGGCGTAGTTCGAGCGCTGAGAGATGGAGAGCGTAGGATCTGTGTAGCCACCCTCCCAAGGTTCGATGCATGAGTCGAGGTAGAGAGCTCTGCGCTGCTGGCAGAAGCGAATCAAATCTTTGCTAGACACGTTGACGGAGAGATTGAGGAGGTAGTCGTTTCGATCGACCAGAGGCTCGAGCATGGTGTGGAGATTCTTCCTGGTGATCGGATTCACGATGTATCGGATGCCGTATTCCTCGGCGATCGGTTTGCTAGAATCGTCGGCTGTGACAATCGTAACATCCTTTGCATCAAGCTTCAGATGACGAAACAGGAGGGGTAGAACAGCACGGGCAATGCTGCCACACCCAATGATCACTAACCTACCGGGCAAACACCCATATTGAATTGTCTTCTGTATTGCCACTTCTCTCCTTGGAAATCCGAATAGTTTAGCTCCTCGACGGCGCTGATGCAATGCACAAATAGTTGAGGGTAAAGTCTGTCCAATATTCCCATCATAATCCTAACTCTATATTTTTTCTACTACTAAATACAACTAGTAATCTGATAATTCTGGATCTTATTGTGCAGTTTGAGATTTGTTTCTAAGTTTTTCTAGTAATTCAGCCGCCTGCCTACCTAGCTCTTCTCCGGATGGCTCTCCTTTGGGCGGCTTTTTTTCTGCTGGATGCAGTTTGACAGGGTCATGTTTGTAGAGTTTGCCATCGATCTCGACTGTGCGGTAGACCCAGGCATCACCATTCTCGCGCATCAGGCGGTCGCACCCCATCAGGAAGCCGCGCCAGAGGCCAAATTTTTGCATGGCGACAAGAGTGTAGCGAGCAGAGGTGGGGCGGAAGTGGCTGCGGGGCCCATCCACTTTAGAGAGTACATTTTGGTGAAAAAGGATGGCGCTATGGGCAGCTCGCTCGAGCTGAGAGTAGTGGGCGGGAGGGGAGGGCTCTTCGATGTTCAGCGCTAGGCCGGCATCCTTGCCCCAAGGTTCGTAATATCCCACCAGGCCAAAGCAGCAGACGGGGGTCGCTACACAGAGCTTAAAAAGAGTGGCGAATCTGGAAGATGGGGAAAAGGCCATGTTGGTTCATCAGAGGGGTCGCTCCCCGTTCATAGAGTCTCTCATTATACAGCAGCGCCTCTTCTCTTGCACCATGGATTCCACCCACATACCAGCCCAGCTCGAAGCTGGTGAGGATGATGCCGGCGGGCATGTTTCCATGCTGGAAGGAGTAGACGGCGGCGGCGATGAAGAGGGCATTCAATAGGAAGGCGGTAGCGGCCGACTGCTTCTGTCCCAGGTAGAGATAGCCCGCTCCGGGCAGAATGGCGTTGAGTCCTTGGGCGGCAGCCACCGATTTGCGCTGATCTTCGTAGCTATCTAAGAAAGTGTTTACGTAGTTGAATTGGGAAGTAGTATCGGCGATAGCGCGCGCCTGCTCCACCTCTCCCTTCTGCAGAGCTGTGGAGAGAGCGAGGATTTGGGCCTTGGCAGGATCGACACTTTCCAGACAGAGGCGCATCGCCTCGGCCTGTACCGGCTTATCTATTTTGATGAAGCTGTCATAGAGGATCACCAGCAGATCCTGAAAGGCGGGAAAGGAGCTATCGATGCGGCGCAGGCTACTCAGATCAAAAGAGTCGACCACCTGTTGATAGCGTCTGCCGAGGTAGTAGCTGAGCAGGATGTCATACTCGATCTGCGGTTTGCGAAACGAGTCGGGCGATTCAGCCTTTAAGAGCACCTCGGCTCTGCGAAAAGTAAAGACAGCGGGGTAGAGATCGAGCTCTTTAGCAAAGGCTCTGCCGATGGTGTACTCATGACCCCAGCTTTCTAACCGTTCGGTGGTGGAGAGTGGAGTAAAGGCAGATGGCAGGGATTGGAGGTACTGCTCCTGCACCATGTAGTGGATATGAGGCTCGATCGGCTCTTGCTTGCCGCAGCTAGCTAGCAGCAGGGGCGTCAGAAGCAGCAGCAACCGGAGCGAAACCCGTCTGTTGAGGCAGTTGCAAAACCCCAGCCCCCAGTAAAATCGCCCTTTTGGCGTCCCTTGTCGCTGTTCTTCCTCGCCTACCCTATCGGGTATGGCCTCGTCAGAACAGCACGAGCCAGCAAGCTGGCTCTGGCAACGGACGCCAAAATCATCGATTTTTCTAGGAGCTGGAGTTTTGCAACCACCTCTATTCATCATCGGGGGATTTGACCACGTCAAGCGCCGCATCAAACTCCTCTTTCAGAATTGGCAGAGAGGCTTGATCTTTGTAGAGCACCTCCTGATGTTCGGTGATCTCGCGGTATTCTTCAAAGCTGTGAATCAGGTAGGGGCGGACAAAGATGATGATATTGCTCTTCGTATTTTGCCTATCATTCTCGCTAAAGAGAGCTCCAATCACAGGAAGTCCTCCTAAGCAGGGAATGGCCGAACGGAAGTGATCCTTTGTATCCTGAATCATGCCGCTTAAGGCGACGAAGTGGCGATCAGGCACCTGCACGCGTGTTTGCATCGTGGTATGTGTAGTCTGGATGCCGGTCACGACACTGTTAGAGCCGGTGGGACTGTTGGAGTTGCTGGTTGTCTGCGAGAGGTCGATGCTGACATCGAGGGTGACTGTGTTATCGTTACCGATCACCGGGGTGAGGCTGAAGTTAAAGCCGACGTCGCGGTATTCGATGCTAGTCGACTGCAGAGTGTTGTTGCTGGTATTGGTTACCTGCGAGCCGACAAAGGGGATATTCTGCCCCACAAAGATGGTGGAGTTATTGTTGTCTTGGGTCACAATCTTGGGATTGAGTAGCACCGTGCTGTCGGTGTCGGTCTGCAGTGCATTCACCAGCGAGCCGAGAGAGAGGAAGGTGCGCCCCTTGTGCAGGATGATGTCGCCGATGATCCCCAGATCAAACCCAGTGGGTGCCGCGGAACTGGAGGTGCCACCGATTGGCGTAATCATGGTGTTGGCATTGGGTGTGGTGCTGCTATTTACGGTACCAAAGTTGCCAGGGAAGGCGTTGTTGAGGGTGGTACCCGTGGTTGGGTTAAGAGAGGGGAAGTTTCCGCCTCCTGTGGCAAATTTATTCAGATATTGCAGTTTGCCCATCCACTGCAGGCCAAACGCCTGAGTGTTGGTAAGCGAGGTAGTGATCACCAGAATCTCGATGAAGACCTGACGGAGCGGAACATCGAGGTTGCCGATCAGTTCGCGTAGGCGACCTAGGATAGCGGGGTCGCCATGCGCTACAAGCGAATTGGTGACAGGGATCCACTGAATCGACTGCACTGCAGCGGCCAGCTGTGAGGTGGGAGAAGGAGTGGCAGCATTGCCTAAGTCGGCGGCAATTTTGCGCAGCGCATCCTGGATCTCGCTACCCTGATGGTACTGCAGCTTGTAGACGAGGAAGCTGGTGTCGGGCAGTGCACCGATCTCACCCATCTCTTTGTTCTTCTCGCGCTGGGTGCCCGAAGGAACATCGAACCGCTCCAGCAGCGCCTGCACCTTGCCGATGCTATCGGCATCGCCCGAAATCAGAAGAGAGCAGGTGCGCGGAATCCACTTCAGATGGTCAATCGCTTCGAAGAGGCCTGGATCGGAGACATCCGCTTGGACAAGGCTCTGTTTGAAGTCCTCAAGGATCTGCTCTAGCGTGGCTCCATTCACATATTTGGGCGTGTAGACCACAAAGGTGGAGGGGGTCACTGTCCGCGTTCGAGGAGCGGCTACGTCAAACTTCTCGGCGATCGCTTCGATCTTCTCGAGTGCCGCCTGAGGACCGCTGAAGAGAATGGAGTGGGTCTCGGGGATCCACTTCATACCATCAATGGTCTGGGCAATCTCTTCGTTAAGCGGCGCGCGGGTCGAGAGCTCCTTCGCGAAAGCGCGCAATGCGCTCATGAAATCTTGTGGATTGGCGTTTTGTACTTTATAGATAAGGAAGGTGCTGGGTCCAACGTGGTAGGTGCTAGAGCTGGGTGGTGTTGTAGCAACATCGAACTGAGGAATGAGGTTTTGTACCTCCTCCACAGCGAGAGGGGTGCCGGTGATCAGGATCGAATTGTTCTCTTTAACCCACTGCAGCCCATCGATGGCGTGGATCAGATCTTCTTGGCCGGCGCCCGCTTTCTTCAGATCGACCGCCAGCTCTTTCAGATTCTCGATCACCATGTCGCCGCGGCTATTCACCAGCTTGTAGAGAGCGTAGCTGCTCTGCGATGCAGCGGCCCCTTCTGGCACGTCGATGCTGGCAATAAGATCTTTTAACTTAGTGATGGTGTCGGGGTCGGCGTGGAAGGCGAGCGAGCGGCTCTCGGGCATCCACTGTGCAGATGAGATTGCCTCATAGAGCCTTTCATCCGAGCTGTTTTGGCGGTTGAGACCGACCCGGACGCGGTCGAGGCTCTCTCTCAGCTTCTCTGCCGAGATATATTGCGGTTTGTAGAAGTAGACACTCGGAACGGTAGCTCCCTGGCTATCCACTACGCTGACAATTTCCTGCATTTCGGCGAGCGATTTAGGACTACCGGTGAAGACTAGAGATGAAGTGGAGGGGACCCAACGCATCGTGGCAAAGACATGCAGCAGAGGAGCATCGGCAAGACCCGCCTCTTTCAGATTGACCGATAGGTCGCTTAAGGCCGAGAGTAGATCATCGCCGCGTAGATGCTGAGGTTTGTAGATCCAGAAGTTGGTGCTGGTGGGCACCTGGTAGAGAGCTGCTTGCTCCAGCTGACCTGATAGTTCGGGGGAGACGTCAAAAGTGCGGAGCAGCTCCTGAATTTTTTGCAGAGCGACATCGGTGCCGGTGAAGATAAGAGTGCCCGTATCTTTGATCCAGGTGAAGCTCTGGATAGCATGCACCAGATCGGGATCGAAGTTGCCCCCCTTTTCGAGATCGTTTGCCACCTGTAGTAGTGACGTATGTAGTTTCTCGATCTGATCTGGCGAAGTGTGCTGGACCTTGTAGACCAAGTAGGATTCGCGTTCGCTCACCTCTTGCGATTCGACCGCAGTATCCAGTTTTACCAGCAATTCTTTGATGCGATCGAGGGCCTCTGCATTGCCGATGAAGAGAATGCTACCCGATTCGCCCAAGAGGCGCGCCCTCTGGATTGTCTGGATGAACGCCTTGGGAGGGGTGGGGGTATCCTCTAGCGCGCGGGAGAGTTGGTCGAGTGCCCCCAGCAGTCTGCGCGCCGATCTGTGAAGCGGCTTGTAGAGCAGCACATTCTCGCCTGCTGTGGCAGCGCGTTCGCTGGTGTCCAGCTGCGCCAGCATCATCTTCGTCCGCTCGATCAGATAGGGAGTGGAGACGATGAAGATGCTATTGGTATCGGGATCTTTAATCAGATTGAAGGGGCGGCCCGCAGTGATGGGGGCTAGTAGCTTCTGCACCGTAGCGATGAGCGTCGATGCTGGGACATTCAGGGCGTGGTATTCCTCTATACGGATGGTGGCAGTAGGGGAGGTGAGCGCCTGGATCAGCTTCTCCACCTGGGTGACATTGTCGATCGCATCGGTGATCACCAGCTGGCTGGTCTCTGGAATCACCTCGATCTGCGCGTCCGTGGAGGAGAGCGCCCGCACAATTGTTGCCACGCTCTCTAAGTTCACATTGTGAACATCGTAGATACGAGTAGCGAGCGCCGTGCCTGGCGGAATAGGCCCATCTCCCGAAAGGACGGTGGGAATCTGCTGCACCTTGAGGTTATTGCTGATCAGAACATTCTGGCCATCTTCGGTGACAGAGAGGCCGTTGGCGCGCAGGATCTGCACTAGAGCCGAGATCATGCTGCGTATGGTGATGGGCGTCTCGGAGACGATGTTGACATGGAACTGCAGATCCTCATCGCGGTAGGAGAAATTGATATTTCCCACCCGGCTGAGGAACCTGATGTATTCGATGACAGGGATGTCGGAGAAGTTGGTCGAGAAGGTGGGCTCTGCCTGCTGAGGAGGGTGCGCCTCTTCCCAAAAAGCGGCTTCACCTGGGCAGGTGTAAAACAGCAGAGAACAGGCAAGTGGAAACCATTGCGACCTATGTTGCTTCACCCGCTATGCCCCTGCCCAGCACACACTGCACCAAATTGGCATGCTAAAGTATATTTTGTATAATTGTAAATCTTCGAACCGGGGAAGAGAGAGATGTTTTTTTCCTTCGAAGGAGAGTTTGTTGAGAGGCTAACTCTGTAATTTGATCGCTTCGCGATCAAGAGTCAAAGTCTTTCCTGCTACAAAATTTTTTCTCCATTGACCCTCACGTATAGGTGATGTCCTATATTGGGACCGTCCTTTAAAATCATAGGGTTTTTAAAGGGGAAAGAATCGATGGCTTATACGGTGACCGGGCTTAGCAAGCTCTCCGGTGTGACGGTACGGACGCTGCACTTCTACGAAGAGATCGGGCTTCTTAAACCGGCCTATTACGGGGCTAATGGGTATCGCTATTACGAAGCTAGGGAGCTTCTGCAACTGCAACAAATTCTCTTGTTTAAGCAGCTTGGCTTTTCGTTAAACCAGATCAGAAAGGTGCTGGGAAGGGGCGATTTTGACCAGCTTGCAGCTCTGCATTCTCACAGACAGGCTCTCAGCCGTGACCTGGAGAAAATGGGACGGTTGATCGAGACCATCGATAAAACAATCAAATATGTCAAAGGGCAGAGAACAATGAATGATAAAGAAATATTTTGTGGTTTTTATGAGTGGGCTCAGGGAAAGGGGGGCGAATCCTATTACATTGGACATATCGCTGGTGCGACAGCTGCTGAGACGCTTGTCCTGAACAATACCAAGCAGCCTAGCAGTGAACAGTACCGGGACAAATCATACTACGAGAAGATCGATCGCACCGGGAAGGAGATTTATGCCAAGGTGGCTAGTTGCATCGACAGAGGACTCGATCCAGCTTCGGATGAGGTGCAGCGCCTTGTTAAACAGCACCATGCTTTTGCAGAGCAGTTCCTTACAGCATCGAAGGAGGTCTATAAGGCCCTTGCGCAGCTCTATCGCGAGCATCCGGGATTCAGACAGCAGCTCGATCCTTTCCATCCGCAACTAGCCCCCTTCCTAGCCGAAGCCATGGAGCTTTTCTTGCATTAATCCTCGAAGTCCCACCCGACAGGACATTGGAGCTGCGGCTCTGGGGGTTCGTCTGCTCCCTCTATCATCATGTGTATACCGTTGATGATCAACCCTGCTCCGATTCCCTGAGTGACAGTGGTTGGAATGATGCAGAGGATGCCCCCAGATAGAACCTCAATCCAACCTTTGATTGTCTTAGGCGATAAACCCAAAGAAACGTGCTCTTTTGGATTAGGGTCTCCGCATCTCTTCTTTTTGTCGTGGTGCTTACATGTTCTGGCATGACACTCATTGCGAATTTCGAAGTTGGCAAAGGAGATACGAGACTCTTCTTCTTCCTCGATGGCAGACAGCATTTGTAGTACGGCTTCTTCTGGGAGAAGATGGCCATATTGTTGAAGTTGGGAAGTATAGTCCAGAAACAAAATGCTCATTGATGGTAAGGCCTCGTGATATGAGGCTGCTTCATCTCTAAGATCGCAGAGGACTTCAGCAATTTCCTCAATCGAGGTGAATTCATCTAAATTTTCAAGGAAAACCCTAACCCTCGAACAGAGATCGGTCTGAAACAACGTTTCCTTGGGATGGGAGATTCGTTGCACTCCTGCTAGTTGACTCGCAGATAGAATACTCAAGGCTGTCAGGAGAAGACCATAACAACGGTAGCGAGCAAGAAGGCGATAGCAATGAAGTGCGGGAGACATTTGTGTTGCATCGTTTTTGGAAATTTAATGTTCAGCTGATCCAGAAGCCCGAATATGAGTCGATTGAGCCCCCATCCGAGTACAATGATCGGCACCCCATAGCGCAGAAAATCCATGGGCAGTTCTCGAAGGACTTGGCATAGCACGCCTGGATCAATGAGTGTGGTCATCTACTTATACCATTGAAGTTGAGAGTGAGTATGTAGCGTTCTCCATTTTTCTAGGTAGGGCCCATTCAACAGCGAAGTGCAACAAATAGACTGGCCCATTCAACAGTGAAGTGCAACAAATAGACTAAAATAGAAAGTGGTCAGAGATGGCTACGAACTCTATGGTGATTTTTTTAGAAACATACCAGGAGGAACGTATGCCCAGAGGCTACCATCATCTGACCTATCCAGA
>DAHXNQ010000043.1 GCA_027365315.1 Rhabdochlamydiaceae bacterium | reverse complement strand
TCTGGATAGGTCAGATGATGGTAGCCTCTGGGCATACGTTCCTCCTGGTATGTTTCTAAAAAAATCACCATAGAGTTCGTAGCCATCTCTGACCACTTTCTATTTTAGTCTATTTGTTGCACTTCACTGTTGAATGGGCCATATTATTAACAGTAAGGACTTTACGATTGATGGCTACCATTCTGTGACTCCTCGCTGAACTGGGTGCAGGTGTCGCAGATCGCCTTCAGGAGGCCCTGTAGCGTCTCTGCTGTCTCTTCCGAAATCTTTGCACCATTGGATCCATCGATCTGATCCAGGGCACATTCAACGATATCCTTAGTGTGCCCGGGATAGAGATCGATCCCCGAATTAGCTATCTGCTTCGCGAAATTGCGCCACTGCTCATCTGTGTAGGTTCTCTCGGCAAATAGCTCTGGTAGCGCGGACACGGGTTGCAGACAGATCATAGTGGTGAGGAGGTTTGCAACGACTGTGGCCTTCGTCGTGATCAGATCTGGATCGTGCCCCGGAACTTGTGCTCGCTTGATGTGAGAGCGAGCCACCTGTTCGATCTCTTTCAGCGCAAAGCTACCATCCCACTCGTCGAATAGCGTTATGGCCAGTAGGTGCTCCAATTCGGCCTCTGCGAAAGCCCCATTCACTACATCCTCTGATAGCGTAGTGGTGGCGGTGAAACTCTGCCTTTGCAAGGTGAGGGCGGCCTCTGTCTCTTGTTGTGTTGCGCAGCCTTGTAGAATAGCACGGCAGGTCTCGATCCCTCTCTTTTCCCAGCTACTCTCTTCGCAAGGTAGGTTGGCATATTTAGCGATCACTCGTGCGCAGAGATCTGTTTCTGAACTGGAGCGGTTGGGTATGATGGCGAGTCGCTTCATGTCGTTCCAAAGCGAGAGGGCAATGGCATTCACCTCTTCTACTTTGTTAGCACGGGTTAGCTGTAAAATTTGTTCCATAAAATCATTCTGTGGCTGCGCCGTCTCTCTACATCGCCCAAAGGATGCTAGAACAAGCAGTTCATCGAAAACCAGCCTCATAGCATCGACTGTGATGATCTCTTGGTCACCCGAAGCTTTAGAATGGATGAGCTTCAACAGCTCACCATCCGAAATCTTGGATGAGATCTTGTCTTGAATGGTTTTGACTGATGCTGCGCATGCGGCAGATAGCTCGCAAAGCTGATCTTTTGCAGCGCGATCTTGGATGAAGCTCTCCATCAGATTTTCTAGTGCTGCGCTGCTCTCCGGACTGTTGCTGGTCAGCAGTTGCACAAGTTTTCTTTTTAGACTCTTCGCATAGACTTCGGAGAAGAGGGGTGTCGGTGGATGATTTTCCGGTTCATCCGAAACCGGCTCTTCTGTCCGCTGGGTTTCTGTAGGAGTCTCTGCTGTCGTAGCAGTGGATGTGGTCCCAGATGTGGTTTGGGGAGCCGCTTTTCCTGGAAGGAGTCCAAACTTCTCTTGGAGCCAGCGAGCCAGACGGCCTAGGAGAGGAATGCGGCTGCAGAGCTCGAGAAGCTTCCTCAGAGCAATCTTCAAAACACCCTTCTGCGAGCTCTTCTGCGAGCCGCCTACTGCGCTAGCAATGGTGCTGGTTTCGTTTTTGGATGCCTCTGGAGTAGCGGGGCTCTCTTTTTTCTGTAGCTCTATTTCGGGCACTTCGGCTGCTGCTATAGAGGGATCGATCTTCAGTATCACGGCTTCCTCACAAATTCTTGTTTGGAAGAAGAGTAACTCATCAGTCGAGGTGGTTGCAAAACTATAGGCTCCTAGAAAAATCGATGATTTTGCTGTTCGTTGTCAGAGCCAGCTTGCTGGCCCCTTGCCGTTCTGACGAGACCATACCCGAGAGGGTAGGCGAGGAAGAACGGTGACAAGGGGCGGCAAAAGGGCGATTTTGCTATGGGCTGGGGTTTTGCAACCACCTCGATTTAATTTGTCGTTATGGCACAGAGCTACGCAACGGCTGGCCACCCTCGTAGGGCACCTTGCGCAAGAAACGGCCGGAGCTGTCGTAGAGTGTGGCGATGCCAGCCCCCTCGATGATCTGCGAAACAGGAGAGGAGCTATTGGGTGCATAATAGGAGCCATCTTGCAGCGTCCCCTCCTCATACCGCTCGACCAGCATCAGCTCGCCCGATCGGTACCAGGCAAAGGCGCTGCCATGCTTCTGATTGCGCACCATCTCGATCTCCGCCTCCAGCTGACCAGTTGGATACCAGCTTCGCACCACCCCCTGTACCGCATCCTCTGCCCAGTTGAGCAGCAGCTTGGGCTGCCTGGTGGAGGGGAAGTAGAGGGTCTCCTCTCCCTCCATCTTTCCTTCCACCATGTGGTAGAGGCGTGTGGTGACCCCCTCTTCATCGATCTCTTCCACTCTGCCGCGTGGCTCGCCCGCCTGGATTTCGCGGTAGCCGGTCAGCCGCTTCTCATCAAAGAGTGCCTGTAGGCCTACACCCTCGATCACCTGCGAGATTAGCTCGCCAGAAGAGCTTTGGTAGCAGCCGCGCAGCAGCTTGCCCGACTCATACCACTCGCTTCCCTGAAGCGAACCGTCGCTCCAGTAGCTGGCACTCTCGCCATGAGCCTGGCCTATCTGGTAGTGGCGGAAGGCGAGCAGCCCCCCCCCTTCGTCTAGCCGCTCTTCGCGGCCCTGTAGAAGATCGCTGCGGTAGGGGATGCGCTGCTTGATGGCTCCGGTGGTGTAAAAAACCAGCTGCTCTCCCTCCAGCATTCCTTTGTTGTAGGGAATCTGCGAGACCAGATGCCCATTTTCGTCCCACACTCTAGCGAGGCCATCAAACATCCAGCTGGAAAGCGCTTGGGGCGAGAGGTCGGCCACACCTTCGATGACGCACATCTCCGCCTTGATCTGGCCGTTGGGATGCCACTCGCGATAGAGGCCATGTGCCCGGCCATCCACCACCTCGAGATACTGTTTCACCTGTCCGCTGGGGTGGTAGCTGGTGATGCGAGAGTGTGTGCGTCCTTCGGCATCGCGATGATAGACGCGCAGGATCTTTTCGTAGGGCTGCGGAGCGAGAAAGTCTGTCTTCTGATGGAGCGCCAATCGCTCGCCATTGCTGATGGTCTCGGAAAAGCCGTTGCGATCGAGCCTTTGCAGACTGACAATTTGCGGCTCCTGAGAAGAACGTGCGCAGCCTGTCAGAAGTAGAACGAAGAGTAGATAGCGCTTCACGATGGACTAACCAATTTCAACTGCAGGGAGTAGCCTCCCTCGCGTCTCTCTTCTAGATGCAGTTCGCTTAAGGGGGCGGGTAGGTTGTTCCAGATTTCGACCAGCTCTTCCAGATTGTCAAGCGGCATTGGCTCGAGTACTAGCAGGTTTCCCTTACGGATCAGTTTGAGAGGCGATCTCTCTTGCTGTGGACGCTGCAATAGAGGAGGAATGGTAGCGAGAGAGGGGGAAAGGCCGCTGAGCGGCAGCTCCAAACTCTCCACCCCTTTTCTTGGAGGGCCGAAAGAGATGTTTCGGGGCATCTGCTGCCGCACCTCGATCAGATCGGCCCAGCGCGTTGTGCAAAAAGCGGCCGCTAGCAGAAACAGCAGCCCGCTACAGCTAGCAATAAGAAGGGATCGGGAGATGCGTAATTTCATGGCAAAGGAAAGCGTAGCACAACCCCTCCTTCTTCGGCGAGCTGTTCAGCAGGAGGAAGAGTTGAGGGTAAGGGCTGTAGTTCGCCTATTCCTGCAAGGGCGATCTCCCACTGCGAGGGGGTAAAATCGAGGCGGCGGATGGTGCCACCTGCGGGGCGAAGAGATTCGAGAAGTTGCGCTAGCTGGGTGCGAAATTTCGCTTCGCGCGCGATCTGTCGTTCCAGCAGCTTCTCCTTTTTGAGCTGCTGCTGAAGCGAGAGCCGCCTCTCCTTCAGCGCCCCCAGACTGGGGCTGCCCAGCCGCTTGCATTCTCGCCTGAGGTGCGCCTCGCTCCAGCAGAGAAGAGCAAGCGGCAGCAAAAAGGCGACCACCATGCAGAGGCGAAGTGCTCTTTTGCGGCTGGGAGGGTGTGCAGCAGGTAGGATCTTCAGCAGCGCTAGCGCCTGTGCCAGAAGTAGCTCTTCCTCCGCCCCTTCTCCTGTAAAGGGGAGTAGCTCCTGCTGGGTCAGCAAGTAATCGAGCAGAATCCCCGCTTGCGCCAGCCTCTTCTGGTAGGCAGCCAGAAATGGCCTGTAGGCAAAGATGGCGAGGCAGTGGATCTGCCGGTTTCTTTTTTCTAAAGCACGCAGTTCGAGGTGCAGCTCTTCGGCCGGAAAGGGCAGCTGCTCAAGGTGGCGCTGCAGCACCACCTGCCGAAGCTCCTCCTCGCTGGCGGGGGGTAGCTGCTCCTCTTGCACCCAGGCTGCATGTGCGGGGAGTGCCGTGGTAACAAGAATCTCCCGGCGATCGTCCTGCAGCGCAATCAGCTCGGCCAGCTTAGCAAGAGCCTCCTCTTCCGAGGAAAAAGAGAGCCGGCGCATCCACTCTCTTTCAGGGGGTCTACCCGATAGATAGGAGAAGCTTCGAAAAAGAGCGGCCGACAGCTCTTTACCCTGCAGCCGAAACGAAAGGATGCGCGCCAAAGAAGCCCTCCACCTGGAGGGAGCAGTTTACCCGAAGGTTATATTGAAGTTGGATGGGAAAACGGCTTTGTTGCGCAAATAAGAACTGTTATCAGACTAAGAAGAAAATTTTATTCGTTCGAGCAAGCTTATGTTGCAAGAGTGGACCGGCTCCGACTGCGATGAATCCATCCTTGTCGTCCGGGTGTGCACAGCACTACCCGGCGCGACTACGGAACGCTCGCGACCTCGCAGCTTCTGCCTTCTTTAGCTCGCCTTGAGTCGCAGGCGCGTAAAAGCCAAGCGATGATGACTTGCTGCGGAGGGCATCTAGCGCCCCCGCTCCTCAGCAGAAGAGCGATTCGCGAGGGCGCTATCTATCCCTCCTCGCTGGCCTCCTCATCGCTTGTTTTTACGCCGTGCGACTCAAGGTATTTCGCCTCTTTGGGCCGAAGGCATTAGCTGCGATCTCGTCTTCGCTTGGATTCCTCTTTGTCGTAGTCCGGTCTAATGGGCGGCTTCGCCGCACCACCAATGGGGGCCGCTGCCGCGGCCCAAGCCGCCTCCGGCGGCGTCGACTGCGAAGCGGTCGTCTGAATCTGCGGTGAAGCCGCCCATTATTGTTCTTCTACAGCATCTATCCTCTTGCGAAGAGCGAATCTGGTATGCCCAGCAAACGTTGCAGAATGGATGGTCTCGAAACATCCTTGAACGCTCAAGGGCAAGCTATCTACCATTGAGGAGATTGAGGCAGAATTGAGCGGGATGGGGCCGCCTCTCCCTAATTGTCTCTTTTGGAGATTCTAGTAGCCGCCGCTATCGCTATCGGTGTCGCCGCCCATCTCTTGATCTTGGTAGGAGTTGTCATCGTTCTGAGTGTTATCGTCCGAGGGCTGGCCGCTATTGGGTGCGAGGACAGGAGTCTGCTGGGCAGGGGGGGTGTAGAGTGGGTTGGCTGGCTGCTCCGTGTTGTCTTGTCCTTGCTGCATGTTACTTTGGTTCGGTTGCATCGTGCTGCTTTGATCCGGCTGCATATTACCATAGTCATCACCAGAGTTGCTGCTATCCCCATAAACAAGAGTGCCTTTTACAGGATGGAGAGCCAGCGTAGCGGCATCGATGGTGCGTGGCGAAATAAGGGAGAAGATGGAGAAGAGGAGAGAGACTCCTAGTTGGGCTGATTTCATAATGACTCCCGGATATTACGATTCGTTCTATTTAATTATTACCACATCTGTAGTTTAATTCTAAATTAGTTTGTGACCATTCTATTTTATTGGTGGATGTACAGCTGTTTTACAAAAAAGATAAGTTCTTGATAGAGTGGCTCTTTTTCGCTGGAGGCTGGGTCATGTCGAACGCTATCAACTTCCTCTTCACCCTCTATTTCTGGATGATTCTGGTGCGGGTGATGAGCTCCTGGTTTCCTCAGCTACAGGGGAGCGCCCCTCTGCGCTTTGTTGCGCTTTACACAGACCCCTACCTCGGCCTCTTCCAGAGGTGGATTCCCCCCATCGGCGGGGTGCTGGACATCAGCCCCATCCTCGCCTGCTTTGCCCTGGCGATGGCAAGGCGTCTCATTGGTGTGGTGCTGCCGTGAGCCTGCTGCGCAGCTTAATTCTTCGAGGTAAGCAACTTCCCAACAATGTCTGGTGTGCCCCCCTAGCCGGCTGCTCCGACCTTCCCTTTCGCGAGATGACCGCCCGCTATCAGCCGGGCCTGATGTTCTGCGAGATGGTGAAGATGGAGCCGCTTTTGCGGGGCGATCCCACCACCCACAGAATGCTCGATCGCACCGCAGCGATGGGGCCAATTGGCGCTCAGCTGTGCGGCAGCAAGCCCGAACTGGCTGGTCCCGCCGCCAAGATCATTGAGGATCTGGGGTTTGATCTGGTCGACCTCAACTGTGGCTGCCCGGTTGATAAGGTGACCAAAGATGGCAGTGGTTCGGGCCTACTGAAGCATCCCGAGAAGATCGCCGAGATTGTCTCCCAGATGGTGCAGGCGGTCAGCATCCCGGTGACGGTGAAGATCCGCATCGGCTGGGACCACGGCACTCTAGTGGGGCCGGAGGTGGTAGAGCTGGTGGAGGCGGCTGGCGCCTCTGCCATCACAGTGCATGGTCGCACCCGCTCGCAAGGCTACCAGGGCAAGGCCTGCCGCACCACTATCGCCTCATGTAAAGCTAGATCACGCACCATCCCGGTCATCGCCAACGGCGATATTTTTACCGCGGAGGATGCGGTGGCGATGCTGCAGGAGACCGGCTGCGACGGCCTGCTGCTGGCGCGCGGCACCATGGGGTCTCCCTGGATCATCGAGGAGGTGAAGCAGCTTCTCGCCGGCGGCATCCCTCTACCCAAAAAAACTCCCGAAGAGGTACGCGCCTCGCTTCTAGATCATCTCGCCCGCATCGAGCGCTACCAGGCGGAGCGCAAGGCGCTGCTGGATACCCGCCGCGTCTGCTGCTACTACCTGAGGGAGCTGAAAGGGGTGAAGATGCTGCGCGAAGCGATCAACCGCTCACCCGAACTGGCTCTGGTCTACAACCTCATCAACCAGTTCTCGTGGGAAGGTGTGCAAGTAGGAGTGCGCTCTGCACCCGAAGAAGTCTCCTGCGAAAGTTGTGTCGATTAAACTTTTCTAGCATCTTTTTTACCTAAGACGTAGCCTGCCCTTTGAAGCAGGGAGTGTGTCTCTATGGGGCTTTGTTGCGCAAATCAGCCTGAGAGAGCAATCGGCGCCTAATCCTCTTAGACTCCTTGCTGCTTAGGCAGTCACCCCCACTTTATGATTGAGTCCGTATACCTCAGAGGTAGTTGCAACTACCTCCTCATTCTAACAGCTGACCGAAGTCGATTATTTTATCAAAATATCCCTCATCCAAAACGCCTTCTTCCACCCCATTTACATGAATAAGAACAGGCCGAATGGAACAAAATTTAGGGTTTTTTAATCGTTTTCTCTTTGTTTCCATCTCTTTAATTACCTTAAAACCTATGGGATTTTTGGAAAATTTAATCTCGCATAAAAAAAGACTCTGAAAGCGCGTTTGAATCATGTAGTCAATTTGACATCCGGGTTGTTTTGTAGTGGAATTCTGAAAAAAAGGACCGTCCATGGTGATTTCCTCTGGAGATAGATTCAATAAATTCCAAATAATTTTACGATTGTGCGTCACGAGGTTTTCAAATTGTAGCCCCATGATAGCCTCCCAGGCAGGAAGGCGGATTAATGCAGCATTTGCAAAGGCTTCTTTTTCAATTTTTGAGCGATTGGGGGCAATATATTTTAGATAAAATCGAAGATAGTTATCACTCAAGCGATAAACACTCAGCTTACTTTCTTGGCCATTAGCTAGATTCCAAGTGAAATCTCTTTGGACAAACCCCGCTTTTACAAGATCGTCTAAATGTTTTGTATAGACACCTGAAACACTCCTTTTTAATTCTTTACAAATCTGACCAAGGTCTTTAGGGCCACTTGCAAGACACGATACAATTTCTTTGTGGCTTGCATTTTTTCTAGAAAAGAGATCTGAAAAGATTTCATCGAATTCTCGTACTAACAAGCCCCCTTTTGTGAAACAGAGATCTCGAATGTTTTGCTCTGCTGGAAGATCAGGTTTGATCCTTTCAAGGTAGAGAGGAACTCCTCCTGTAACAGACAAAAGTTTAAATTTCTCATAGGCAGTAATTCGCTCTTCTTTAGGATGCCAGAAGGCATTGCAGACGTTTAAAGGAAGCTCCTCTAGAACAAAATCAATGGCAATTCTCCCCACAAAACCTGTGTTGCTTAGAATGTTTTCTTCGATCCAAGAAGAGATGGATCCACAAAGAGCAATGATCAATTGGGGATTTTTGCTAAAGTACATGTCCCAAGCAGTTTTCAGCTTACCTAAAAAATTAGGATCCTTGCCTCCCATCCAGGATATCTCATCCAGTACGATCAACACCCTGCCTTCGGTAGTATATTTAGAAAGATGCCAAAATAGATTTCCCCAGTCGTCGGCTTTGCTTCCGGGTAATCCTGCACGTTCAATTTGATAAGCAAATTCATCACGCTGTGACTGTGCTGTAGTTTTTTTAGAAGGAGGAATTCCAGAAAAAAACAAGCTCCTCATCCCTTTTCCAAATTCTGAGAGAAGCCTACTTTTTCCAATTCGTCTTCTCCCTCGCACGACAATCAGGCTTGCGCTTCTATTATCCAGAAGCCCTTTGAGCCTGGCTAGCTCCGCTTCTCGACCTATGAATTTGGAAAGACTCATTTTATTTTCCCTCTTTTCTCTCGATCATGCTCCTCTATCACTATAAAATCAATCAACAAATGGCATTTTTCCTGTTTGTTGATGGTTTTTGGATTGCAAGAAAATTCGATCAGTAAAAGGGAAAAAAGCTGTTTGTTGATGGAATTTGGTCAAGTCCGAATTTGTGTTGCCTTTTCAACTCTAAAGCGTGCCAACTACCTGCGTGCTGTAGGCGGCTTCACCCTTTCGCAATGTTTCACCATTCGGGGAGGCAAGCTGGTGCCCGATCTGAAGCTCAGCTATGTGCGCGAAGAGCGGATGAATGGCGCTGCTACCGAGGCGGGCATTCCTTCCACAAACAATGGCCTGGGACAGTGCTTCTTCACTGTGAAAGGAATTAACCCCTCTCGCAACATCTTTGCCTCAGGCGTGGGCCTCTCATGGCTGAGCAAAGAGATGCACTACTCGGTGACCGCGCGCTACAACGGCGAGTTCAGCAACCACTACATGGACAATGAAGCAACTCTACAAGTAGGCTTCAATTTCTAGAGCCGCGAACGCGAGATAGAAAAATTTATATGCTGTTTTTTCCGTGATCTGTAGTTTACTCATATGGGCAAGGGGTGTGTGTATTATGGGTAAATTGCATCGTCAAAAAGGTCTATCAAAGTGGGCGTATGCTCTGGGATTGGTCTGTCTAACCAGTTCGATTTGGGGACAATATGCAAGCAGCACCTGGGTCGGCTCTATGAGTGGCGAATGGACCAGCGCCATCAATTGGGCGGGCAATACAGTTGCACTAGGACCTTCAGAGCAGGCTACTTTTCCCTCGGTAGGAACGGTGCCGATTACAGTCACTCTAGGAGGGGTCATCAACATTGGCACAGTGCGGAGTGAGTCAACCACAGGAGGGACTACTTATACCATTGGAAGCAGTACATCAGATGGGTCTCTGCAGATGGGAGGAAATTCTTATCCGGGTTTCATCCAAATATTCCCCGTCTCCACTGCCAGCGCTGCCAACCTTACCATCAATTCGCCAATCACTCTATCGAGCGCTCTTACTCTATTGACAAGCAATGCAACCAATGCGCCTGTCATTACGCTAAATGGTGCCATTACAGGTACAGGTAGTAGTGTGATCACCATCAGTCCCAATACCACAGTCCTCTTCACTGCTGCCAGCACAGCGCTTGCCTCGCCAATCGGCCTCGGCTCTGGAGCCATCCTTCAGGTAGCAGACAATGCTCTTTTAGGTATTACGGGGACTGCTGGCACTATCTCCACCACTGAAACATCATCCACAATCGAGATGCTCGACAACGGCAGCGCGCCGTATGGGCTCATTCTGTACAATGATATTAATGTTGTAACTGGTACCACCCTCTCCTTCAACATCTATTCTAGTAGCGCTAGTGCCAGCGACACCCTGCAGCTTTCTGGCACGCTATCGGGGAGCGGCATCATCGAGCAGACCTCCACACTTGGAGGGGCAGGAGGAGGAGTACTTCAGTTTGCTCATAATAATTCTGGGTTCTCAGGTAGCATCCTGGTGACATCGGGTACTATAAGCGCAACCGAGGACTATGCCTTCGGCCCCGCGGGTACTATGGTGACTCTCAACGGAGGGGCTATTAAGCTGGCGGATGGTGTAACCCCTACCATACCAGTTACGATTGACGTGATATCTGGTAGTGGCATTGAATCATTTGGCAACAGCGCCACCTTTTCTGGGCCCATTACAGGATCGTCTCCTGTTTTTTACGTCGGTTCAAATCAACTGACAGGTAATCCTGTTACCTTCACCAGCCCCGGTATAACCTATGGGGGCACCATTCAGACGAACGGAGCGGGTGGACCCACCCTGGTCATTGCACCCTCTGGTGCAACCAGTGTCTCCTACTCGATTATGATTGGCAGCTCATACCTGCCCACTCCCGCTGTCATACTCGGTTCTACTTCGGGTGCACTGACCATATCGGGTACGATCAGCGAGACCATGAGTAACTATCGCCTCAGCAGCATCGAAACAGCATCGGGTAGCGATACGGTCACATTGACCGGCAATAGCAATTATGCAGGAGGAGTCATCGTCAATGGGACTCAGCTCAACCTCAATCCAGCTAGCTCGGCTACCTACTCAGGAGCCTTTTCGGGATCTGGCCCTGTTGGTATCGGGGCCGGCACAGTCATCCTGAGCGGCGACAACAATTCATTTTCGGGTGGATTTACCGTATCGAGCACCCTTCAGGTGCAGGGTGCAAATAGCCTCGGCTCTTCTAGTAACGTGGTCACCGTAGATACTGGAGGGCTCTTGCAGCTTGGTAGTCATGCTTCGGGAGGCAGCAGGATCAGTCTACAGGGAGGGACACTCCAGACGGTTGCTGGGCTTTCCAATTTCTCCACCAATATTGCAGTAGCGACGAATGCCAGCACCATCGACATGAATGGTCTTAGCAGCAGATTCTCTGGGGTGCTTAGTAGTAGCGGACCTCAACTCACCATCATCAATAGTCAGGCGGGACCTTCGCCCTCAGCCACACTCACTCTCACCGGTACCAATACTGATCTGGCCAATCTGCAGCTGACAAGTGGTATCCTTGCAGTCTCAGCTGCCGATAATTTAGGTAATAATGGCAATACCATCTTGCTGAATGGAGGCACCCTTTCAACAACGGCCACTATGACCCTTCTCAATAGCCCTATCCAGATTACAGCAAGCTCGGCACTCCAGCAGAATTCTGGTACCACCTTCACCATTTCGAGTCTTATATCAATGGGAGCCGGTCTCACGCTCAATCAAAACGGACCGGGCACTCTAGCGATTACAAATCTTGCTAACTCATTCAGCAGTGCCATTGCTCTGAATGGGGGCTTGCTACAGTCTAATGGACACACCACCCTTGGTTCGGGAAGAATCACAATTAATCAGGCTACGCTTCAGCCAATCGGATCTTCTGCCGACATTACCAATTCAGTTGTGATCAACAATGCAGGCTCTACGATCGATCTATCTCAGATCGCTGACACCACCGCTACCATCTCTGGACTCATCACTGGTACAGGTACACTGAACCTGACTGGCCCATCGACCAACATCCTTTCTCTTAGTAATGGTGGTAACAGCGGAGCATGGGGAGTCACTCTGCAGGGAGGCATCCTCAGCCTAACGTCGGCCAACATCGGAAGTGGTACGGGCACCATCACCTTTGATGGGGGCGCTCTTCAGACAGCGGGTGCAGGCCTTACCATTCCTAACTCGGTATCGATTACGAGTGGAGTGCTCGATCTAGATGGCAATGCCAATGAGACATTTAGCGGCGCCTTCACAGGAAGTGGCACTTTAAATGTAAGCAGCAGCATAGTGAGTGGCACGCCCACTCTCAACTTGACCAATAGCACGGGTGGCAACAGCTTTAGCGGTACGGTTGTTCTTAATAACCCTACCGCATTGAATGTAGCACCTACGGCCACTACAGCCATTTCTTATGGAATTACCGCAGCCTCCTCCAACACCAATGGTCTTGCA
>DAHXNQ010000003.1 GCA_027365315.1 Rhabdochlamydiaceae bacterium | reverse complement strand
TCAGCTGCGATCTCGTCTTCGCTTGGATTCCTCTTTGTCGTAGTCCGGTCTATTGGGCGGCTCCGCCGCAGATATAGACGACCGCTTCGCGGTCGCAAGCCGCTTTCAGCGGCTTTTGGTAGTGCGGCGGAGCCGCCCATTTCGAAAAGCAAGTTTTGTAAGAGGGAAAGCTTTGACTTAGGCTATCTTTAGGTGAATCTCCGGACGGTAGATACCCTTGTCTATGATCTCCAGCAAACGTAAAGCTGCATGACTAGGCGTACGCTCCCCAGATTCCCAAGACTGAACCGTTTTGATGCTGACATTCAAAATCTTCGCAAAGACACTCTGAGAATATTTACCACTTCTACGAATCCTCTTGATGTCTTTGGCTTTGTATTCTGCTGGCGGTGCAGGAATATCGATCATATCGGAGCGAAGCATGTTTTTGCCTTTTTTGTAGGCAACGATCTCTTCGAGACCTTCTTTGAGATCTTCAAACAGTTTGCTCATATTTCACCTCCTTTTGATCATATCAATTAACTCTTTCAGCACTTTCCTGTCCGCTGGCGTTAAATCCTCTTGCTCATTCTTGGGATAGATGAGAAGAAGAAACAGTTCCTCGGCCTCTGGGTGATCGAAATAGCACACCCTAACCCCCCCACTTTTGCCTTTGGAGGCAGACTTAAATCTTACTTTTCTAATCCCTCCAGTTCCACGAATGAGGGCTCCTTCCTCTGGATTCTCCACTAACAACTTCTTAAGTTGTTCAAAATCAGACACCAACAGCTTTTTCTTGGCTATGAGGCTATCAATCGTAACCGCAAACTTTTTGGTCTGTAGGACACGTCTTTTCATACTATACTACACAGTAGTATAGTCAGTCAACCATGGTAAGAAAAATGCTCCCCAGTGATGTCCTGAGGGCATTTAACATGATACGTAGGGGGATAGCTCTCATTCTTGAGCGCGAAGCGAGCTCAAGTTAAAGAGTTAGCCTCTAACCGACTCTCTTTGAGAAAGTTTTTCCTGATCACTTCCCGATGTCTGCGCGGAGGGTGTTGATGAGAGAGAGGCCATGAGGGGTGAGCAGAAGCTCGCCCTCCTCTTCGCCTTTGCGTAGGAAGTTGGTCTGCATGAGGTCGCGCACCAGCACGTCGGTGGCGGGGGGCAGAAGGCCAAGCTCGCGGCCGACGATGTAGCGGCCCAGCGGCAGATCGGTGCTGTCATCCACCAGCTCAGCAAACTTGAGAAGATAGCGCTCTTCTCGGGTGATGCGACTCATTTGATCGCTCCTTTCTTGAGGCGCGGCCCCTTAGGGGTATCTTCGATGATGTAGCCCCTCGTCTCGATTTCATAGCGGCAGCGGTCGGCCTCGGCCCAGTTTTTCGAGGCGCGCGCCTGCTGCCTGGTCTCTAGCAGCGCGAGTAGATCGGCGGGAACACCATCTTCAGGCAAAGCTTCGGGGAAGATCGCCAGCAGCTGATCCATCTTTAGCAGCGCCTTCTTGAGCGAATGGGCGCCATGGCCGCTATCGATCAGGCTATTGCCCTCGCGTATCAGATCGAAGAGAGTAGCAAAGGCGACGGGAAGGTTGAGATCGTCGATCAGCGCCTCCTCAAAGCTATCCAGCATAGCGCGCGCGATGGCAGCCGCCTGCTCTGAATCGGCAGCTCCACTCTCCTCTAGCCTAGTGATGAAACTATCGAGTCTCTCTAGCGCGCTACGGGCAGCCGCTAGCCCCTCGAGGGTGAAGTTCATCTGCGAGCGGTAGTGCCCCTGAATCAGGGCAAAGCGCACCTCGCGGCCTGTGTAGCCAAGAGCCAGAAGATCGCGCAGCGTGTAGAAATTACCTAGGCTCTTGGACATCTTCCTGTTCTGCACAAGCAGATGCTCGCTATGAGTCCAGTGGCGGGCAAAGGTGCAGCCTGTGCAGGCCTCCGATTGCGCAATTTCGTTTTCGTGGTGGGGGAAGATGTTATCGACGCCGCCCACATGCAGATCAAGCGTATCGCCTAGAAGCGCTGTCGCCATGGCGGAGCATTCAATGTGCCAACCGGGACGTCCCTTTCCTAGCGCACTCTCCCAAAAGATCTCGCCATCTCGTGTTGGATCGTAGGCCTTCCAAAGCACAAAGTCGCAGGCGCGCTCCTTTTCATATTCGTCGCGCACCACACGATCGGAGTAGCCCACCTCTAGCGATTCGATCTCTAGATGCGAGAGGCGACCGTAGGAGGGAAACTTGCTGATGGCGTAGTAGATGCTGCCATCCTGCCCAGGGTAGGCATAGCCCTTTTTCAGAAGCTTCTGGATCATCTCCACCATCTGCGGGATGTAGTCGGTGGCGCGCGGGTAATGCTCGGCCGGTTGGATCCGCAGAGTCTTTAGATCTTCGAAAAAAGAATCTATATACGGCTGCGTGAAGGCTCCCAACGAGACCCCCTTCTCACAGGCACCCTTGATGGTCTTGTCATCCACGTCGGTCAGGTTCATCACCTGTTCCACCTTCATCCCGATGTAGAGGCAGCTGCGCCGCAGCAGATCCTCAAAGAGGTAGGTGCGGAAGTTGCCAATATGGGCAAAATTATAGACCGTGGGGCCGCAGGTGTAGATCTTCAGCCGCTTGCCATCGGCAGGCAGCAGGGGCTCTTTACAGCGTGTTTCGGTATTGTAGAGGCGTAGCGTTTTCACCGGCCCACTATAACAGGCTCCTCCCAATCTGCAAAGCCTGCGAGTAATATTATTAGTTAAGTTTTTAACATATCATCTAGCATGCGGTAATGGATCTTGCCGGTGCCGGTAAGGGGAATCTCTGGCAGCTGACGCACCTCGGCAATGCGGGCGATGCGGCCATAGCCCGATAGTTTCAGCAGGTTATTCACCTGTTCTTTCGTGATCTGGAGAGGAGTGAAGAGGATCAGCCTGGTCTTCTCGCCCGCCGCCTCCTGGCTACCTACGGCAAAGAGCGGCTTGCCCTGCTGTTCTGGTGGCACCGGCCAGTTGGAGGATTTAGCAATCTCCTGCTCCAGGCCCATCAAACTCACCATCTCGCCACCCACTTTGACAAAGCGCTTCAGCCTGCCCATTAAAAGAAGGTTGCCAGCGCTGTCGACCTTGCCAAAATCTCCCGAACGGTACCAGCGGCGCCCCGTCAGATCGAGGAAGGGGTTACGGGCTTCGCCCAGATAGCCGCTAAAAACATTCGGGCCGGCGATGCAGACCTCTCCTTCTGCTCCCTCGGGGAGTTTCTCCCCTGTTTCGGGATGGACGGTGATGAGGTCGACTCCAGGCAGCGCCCGCCCTACGCCCACTTTGGGCTCGCCCTGGCGCATGATGGTGGCCACAGGCGAGCACTCGGTGATGCCATACCCCTCGATGAGATCACATTGATGCCCCAGCTGCAAGATAGCGGTGAAGAGCTCATCGGGCGCTTTTTCGGCACCCACGACAAAGAGACGCACCGAAGCGAGCTGCTCTTTTTTAGCTACTGCGAGAAGGTTCTTTAAAAAACTAGGCGCCGAAACAAAAACGGTGGGGCGCCAGCGAGCGATATCGCGCGCCATCCCCGAGCTATCGGTAGGATTAGGCCCATAGCAGATACGTAGACCCATCAGAAGCGGTGCCATGCCATCTGGCGAAAAGCCAAACGAGTGGAAGGGAGGCAATACACCGTAGAAGATATCCTTCTCATCCCACTTGACACAGCTAAAAGCTGCTTTCAGATTCTCTAACAGATTGGCGTGAGTGAGGGGTACTCCCTTCGGCAGCGTTTCGGTACCGCTGGTGAAAAGAATCACAGCCGTGTCACTCGCTACGGTCTTTCGTACAGGCAGACGCTTCAGCAGAGAGGCCGCGGAGAAGCGAGAGAGGAAGAGAGCACGCAACTTGTTGATCAGCGTCACTGAGGCGCGAAGATCTTCGAGGAGCAGCAGCTTGTTCTCCAGCTCGCCCAGATTATCCTCTTCCAGCCTCTCTAAGAAACGCTGTGACGACAGCACCACCTGGATCTTCGTCACCTCGGTGGCGTGAGAGAGCGCCTTCAGTCCCACAGTCCAGTTCAGCATCACCGGCACCTTGCCCGCCAGCAGCAGCGCCTGCACAATCATCTGCGCCCCGACAGAAGAGGGAAGTAGTACAGCGACATTCTGACCAGGTAATTTTTCAAACTTCTCAGCCAGTAGCAATACGCGCATCTTTAGATCGCGGTAGGAGAGCGGCGGAGTGAGCGCATCGGTGCAGGCGATGCTAGAGCCCATCCGGTCGCAGGCCAGCAGGAACGATTCGGAGATGGTGCTGCCCTCTGGCAGAAAAGCGGGGGGACGCTCGTGCGAGAGCCACTTCCGCAACCCCTTAGAGAGCTTGGCACCCTCCGCCATCGCCTCCTCTTCAAGGTGAGCGCAGGCGCCAGCAGCTGCCAGCAGCACATCCTCCACCGTCTCCAGCGTGCCAGGAGGCAGCCCCTCCACATGAAACTTCTCGTCCAGCATCAGATAGAGCTGCGCCACATCGAGCGAATCGAGACCGAGATCGCGCGAGAGGTGCTGCTGCTTCTCTATCTTGTCAGGCTCCATCTGCGCCAGTGCCGCAATCTGCTTCAGCACCATCTTCTCGTCCTGGGGGCTTAGCTCGCCTCCACGCAATATCGGCTTCGGTCTCTCCTTGGGATTGCAGACAGGCAGCTGCTCTTTCCAGAAGGCAAACGAGACCCTCTTCATCGGCTCTTCCGCCTCGGGATAGCGGTTGTACCAACCTTCGAGGAAGTGGTTGAAATCGCGTCGCGATACGCTGGGGTTCCACCCCTCGGGCGGCAGCGAAAACTGGATCTTCACGTCGCGACGCGGAGTGAAGAATATGAGGTTTTTTAGCACAATTCCCATGCCGCGTAGCAGTGTGCCCCCAAAACTGGGCTGTCTGCCGATCAGCGCCCTCGAAAAGGAGCTGCCCCACAGCCCTGTGGTGCGTATCAGCACCACCCTCGCCTCGGGAAAATCGCGCCGCAGAATGTTGTGCACCATCGAGGCGCCGCCCACGATCTCGCGCCCCTCGGTCTTCAGCCGACCTCCGGGATAGATGAGGAAGTTCTCGCCCCGCTGCAGCCCCTCTACAATTTTATGATAGGTCGCTTCAAACTTGGCGCGGCGCCACTTGTTGGCTGCTCCATCGTTATGACTGAGCGGCAGCGCCCCCACATACCGCATGAACCCACCAAACCCCCTGATGTAGTAGAAATGCTCCACCACCAGAGGGTGGGGATGGAACCGCTCCCAGAGGCGCGACATCAGAATCACCGGATCGATCTCGGCCGGATGGTTGGGAAGAAAGAGGATGCCGGGCCCTCGCTCTTTCATGGCCTTACAGACCTCCTCCCACCCCTCTACATGGATGCGATACCGCAAACTGAGCAGACCTTGAATGATCCAGGCCATGACCCTGTCGAACATGTAACGCATGCATCCTCCACAAAGAGGGCAATTTTACCCGCTGGGCCCCTTTTAGGCGAACTGCATGCGGAGAGGATGTATTGGAAAAATTTGTTTTTGTAAAAAAACTGACACCTATAATCCGGAAGAGCACTACCCCACGCTAGAGGCAAAAGATGTCCAAAATCTCGTCAAATCTACCCAATCCAGGCGCCTCCCCACAGAAGAGAGAGAGCAGCAGCGCCGTAAAAAAATTAGCCACCCGCGTGAAGACGATC
>DAHXNQ010000041.1 GCA_027365315.1 Rhabdochlamydiaceae bacterium | reverse complement strand
TCTGGATAGGTCAGATGATGGTAGCCTCTGGGCATACGTTCCTCCTGGTATGTTTCTAAAAAAATCACCATAGAGTTCGTAGCCATCTCTGACCACTTTCTATTTTAGTCTATTTGTTGCACTTCACTGTTGAATGGGCCGACCTGGATGCGGGAGGCTGTGGAAAAAGAGGGGATCTCCTAAGATAGAGGTCTCACTTTTGGAGGGTGGTATGGCTGAACGCAAGCTAACCGATGAGAATTTTGACAAAGAGATTGCAGAGGGTGTGACGCTGGTGGATTTTTTTGCCGACTGGTGTGGACCCTGCAAGATGCTGGCGCCTGTGCTGGAAAAGCTCAGTCATGAGCTGGAGGGCAAGGCGACTGTGGCCAAGCTGGATATCGATGCTTCACAGCGCGTCGCTTCACAGTTTCAGATCACTTCGGTCCCCACTCTCATTCTGTTTAAAGATGGAAAAGAGGTGAATCGGATTGTGGGCCTGCGCGATCTCGATGCGTTGAGACAGTTCGTAATGACTGCTGTTTAGAGGTGGTTGCAAAACTTTAGGCTCCTAGAAAAATCGATGATTTTGACGTCCGTTGTCAGAGCCAGCTTGCTGGCCCCTTGCTGTTCTGACGAGACCATACCCGAGAGGGTAGGCGAGGAAGAACAGCGACAAGGGACGCCAAAAGGGCGATTTTGCTGGGGGCTGGGGTTTTGCAACCGCCTCTTTAGGGAAAGCTGGGCTTCCAGCCCAGCACATCTTGCAAAATCGACCAGCGTCTGACGGGGGGCTCTCTACTTTCGAGATCCCCTTCGATCCAGATCTTCTGTTGGGCTGCGATGAAGCCCGAATTTCTTTTCAGCTCTAGCCACTGATCGAGGTAGTCGAGTAGACGCTGTTCATTCTGGCGAACGCCGTAAGAGAGGCTGTCGCTGCCTAGAGAAGGGGTGGTGTAGACCATACGGTAGGTGGGGTGTTTGGTGAGCCAAGGCAGCGCCATCTGCTCCTGCCAGAAGATGGCGTCCGCCACAGCTGGATCGCCCGCTTCGTCCATCTGAGCGAGGGAGACAATCTCCGCGTTAGGGAAGAGCCGTTTGGCCAGCAATGCATAAGAGGTTCCCTCTAATACTGCTATTTTCAGTCCCTTCACCTGCTGCACGCGGGTTAGTGATTGATAGGAACTTTTATAGGATTCTGGCACCAGCAGCACCAATTTTGTGTTGGAGTAGGGCTCGGTGAAGAGAATTTCGGTCAGTCGCTGCACGGTGACCGAGATGGCTCCCATGGCAATGTCATACCGGTATGCATCCAGCTGCTCGGGCACAAGGTCATACTGCAGAGGCACCAGTTCGAGGGTGCAGCCAAGATCTTTGGCCAATTCAGCGGCCAGAGCTACATCGTAACCCACCACATCGCCATATAGATTGTGGAAGCAGAAGGGAGGTGTGTAGGGATAGACCCCTATCCGTAGGATTCCGCTCTGTTCGATGGTGCCCAGTAGATCTTGGCCACCACGCGGTGGGCGGGCATTGGTGGTGGCCATCTGCATTGGCACATTGGTTTCTAGAGTGAACTCGGAGAGTGTGGGTGTGTGGTTGTGGATCTTGGGCAGAGGGTTATAGATGCTGCCGGCGATCACCAGCAGAACAAGGGGAGTGGCGATGACAAGCGATTTCATGAGGATAGGGCGCCAGTGGTAGTGGAGCCTTTTATGACAGCTGAGCACCACAATCCAGGAGAGAGAAGCGATCTGCATCACCGCCATCATCGCCTGAAAGCCCGAGGTGAAGGGGATGGTGGTGATGTAGAGATTCAGCCCCTGTGCCGGCAGGTTGAGCGTATTGAAGAGGAAAGTGGTGTTGTTGATCCAAGAACCGATGCCGACGCTTCCCAGTCCCATTATGGTGCTGAAGAGAAAGAGCTGAAGCTGCTGCCAGACAACCAATGGAGTGCCGTAAAGCAGCGCAGCGAAGAAGACAAAGACGCCCAGCAGGATAGAGGAGATGGGCAGGTTGAAGATGACAGAGATGGTACCCTGCACCAGATTCTGCATCGACTCCTCTTTGGGAAAGCTCTTGCGCAGCTGCTCTTGGATCATCTGCATGATGAAGGGCAGACAGACAATCACCACGCTTGTGGTGTAGGCCAGCACCAGGGTGGGCACCATCAGTTTGAGCCAGGTGGAGGAGTGCATCGGCGTGAGTGCACTTGTCAACCTAGGGTAGATCCAGAAGGTGATCAGAGAGACGGCGAGTACATAGATAAGGATGTAAGAGCCAATCTGCTGGATGGTGGAAAACTCAACAGTGCCCACCTGCTGTGCCATGATCAGAAAGGTACCGATGGGGGTGATGCGGCTGATGCCGGCTGTGATCTTGGTGAAGATCCCGATCAGCACTTCCAAAAGCCCCATCAGAGGCGCTTTGTGCGGCAGATGCAGCAGAGCAATGCCCATCAGCACTGCGAAGACCACGATGGCCGGCATGATGCTGTGGGAGAGGTCGTAGAAGACGTTTTCTGGAATCAGCAGTTCGCCCAGGTTGAAGCCGGTCTCTTGGGGCGACACATAGTGCGCCAGCTGACCCTTGCTACCTGTGGGAAAGAGCGATCTAGCAAAGTAGACCATCCCCACGTTGATCGCCCAGGCGATGCCAAAAAAGAGCGAACCGCGCGCCAAGATGGTGCGTGCCTGCGATGAGGTGAACTGACCGATTCCATGGATGATGGTGACGATCAGGTAGGGGATGATGGTGATCTTCAGGATGCTAACGTAGGCGGCGCTCCAGGGCGCCAGGGCGCCGCAGGGCTCTCCAAAAAAGAGCCCTACCAGAATCCCCAAGATGGTGCCGATCACCATCTGTACAGTTAACGACATCTTCAGCACTCGCCTCTTTTTTTACACTGTAGCTGAAGATGTCGTTTTTTTTAGCGCAGCGCCTCATCAGCGGAGCGATTCGAGCGCGCCTCTTCGAGCGCGCGTTCGAGGATCTCGCGATCGGAAGCAGTTGCGGATGCACGCTCTTCTTCAACATGGGCGCGTACCACCTCGATCTCGAAGCGAAGTAGAGAGTTGGGGGGCAATCCACCGCTTCTGCCGTAGGCGAGATCGGGATGGATGAAGATGGTGCGTTTTTCTCCCTCATGCATCCCTTGCATGCCCTTGGCAAGACCACCGATGATCTCCTCCATTGGAAGCACAGTGGGATCTTCAGAGGCGGAGAAGAGTCTACCATCGAGGAACTTGCCCGTATAACGCACTTCTGGATGAGAGGAGAGTTCGACAAGAGCTCCGCTACCGGGTTGATCGATCTGATACTGGATTTTTCCCTCTTCTAGAGAGACGATGCCCTTCAGCTTCGCATTCTCGGAGAGAAAATTATTGGCTTTGGTCAGATTTTCCGCGGCGAGGCTCTCTAAGGCGGAGCTCTGTGCTGCGGTGATTGCCTCGAGAAACTCTGTTTCAGTCATGGGCGCCTGTTTGCCTTCGCGCGCATTCTTCAGCCCCTGGATGATGCCCGCCACATCAAACTGGACGCCGGTCTCCTCTAGATTCTTGGCGATCATGAAGCCAAGCGCTTCCGAGAGCTTTTCGATGCTCTCTTTAGGGGAGGTGGCGGCATTCTGCTTCTCCTCTGGTTGCGGGGAGGGGGCGGGAGCTGCTGCAGCGGCGATGCAAAGAGCAGCTGCAAGCGGGGCAAAGATGGTAGAACGTTTCATAGATTGATCTCTCCTCATACTGACTCTGTAACCGACAGCCCTAACTCTTTGAGTTGCATAGGTGCAACTGGCGAGGGGCAGGCCATCATCAAATCGCTAGCCTTCTGTGTCTTGGGGAAGGCGATCACATCGCGGATATTATCGGTGCCGGCAAGCAGCATCACAATCCGGTCAAGACCTAGCGCAATTCCAAGCGACGGCGGCGTGCCGTAGCCCAAGGCTTCCACAAAGAAGCCAAATTTGTCATGAATTTCTTCGTGCGAGAGGCGAAGCAGCTCAAATACCTTTTTCTGCACCTTGGGATCGTGGATCCTCTGGGCACCGCCGCCAATCTCGTAGCCATTCAGCACCAGATCGTAGGCGAGTGCGCGCACCCGGCCAGCCTCTTGGTCCATCAATGGCAGATCGTCCGGATGAGGCGAGGTGAAGGGGTTGTGCACGCTGTCCCATCTCTCCTGCTCGGGATCCCAGGCAAAGAGAGGGAATTCGGTGATCCAGGCAAAAGCCAGTTGATTGGGGTCGATCAGCTCTAGCTGCTTGCTTAAGTGGCGACGCAGATGGTCGAGTGCCTGATTGACGCGCTCGTCTGTTCCTACGGCAAAGAGAAGGAGATCCTCCTCTTCTGCCCCCGCGCGTTTCAGTAGCTGCTTTAGCTGCTCCTCGGAGAAAAATTTGGCCATGCTGGAGGAGATGCCCTCTTTGGTGCGCTTCACCGAAGCGAGTCCCGATAGACCCAGCCGCTTCACCAATTCGGTGCATTCATCCAGCTGTTTTCTCGAGAAGCTGGCCCCTTTAGATACCACAAGAGCCTTCGCGCAGCCCCCTTTGGCGAGAGCCTCTTTGCCTGCACTAAACTGAGAGGCGGCCACCTCTTCATCGATCCGCACTAAGGGCATGCCAAACCTTAGGTCTGGTTTGTCGCTGCCGTAGCGCTCCATTGCTTCTGCGTAGGAGAGTCGAGGAATCGTGTCGGGGATGGAGACTCCTTTGATCTCCTGAAACAGTCTTCGGATCAGCTCTTCAATGATCTTCATCAGATCGGGAGGTGTCAGAAAGCTCGCTTCGAGGTCGATCTGGGTGAACTCAGGCTGGCGGTCGGCGCGTAGGTCTTCATCGCGGAAGCAGGTGGCGATCTGGAAGTAGCGGTCGATGCCGGAGATCATCAGCAGCTGTTTGTAAATCTGTGGAGATTGTGGCAGCGCATAAAACTCTCCGGGATAGATGCGCGATGGAACCAGATAGTCGCGCGCCCCCTCTGGCGTCGATTTGCTTAAAATCGGGGTGGTGACTTCGAGAAAGCCGCTCTTGGTGAGGCAGTCACGTGTGATCGCCATCGCCTGGTGGCGCAGCAGAAGGTTTCTGGTAATCTCTCCTCTTCGGATATCGAGATAGCGGTACTTCAGACGGATCTCATCATGCACAGCATCCGATTCGGGTCCGATCTGGAACGGAGTGGTGTTGGCCTCGGAGAGGATGGTCACTTCAGAGGCGGCGATCTCAATCTCTCCTGTGGGCAGTTTCAGATTGAGAGCCTTCTCTCCGCGTCTCTGCACCTTACCGCGCACCGAGATGACCCACTCCAGGCGAAGCTTTTCGGCCTGTGCATGAAGCGAGGGGTTCTTCTGCGTGTCAAAGACCACCTGCGTCAGTCCATAGCGGTCGCGCAGATCGATGAAGATGAGAGGTCCTAGATCGCGGCGTCTGTGAACCCATCCCGAAAGAGAGACGGTTTTTCCCTCGTCGCTGCCGCGTAGCTCGCCGCAGGTGTGGCTTCTTCGATAGTCCAGCATGCTACTGATTCTCCTTGAGGCGGTCCCATAGCTCTTTGAAGGGAAGAGAGAAGACCCGTTTGGTGGCCATTTCCCTGCATTCGGCCACCTCGCTAGTCCGCTCCTTGTCGCCTACAAAGATGATGTAGCGCGTTTTCAGAAGATCAGCGGTCTCGATGCCGGCAGCCAGTTTGTTCTTTCCTAGGCAGAGCTCTACGGCGATACCGCGCGAGCGCGCTTCGCCTGCCAGCGCAAAGCAGGTGGCCTCGTTCTCTTCGCCAATCGGAAAGAGCAGCGCCAGTGAAGCGGGAGCGGCGGGAAATTCTGTTCCGGCCTTCTCTGCCATCTGCAGCAGCCTCTCTAGACCCATGCCATAACCAAATGCGGGAAGATCGGGGCCTCCTAGTGCGCGCGAAAGTCCATCGTAGCGCCCGCCTCCCAGCACCGAGTTCTGTGCGCCTAGCTCGCCCGCCACCACCTCAAAGACGGTTTCGGTGTAGTAGTCGAGGCCGCGCACCAGATGGGGGGTACGGGTGTAGGGGATCTGCGCCTGTCCAAGCAGGGATTCGAGACGCTCTAGATGCTTCATCGAAGCGGAGCTAAGAAAGTCGAGGATGAGGGGAGCGCCCTTCAGGATCTCTCTGTCGGTCGCATCTTTGCTATCGAGGATTCTCAGGGGATTTTTTTCGAAGCGCAGGCGGCTATCTTCAGAGAGGCTAGCGAGATGTGGTTTTAGGTAGTTCTTGAGTGCCTCGAGATAGGTGGTGCGCGCTGCTGCGTCGCCAAGAGAGTTCAGACAGACCACAGGCTCTTTCAGACCAATTCTAGCCAGCAGTCGATAGAGCAGGTCGAGAGCCTCTGCCTCGACGCAAGGGGAACGACTGCCCACCACCTCGACACCAAACTGGTGGTGCTGCCGATAGCGCCCAGCTTGAGGGCGGTCGTAGCGGAACATCGGCTCGATGTAAAAAAACTTGTTAAATGGCGTATTCTGCAGCCGCTCTTCCAGCAGAGCGCGCATCACCGCTGCAGTCCCCTCTGGCCTCAATGACATCGATCTGCCGGCGCGATCTAGAAATGTAAACATCTCCTTGCTCACCACGTCGGAGCTGCCGCCCGCGCTGCGTACAAAGAGGTCGGTCTGTTCAAAAATGGGGGTTCGGACCTCTCGGTAGCCGTAAAGATGTGTAAGTTCTCCTATTAACCCTTCCAGCCACTGCCATCTGGAGATCAGACGCCACTGTTCTTCAGGAGCTATGATGTGAGGAAGTAGATCGAAAGTCCCTTTGGGGGCGCTATAACTCATAATGATTCATTTACGCTAGGAGCAAGGGACATCATCATCGAGGAATGGGGAAAAACTCTCAAGAAGGGAAGGGTGTATATGAAAAAATAAATTTAATTTTGCCCGCTCAAGATCAACCTCTCTTTGGTCGATTTGCATTCATCGCAAGGTATGTGACATACTGCAGTTAGACAGTAACTGATACCTGGGGTCCTCTTGAGTCTATTCAAGATATTTCGTCCCGCCCCACCCGTGGCGGAGATTCAAGACGAAGCGCAGGTGAAGCGCAGCTATACCTACTGGCGTATGCGAATCTTCATTGGGATGTATCTCGGTTACGTCTTCTACTATTTTTCTAGAAAAAGTTATGCATTTGCCATGCCAGCCATGATCCACGAGCTGGGCTTCACCAAGAGTGAGCTGGGGATCTTGGGTAGCGTCATGGCCCTCACCTACGGGATTAGCAAATTTCTTAATGGTGTGCTCTCCGACCGCTCCAACCCCAGAATGTTCATGGGCACGGGGCTGTTGCTGACAGGTGTGTTTAATATATTTTTTGGACTCTCCTCTTCAATCATCTTCTTCGCTCTCTTTTGGGGGCTGAATGGCTGGTTTCAGGGATGGGGTGCGCCTCCTTGCGCACGTCTACTGACTCACTGGTATTCGCACCGCGAGCGGGGCACCTGGTGGGGATTTTGGAACACCTCGCACAGCGTGGGCGGTGGAATCATCCCCCTCATCGCAGCAGGATGTGCCCAGGCTCTTGGATGGCGCTATGCGATGTTTGTGCCGGGAGCTCTCTGCATCGGGATGGGGCTCTTTGTGATGTTCTGTCTCAGGGATACCCCCGAATCGCTAGGACTGCCTGCGGTCGAGAAATATCGCAATGACTACCCAGAGGGTAAGGTGCACGAAGAGGTGAATCCCTCTGTGCATAGAATTCTGGTCGATCTGGTGCTGAAAAATGGCTACATCTGGGTGCTGGCGATCTCCTACTTCTTTGTCTATGTGGTGCGCACGGCCGTCAATGACTGGGGTGCGCTCTATCTGGTGGAGACAAAGGGGCACACTCTCATGACAGCAAGTCTCTGTATCACCTGGTTTGAGTTAGGAGGGATCTGTGGGAGTCTCTTAGCCGGTTGGGCTTCCGATAGGGTGTTTCGTGGTTATCGCATTCCTGTTTGCATCATCTTCAGTCTGCTAGCGCTCCTCGCCATCTGCGGATTCCGTATGACGCCAGCGCACCATGTGCTGCTGGACAGCTGTCTGATGTTCTCCATCGGGATGATGATCTTTGGTCCACAGTTTTTGATCGGCATGGTGCCTGCCGAGCTCTCGCACAAAAAAGCAGCCGGTACAGCTGTCGGCTTTGTCGGCTGGTGGGCCTATCTGGGTGCCGCTGCTGCGGGATATCCGCTAGGTGCGTTGACACAGAAACATGGTTGGGATGGATTCTTCACTGTGGTCGCCTCTTGCGCGGTAGTGGCATCACTACTGTTGCTGCCGATGTGGAAGGTGCGCGCCAATCCCAAATACTCAATGGCAGGGCGTACTCCCAAACCTCTAGAGACCCCTTCTCAAGCCTCGATAAAACCTTCGATGGAGCTGCCCGTATCTTCTGTAGAGATACCTCTTCCTCTGCAGTCGATGAGCATTGACTCGACTGGCTCTTCGACACGAGAGTCTCCTGTACCTCAAGAGACAGCTGCTCCTCAGATGATGCGCGGCGACTCAACTGATTCTTTGCCACCCACCCACTAGGATATCCACCAGTTTGAGACACTCTGCATGACCTGGGTTCCTCTCCACGTCTACTCTCAATACTCGATTCTTCGATCGACCATGCAGCTGCACGATCTGGTGGCGCGTGCCTCCTCTTATGGGATGCCGGCGCTCGCTTTAACCGATCAGGGTAACCTCTACGGTGCTGTCGACTTCTTCAAGGCGTGCAAGGGGGCGGCCATCAAGCCGATCATTGGATGCGAGCTCTATCTCGCTCCAGGATCACAGCCGGGATCGCGGTTTGAAAAGAGGCGTACTCCTGGTGTTCCCTTTGGCTATCCTCTGGTGCTGCTTGCAGAAAACAGCGAAGGCTATCGCAATCTCTGCATGCTCAGCTCGAAAGCTCATCTAGAGGGTTTTTACTACGCTCCGCGCATCGATAAAGAGCTGCTGGCGCAGCACAGTGCGGGACTCATCTGTCTAACAGGATCGCTGCAGGGGCTGTTGCCCAGTCTGATTCTGCGCGAGAGGTGGGAAGAGCTACAGCAAGAGATCTCTTGGCTAGCCGATCTTTTTCCGGGCTCACTCTTCTTCGAACTGCAGCGCCACAAGATGACCCCACAAGAGATTGCCGAAGATGGCATGGCGAGCGAGTCGTGGCTGCTTCAGGCTTACGAGCAGTATGTAGAGCAGCAGGAGAGGGTGTTGCAGAAATTTGTGCAGCTGAGCCAGGAGCATGCGATTCCCTGTGTCGCTACGCAGAGTTCCTGCTATCTCGACAGGGCCGACTGGCGCGCACACGAAGTGCTGATCAACATCCAGTCTGGCGAACCGTGCGAGATCTGGCTGAAAGATTCGATGGGTCATCCTAAGGAGAGGGTGCCCAATCCCAAGAGGGAGGTGATGCCCAGCCATGCTTTCCAGTTCAAGTCGTCCGAGCAGATGGCGGCCCTCTTTGCCGATCTGCCTGAGGCGTTGAAAGCGTCTGGCGAGATTGCAGATCGCTGCCAGTGGGAGCTCGACTTCAAGACTCGCTACTATCCTGTGTTTGTTCCGCCGGAGCTCGAGGGAAAGAGCTACACTCCCGAAGAACGAGTCACTGCAGCCAGCGACCACTTAAGGAAGCTTTGCGAAGAGGGAATTTCTCTGCGCTACGATGCAGAGCGCCTGGCCAAAGTGGCCGAGAAATATCCTGGGCGCGAGCCGATGGAGGTGATCAAAGAGCGCCTCGAGTACGAACTCAGTGTGATCATTCCCAAGGGGATGTGCGACTACCTTCTGATTGTCTACGACTTCATCTCTTGGGCGAAGAGACAGGGAATCCCGATGGGTCCTGGCCGCGGATCGGGGGCCGGTTCGATCGTCCTCTATCTGATCGGTGTCACCGACATCGAGCCGCTGCGCTTCAATCTCTTCTTCGAACGTTTCATCAATCCCGAACGGATCTCCTATCCCGATATCGACGTCGATATCTGCATGGATCGCCGCCAAGAGGTGATCGACTACACCGTCAGCAAGTATGGCAAGGATAAGGTGGCGCAGATCATCACCTTTGGCACCATGAAGGCGAAGATGGCCATCAAAGATGTGGGCCGGGTGCTGAACATCCCTCTACAGAAGGTACTAGGTATTGCCAAGCTGGTGCCCGAGGATCTCGGCATCACCATCGAGAAGGCTCTAGAGGCCGATCCCGAACTGCGCGCTCTTTATCAGTCAGATGAGGAGACAAGGCGCTGCATCGATCTGGCGCGCAAGCTCGAGGGGTCGCTGCGCAACACCGGTATCCATGCAGCAGGTCTGATTGTCTCGGGCGATCCTCTGATGGAGCACATCCCCATCTGCGCCGCCAAAGATTCGGATGTGGTGGCCACCCAGTTTTCGATGAAGCCGGTCGAAGCGGTGGGGATGCTGAAGATCGATTTCTTGGGTCTCAAGACCCTCACCTCCATTCAGCGCACCACGCGAGCGATCGAGACGCGGACCGGCAAGGCAATCGACTGGATCAATCTGCCACTCGAGGATCAGGCCGCCTTCGATCTACTCAACCAGGGGCGTACTCTTGGACTGTTCCAGGTCGAGTCGGGGGGAATGCAGGAGCTTTTGAAGCAGCTGCATCTGGATAAGTTTGAAGAGGTGATCGCTGTGGGCGCTCTCTACCGCCCCGGACCGATGGAGATGATTCCCTCCTTCATCGAGCGCAAGCATGGGCGCGAACCGATCGAGATCGATCATCCCTGGATGGCCGATATTTTGGCCGAGACCTACGGCATCATGGTCTATCAAGAGCAGGTGATGCAGATCGCCAGTCGTCTCGCTGGTTACTCTCTTGGTGAGGGTGATGTGCTCCGCCGCGCCATGGGTAAGAAAGATCACGAGGAGATGTCTCGCCAGCGAGAGAAGTTCCGCATCGGTGCGCTCAGCAAAGGTGTGGATGAAGCCACAGCGATGCAGATCTTCGACAAGGTAGAGAAGTTTGCCTCTTATGGCTTCAACAAATCGCACGCCGCCGCCTATGGCTACCTCACCTATGTCACCGCCTACCTGAAAGCCAACTATCCCAAGGAGTGGATGGCGTCGCTGCTCACCTCCGATCGCGACGACATCACCAAAGTCTCGCGCATCCTGAAGGAGTGCCAGGCGATGGGAATTGCTATCCTGCCTCCCGATGTGAATGAGTCGGGCACCGAGTTTGTCGCCACCGAGACAGGAGTCCGTTTCGCACTCAATGCGATCAAGGGGGTGGGCGAAGGGGTGATCGAGCTGGTGGTGCAAGGGAGAGAAGAGAAGGGGCGCTACAGCTCGCTCTTTGATTTTCTCAGTCGCATCGATACCCGCAAGGTGGGTAAAAAGATGGTCGAGCATCTCATCGAAGCGGGCGCTTTTGATTTCACTGGCTGGAGCCGCGATCAGCTACTCGCCGGCCTCGATCCGATGTTCCACTCCGCAGCGCGCCAGCAGCGCGAGATGCAGAAGGGGGTGCTCGATCTTTTTGGCTCTCCGGGTGAAAAGTGGGGGGAGCGATTTGAGACGCCGCCCGATCTGATCCAGCCCAGATCGACACGAGAGATACTTCAAAGAGAGAATCAGCTGCTCGGTTTCTACCTTACAGGTCACCCCCTGGACGAATACCAGACCCTTCTCAAGCAACTTTCTTGCTTGCCCCTTTCTCTGCTACTCAGCAGTACCGAATCGATTGTGGCGAGAGTGGGGCTGCTAGTCGAGGAGGCGGAGGTGCGCCTCTCTTCGAAAACCCAGAAAAAGTTCTGCATCCTGACCCTCTCTGATGGCGAGGAGAGGATCGAACTACCGGTCTGGTCCGATCTTTACGAAGCGAAGAATCAGCTCTTCGAGTCTGGTCAGCTACTCTATGGAGTGCTAACGGGTGAGCGAACAGATGGAGAGTGGCGCTGGCAGCTTAAATGGGTCCATTCTCTCACCGAGGTGCAAGAGGAGCAGATTCGCGAGGCCGATAGCATCTACGACCGCTGCAAAGCAGATGGCCCTCGCGGTAACAAATGGAACCGATCCGACAGCCAGGCAAGAAAGAAAAAACCGGAGCCAGTCCCCGCTGGTCCCCAAGGTGGGTCCCCAAGTGGGTTAAGGAGTGGAAAAGTGGCCATGCAATTAAAAATCGAGATCGACCTAGACAAGCTACGCCTCAGCCATTTTCTGGAGCTGAAGAGGCTCTGCGAGCAGTTTGCCGGCAGCGCCTCGCTGCAGCTGCGGCTCGTTCGCTCTGGCAGCGGCATCTCCACCGTCGTCTGCGGCGAAGGCTGGTCGGTCAATCCCTCCGAAGAGTTCATTTCCCGTGTCAAAGCGCTGCCCAGCATCTCCGACCTCGCTCTTCTCTCTTAAGCGCTCCGCGTCCAAAGGAAGTGAGATTATCTAGGACCTTTCTGATGGCCCATTCAACAGCGAAGTGCAACAAATAGACTAAAATAGAAAGTGGTCAGATGATGATAGCCTTTGGGCATACGTTCCTCCTGGTGTATCAAAAAATCACCATAGAGTTCGTAGCCATCTCTGACCACTTTCTATTTTAGTCTATTTGTTGCACTTCGCTGTTGAATGGGCCTTCTTTATCTGCTATGGCTTCAACTCTTTCAACACAATGTTTAATATGTCCTTTTTAGCTTCATTAGAAAGTCGCATAATCAATGTCAAAAACTAACAATCTTCCTTTATTAATTTGATAGCTCTTGGATGAAAGCCTTCCAAATTTTTCTCGTCATACAAGCAAATTGTAATCTCTTTTTGATAATTATCGCTTGATAGGTGGGCGTGTTGAAGTTTTGGCTTATCCAGCAACTGATTCAGATAGCTCCTGAATTGTTCAGCCTCTTCTCTTGTTAGGAATACGCTAACCACGTCCAATTTTTTATCGGATTCGTCATCCAAAATTCTCAAGGTCTCATCTCCTATTTATGTGGGACATCGCTGGGGTATATTCGGCTAATTTCCTTCCATTCGCCATCAATAAGTTCTTCAAGATGTAAATGAGGGTTTTCATGAGGATAAGGACGATTGAAGTCAAACCGTACCTTCCTTATTCCATCTTCGGAAAGAAAAACAGGGTCTCCGGCTGCATTATGAATTACCTTAGTACCTTCTCCTAGCCAACTAGAAACTTGCTTCTCTAATTGAACGACTTCTGCAATTTTTGTGCCGCTCTCTAGGGCGGCAACGGATTCGAGGAGGAGGGTCTGTTCGGTGGTTTGCAGGCCTCGATAGACTGCGCTTACTTTTTGTGCCCCTTTTAGACCTCTAGAGACGGCTTTGGCCAGGGCTCCGGGGATGATGATGTCAGCGCCATACTTGCCGAAGGCATATCCGGCGAGTTCTCCTCGCACATTGGAGGGAAGAGTCTCCCACTCTTTGACAAGCTTGTGGATTTCGGGGGCTAACACTTCGCTTAAAGTGCTCCACTCTTCAGAGCGAGCCAGTTCGCTTAGGAGAGTGAGGGCATCCCACATTTGTCTTCCTGTATGAATAGGGTGCCTCGCAAGGTCTGATACAAGTAAGAAGATCCCCTCTCCGGAGTCGTAGATCCCCTTGGGAAGGCCTTTGGCAAAGCCTCGGCCAAAGTCAGGGATGGATAGGGGGTATGTTTTTTGCACTTGGGAGCTGAAGGTGTGATAGTCCTCTAACAGGAGGTCGTACTGGCCTAAACCAAAATGGGCCACTCCCCTCTCTAGATAGGGAAGAGGGTTGGTTGGATTGAGTTCGATGGCTCTGCCCAAATCCTGCACTGCCTGATCATAATAGCCACATGCCAAGGCTCTTTCTCCTCGCACCTGATAGGAGAGGGTCTGAAAATCGGCTTCCGGGATGGCGAATAGGGAGGTGTAGTCGGTGGAGAAGATGCGGTCGATTTCTGGATGCCCGAAATCAAGTGGGGTGAGGCTATGTTCGGGCGAAATAGAGAGATCGTATTGAAAGCCTAAGGTTTGCACCTCTTGAGAAAGCCTTGGAGAGTCGGTGATCTGCTGTTCGATGTTTTGGAGGCTTTCGTGAGCGAAAAGAGATCCCAGAACCCTTCCATTTTCCTCCCAAGAGAGCGCTTGCTGCATGCTAAATGGATAGGGGTTCTGGAAGAACTGCTCATGGACCACCTGCTCCTTAAACGAAATAACCTCCTGATCCATGACAGCTTTCAAGGTGGGAGCTTCTTGAGTTGCTGCAATCTCTGGTGGATTGGGAATCGAAACTGAATGGTGGGATTCCCCCCTTCGTTCCTGCTTATGTGATCCGGAGCTATCAGAGCCTGGAGAGACTATAGCTCCTACCGCACTGGCTGCTGCTGCTCCCACCGAAGCTGGAGCGGTCGCCACAGCCACAACCACCACTGCAACTCCTACAATAACGACGCTTCCAATGATGAGGGCTTTCTCATGCTTTTTGGCAAAGTGTGTGACTTGATCCCATTTCTTTTCTGCCCAGCTCCTGTGCTTGCAGAGGATCATCTCACCATAGCCGTGTGAAACAGCTGGGATCATCATGTAGTCGTAGGAGTCACTCTCTCCATCGAGAAGCTCTTCGATATCCCCTTCTAGAGATCGGTTTTCCTCGGTGTCTTCAGGAAGCACGCCTGCTCTTGCTAAAAAGGCGAGGAATTGGGTGATCTTCTCTAGATCTTCAGGGGTGCACCGTTTTTCGAGCTCACCCGATTGAAGATCGTGAAGGAACCGCATGATGCCATCGTAGGAGAAGGGGTAGTCCAGTTCAGCCTTCC
>DAHXNQ010000039.1 GCA_027365315.1 Rhabdochlamydiaceae bacterium | reverse complement strand
TCTGGATAGGTCAGATGATGGTAGCCTCTGGGCATACGTTCCTCCTGGTATGTTTCTAAAAAAATCACCATAGAGTTCGTAGCCATCTCTGACCACTTTCTATTTTAGTCTATTTGTTGCACTTCACTGTTGAATGGGCCGCCCAAAAAAAGAGAATGTCGATCGAAATGGCCAGACTAGCTTAGGATCTCTCTGTCTCCCGCTGTGTTGTAAGGACTTATTTTGATTCATCACCCCCCCGAACCGGACTCCTCTCCTGCCGATCTCGTGGTGGTAGGAGGTGGTGCAGCAGGCATTTTTGGCGCCATCGCCGCGGCAGAGGCCTCTCCCGGAGCTAAAGTGCTGCTGCTAGAAAAAAGCGCTGTCCTGCTGGCCAAGGTGCGCGTTTCGGGCGGCGGCCGCTGTAACGTCACCCACCACTGCTTCGATCCTAAAGAGCTGGTGCGACACTACCCGCGGGGCGGGCAGGAGCTGCTAGGCCCCTTCCACCGCTTCCAGCCGTGCGACACCATCAACTGGTTTGAGGAGCGTGGGGTGAAGCTGAAGGTGGAGCCCGATGGCCGGATGTTTCCCACCACGGACAACTCGGAGACCATCATCCAGTGCCTACTCTCCGAAGCGAAGAGGTTGGGGGTGGAGATTCGCCTCAGGCAGCGCATCGAAACGATTGAACGCAGCAGAGAAGGCTTTACCATAGCCATTCAGGGCGCCGCCCCTCTTCGTACGCGCAAACTGCTTCTTGCCACCGGCTCAGCTGAAGCTGGATACCGCTTTGCACAGCATCTAGGCCACAGCCTACAGCCTCCTGTCCCCTCGCTCTTCACCTTCAATGTTCCCACCTCTCCCTGGAAGGAGCAGAGCGGCGTAGCGCTCGAATCTGTAGAGATCGGCATTCGGGGCAGCTCACTCTCCTACAGAGGCCCGCTGCTTCTCACCCATTTTGGCTTCAGCGGCCCCGCTATCCTGAAGCTCTCTGCCTGGGGGGCGCGCCTTCTTCACGAGAAGAGCTATGTAGCTGAGATCGCCATCAACTGGCTGCCTCAGCTTTCGCAGGAGGCGATTCTAGAGAAACTGCTGGAATGCAAGAGTCTCTATCCTGTGGCCTCGCTCGCCTCGGAAAATCCCTTCTACTTTCCACGCAACTTCTGGAGAGAGATGCTGATGCTGACAGACGAGAAGCTGCTGGGCAAGCTGGGCCACCTGGCACACAAAGAGCTGCGCCATCTCGCCGAAAAGCTCCATAGCGATCTCTACTGCATCGAGGGCAAGACCACCCACAAAGAGGAGTTTGTCACCTGTGGTGGCGTTGCGCTACGCGAGGTGGATTTCAAACGGATGGAGAGCAAGATCTGCCCCGGCCTCTTCTTTGCTGGCGAACTGCTCGACATCGACGGCATCACCGGCGGCTTCAATTTTCAGAGCGCCTGGACCACAAGCCAGATCGCCGGCAGCTCCTCTCTCGCAGGTTAACCGACTTAGCTGATCAACTGGGCAAAAAGAGCATTCCAGAGAGGCCAAAATCGCAGTAGATTGTCCGCTAGAGTGGGCCGAAGAGCCGTGTCCCCTCTGTCCTCTATCTGTCGGATCGAGGCGATTTGCGCTAGAATGCTCTCTCTGAGCGATTCCACCTCTTCACCTGATGCGGAGAGCATGCGCCTCTCTAAGTCGTCAAGCGTGGTTGTCGTAGCGACCGGCCACAGGTTTCTGCTGCTTACGATGACTAGGGAAAAATTGTGCAATAGATCATCGCGCTTGCGCCTGATCTCAGCCCGCCCGCTCTCGGAAGTGGGACGTTCAGCATCGATCTGATGCAACCTCTCCACCATAAAATCGTATTCCCGCTGCAAGCTCTCCTTACGCTGCCGCACATCCTGAGCGATCTTGCTATCCTGCCCACAGACTTGCGCCATCTTAGGCTCCAGCTCGCCCAGCCAGCGTACTGTCTTGTTGCATTCACCTGTCAATCTGATCTCCTCTGACGGTGGTAAGCCGACCAGAAAGCCGTATGCATCGATATCGTAAGCGAAGAGGTCTACCTCCCCTATATCTCCGCAAGAGAGAGTAGGTGTGATCTCTCGTCCTACGGACGCCTGAGATCCTCCCTGTCTCTTGTCTACGGCAAGTTTAGCATGTGGTAGACCTAACCGGGGTATCCTCATCCCCACATTCTGTACGGCAGTGAGATGGTATCGAATGATTCTCTGACCTATTGCCTGGCCTGTTAGTGGAGAAGAGCGCTGAAAATTCCGAGAGACAACTGCTGGTATTTTCTTGCTTCTAGAAGAAACCGATTTATTAACCCTATTCGGGCCATAGCCGACCCTGTAAGGCCATTTTGACAATCCACTTCCAACTGTCCTTTCCATAACAAGTTTCTCCCAGCACCACCGTCAGAATCTAACGGGGGCTAAAGTTTACTACAGGTGAGAGATTCTTGCCAAACCAGTGACAAACTAAAATAATACAATAAGTGAATTAACTATGAGAGAGAGGCCACCGACTCCACGTGGGCCGTCTGAGGGAACATGTCGTAAGGCTGCACCCCATCGAGATGATAGCCGCTAGAAACTAAAATTTGTAGATCGCGCGCTAAGGTGGCCGGATCGCACGAGACATAGACAATACGCCTTGGCTTCAGAGTGGCAAGAGCCGCTAGAAGCGAGCCTTCACACCCCTTTCTAGGAGGGTTCAGCACCGCCACATCGATACCGCTTAAGCTCTGGATCAGCTGCTCTGCTGGGCCACAGAGAAAACGCGCGTTATCTATATTGTTTCTTTTAGCATTCTCTTCGGCATCGAGGACAGCCTCGGGCACCGATTCGATCCCCATCACCTCCAACGCCTGCCTAGCTAGCAGCAAAGAGAGTGTGCCCACACCGCAGTAGGCGTCGAGCACTCTCTCTTTACCTGTCAATGCGGCCCACTCCACCACCTTCTGGTAGAGCTGCTCCGCCTGGGCAGGATTCACCTGAAAGAAGGAGGCGGGCGACACCTTGAAAGTGAGGCTGCTTAAGCTCTCTTCGATCGATCCTTCGCCCGCTAGGGTGCGGAAGCATCGCCCTAATATCGCATTCCCCTCATTGGGGTTGATGTTCTGCACTACACCGCGGATCTCTGGCATCGAGGCGAGGATCTGCTCGGCAAGGCCGCGAGGCTCCCTCTCGCTGCGCGTTACCAGCACCACCAGCAGCTGCTGTGTGGAGAGTGCTGTTTTGATGAGTAGATGTTTGACCAGATCGACTTCGGGATGGCTCTCCAGCATAGGCCGAATGATCCCAAGCACCCTCTCGCCCAGATCGCAATGGATGAAGCAGCGCTCCACCTCGACAAGCTGGTGAGATCCTCTCGCATAGAGCCCCAATCGCCCCTTTACCACCGGCATCTGGATTTTATTGCGGTAGGCAAGCGGGCTTGGCGAAGGCTGGCAAGGAGCGACGACCGGACTTGTAAACTTTCCAATTCGTTCTAAAGCATCCACCACCCGCTGACGCTTCATCGCCAGCTGCCCTTCATAGGAAAGATGCATCAGCTGGCAGCCGCCGCACCGCCCAAAGAGCGGACAGACCGGCTCCACCCGATCTGGAGAGCTGGTCAGGCGGGTCACCATGCGCCCTCTGGCAAAGGTAGAGCGCTTCTCATACAGCTCTACGCGAACCCGCTCACCTGGCAGAGCCCCCTCGACAAAGAGGGTCAGCCCCTCGGCTCGCCCCACTCCCTCACCGTAGATACCGAGGCGCTCGATCAGAAGCTCGACCTGGTCGCCCACCTGTAGGTTCACCTTCAACCCTCAAAAAAAATAATCATCCTATTCTACCAGAAGGCGCTGAAAATCGCAAAAATGGGAAAGTCCGGATCGCCCTCCCTGCTGTAATTTGGTGGGCAAATGAGAGAGATGATGGAGCAAGAAGAAGAGTACACCAAGCGAATCGTAAAAACTTTAGTTTATATCGAAGAGCATCTGGATGAGCCGTTCACCATGGAGGAGCTGGCCAAAGTGGCCGCCTACTCCCCTTTTCATTTCCATCGCCTCTTCCACGCCATTGTGGGCGAAACAGTGCACCACTATGTGAAACGCCTGCGACTGGAGCAGGCGGCTGGCAGATTGCGCTACACCGATGCACCCATCACCCACATTGCTCTGGAGGCGGGGTACGATACCCCCTCTGCCTTCACTAGAGCCTTCAAACAGTGGCGCGGCGCCCCGCCTGCAAACTACCGCGCACTTCATGCGCTAGTAGAAATGACTAAACAGCAACTCAGGGAGCTACCCATGGTTCAACCAAGCACAATCGAAACAGTCCCCGATATGGATCTTCTCTTTATCCGCAAGCATGGTAACTACGATAGCTCGCCTTGGAAGGCGTGGCAGGCGATGGGATGCTTCACGCGCCAGCACCATCTGGATGATGCGAAGCTGCGCCGCTTCTCGATCTCCTACGACGATCCTAAGATTACAAGCGAAGAGAAGCTGCGCTTTGATGCCTGCATCCTCGCTCCTCCCGGCATCAAAGAGGAGGGCGAGGTGGGACGTAGAGTGCTGAAGGGAGGCAAATGCGCCGTCTTCATTCATCATGGACCTTACGAAACACTCGATCAGTTTTACACTGCCATCCTCACAAAATGGCTGCCTACAAGTGGCGAAAACTTCGACGATACAAGGCCCCCCTTCTGCGAGCATTTTCATATGGAGCTACTGAGAAGCGACCCATCCAAACTCGTAACAAAAGTTCATATCCCCCTGAGGTAGCACGATGCTGACAAAGATTCTGACAGGAGCCCCCTGGTGGGCCTACCTCCTACTCATCTACATGCTGATAGTGGGACTGAAAGCGAGGCGGCCTTTCGAGATCCCGCTTCGCAGACTTCTTCTACTCTCGCTAGGATTTACCGCCTGGGGGATAAGCGGACTCTTCAGTCGCGACGGGCTGGAACCTCTCCATCTAGCCATCTGGTGCGGCTCTCTCCTGCTAGGAGGAGCCCTCGGATGGCAGATGATCAGCTCCTTACCGCTCGAGGTGAATCGCGACAAGGCCTCTATCCGCTTTCCCGGGGGCTACTCTCTTCTGTCGCTCTTCCTCACCATCTTCGCAGTGAAGTACTGCCTAGGCATAGCGGGCGGCATGCACCCCGAATGGCGGACGGCAGCGCCCTTTGTCTCGATCGATATAGGAATTTCCGGCACCATAACAGGCATCTTCCTCGGTAGACTGCTCTGCACATGGCGCCGCTACCAAGGAAAGAGTATCGACCTTTCAAAGGTCAGCGATGTCGACGATGCGGAAAAAATAGCGGCTGCTAAGAAGAGCGTCTGAGACAGGACCCAAATGAAGCAGGACGGGCGAAACACCGAAGCCCTTTGGAAGAGCAAGAGCGGCTATTTTTGCTTTCATGGCGTCGATGAGCTCAGAACCCAATTCACGACGACGCATTTTGACTTCACACACAAACAGGGTGTTCGAATGCATCTGAATCAGATAGTCGATTTGGCATCCCTTTTTGCGACCGGAGGCTTTTTGGGAATAGGGGTTGTCTATAGCGATATCCTGAGAATGAATCCCGAGAGCCCGATAGACAAGCGGTCTGTTTTTCAGCAGCAGATTTTCAAACTGAAACCCCAGCATTGGCTCCCATCCAGGTAGACTGGAAAGCGGTACTTCCGCAAACGAGCCCTGTTCAATTTTGGCAAGGTTGGGCTCGATATAATGGATATAAAAGCGAAGATAGTTGTCTGAGAGGCGATAGAGGGTGGATTTGCCAGGCTTGCCTGTTTTTAAAGACCAATTGGGATGTTTGCTAACAAATCCACAGATCTCAAGAGCCTTCAGATATCCAGTCAATGTGCCACTTCGAGAATAAGCCAGCGTCTTTTGAAGAGCACTTAACTCCTTCATGCCTTGGCTGAGCGCTTGGATGATTTTCTTATAAACCTCTCCTCTTGAGCTAAAGAGGTCGTTGAAAATTCGATCGAACTCATGAACCAAAAGGCCATTTTTTTCAAAGCAGAGGCGTTTGATGTTCTCATCGGCAGTTTGATGAGCCTGAATCTGTTCGAGGTACCAAGGCACTCCGCCCGTGATCGCAAGGATCTTGAAAAAGTCTAGATCAGACCCTCTAAAATCCTGAAGCCTCAATAACTCTCTGCATTGTGGAATGGATAGCTCTCCTAACTCCAGATAGAGAGAAACCCGTCCAAAAAATGCTGTGCTATTGATGATGTTTTGGTCGATCCAGGTTGAAATCGAACCGCATAAGATCAGAACAACGGATGGATGGTTCTGCAAGACAAGATCCCACCAGACCTTCAATTTAGAGGTAAACGTTGGGTCTTTTGACCCCATCCATGAAATCTCATCGAACAGAACAACTGTCGGTTTGCCAGTGAGCTGCTTGGACAGCTGGGCAAAGGCATCGCTCCAATCGGTACAGGTTGATAAGGGGCGATTGAATAGAGTGGCCAACTGACGCATGAACGCATCCCGTTGATCCTGCGCCGTAACCCCCTTAACCGGAGCCAAGCCGCTAAATGACAAGAGCTGTTTCCCTTTTCCAAACTCTTCGGCAAGACGGCTTTTCCCTATCCGACGACGCCCCTTAAGCACGACTAGGCAGGCCCTGCCGGATTTGGATAGCTCTTCCAGCCTGCGCAACTCGTTGTCTCTTCCAACAAATGGTTTCATACCTGCCCATTTTACAGAGGCAAGGAGTTTCGAGCAAATCATCCTGCTCAAAACTAACAAATGCTAGTTTTGAGCAGGATGATTTCAGAACACATTTACATCTAATGAGATCAAGCATGCGCAAAACAACGATTAGGACGTTTTTTACATCAATCTACTCTTAGATTGCACATCGGCAAATTGATTAAAAAATTAACAACTCATTGCAAACAATTCACCAGTTTGAAGAATAAGCTGCTCATCACCAATCACCAATGAGTGACTGTCTATGAAACTCCTAGCTCTTCTTGGACCAGCTGTCCTGTTGTCTCGAATCACACTGGCGATCGCGCCTGATGCCTCGTACGACCTAGAGGGGTACTCGGAGCCCTTCTTCACGGAAGAGGCCGAGGAGCATGCGCATAGGCAGACTTCTGAGCTGAATCTGTTCGGTTTGAACCTGGCAGAACTGCCCATAGAACTACCCCGGGATTGGCAATCTCTTGAGGCGCTTTGCCGGGAGATTTTATGGATAGACGCTGATGTGGTTTACCTGCAGGGGGTGGACACTCAGGACGCTGCCTATACCCTCTACGAAGCTCTGCATGAGCATTATGCACATTTTTGTGCTGAGATGCAGCAGTCTTGTGGAGTATTCGTGGCCAGCAAGCATTCGATTGAAAACCATCAATTCACTGCTTTGACCACTGAAGAAGGCTGGTTAGCCGGTATGTTGCTTGACTGCACAGTCCAGAAAGGAGAAGACTTTACAGGACATCTCTATTTGGCTCATCTACCCATCCATAATGAAAACGCACTTATGCAAATTACAGAACGGATGGGGACCGATTTCCTAGCAGAAAAGGAAATAATGTCATTTTTTCTAGGGGGAGATTTCGGTATGATTTCTGAGTCTGAGCAGATGAAGAACTCTCTCCTGGGTCACTATTTCGGTGATAAGGTGGACTGCCAAAGCGGTACCTGCGCCCTCCTTTTAGAGAGTGTGCCATCCTCACCGGAGGTTCATGCCAACCAGGGGTATAAAATCAACACCTTACCCTCTCCTATTTGGAGTGGATATGCGGGGATCCTCACCTCTATTACAGAACAGCATCCCTATCTAGATGATAGCAATTCTTGGTCGGCTCATGGGCGTTGGCAAGATAGCCACCTTCTCATCTTGAGTACTCATGGGCAGGTTGAAGTGAAAGGAGG
>DAHXNQ010000038.1 GCA_027365315.1 Rhabdochlamydiaceae bacterium | reverse complement strand
TCTGGATAGGTCAGATGATGGTAGCCTCTGGGCATACGTTCCTCCTGGTATGTTTCTAAAAAAATCACCATAGAGTTCGTAGCCATCTCTGACCACTTTCTATTTTAGTCTATTTGTTGCACTTCACTGTTGAATGGGCCGGGGATAAAAAAACCGCGGCCCCTTGTGAGGGCCGCGGTCGAGTAGACTCTAACTCAAGTTAGAATCTACGCCGTGAGACTGACTACTGCTTTTTGCCGTTTTCAGCTGTTTTCTTTTCTGCTTCTGCTGCGTCTTTTTCAGTTTGCACTTCTGCTTGAGCTGCAACAACTTCTGCTTGAGCTGCGATAAAATTGTTCAGAGCGCAAACAACTTTTTCGTAGTCTCCCTCAGCAACTTTCTTCTCATTTGCTACTAGGATGGCTTTCATCTCATCGTGGTTATGTGCACGCTTGCTAGCTTCCAGTTTGTTGGTCGCGGCTACGATCACACTTTTATGCACGGCAGCTTCACCGAGAGCCTCAGCCAGCTCTTTATCAGCTTTATCTCGAGCTGCTGTAGCTGCTTCTAGTTTTCTTTCTTTGTCTGTTTTTACTGGTGGTTGAGCAGCTTCTCCCGCTTTTGTTACAGCTTCTTTTGCAGCGGTTTCAGCTTCCTCAGCTGCGACGAGCACCACACATGCATCAAAGATTTCTTTTCGTTTTTTCTCGTCGATCTTTTCGAAATCTTTCATATTAGACAATGTGATCTTGTCGACATTGCGATCTTCAGACGGCATAGCTCTTACTGCAGTGCTTACTGCATCAGAAAATGATTTCAGACCAGCATCTTCTTTACCTTCTTTTTGAAGGAGCTTGCTCAGAGCTTTCTGAGCGTCTTCTTTTTTAGTTGTAGCTTCTGTTATTTCTTTTTTCAGATCTTCAACAGTCTTTGCTTTGGGTGCTTCTGGCTGAGCAACTGCAACTTCTGTTTTCTTGAATCCACAGAGACCGAGGATTTTTTCGATGAGGCCGCCGATGATCCAGATTTTGCAAAGCGCATCGCCAACTTTTTGACCGAAAGAGAGGTCAGTTGTTGTTTCTGCCTTCTTAGCTGCATTGTCAGCTTTCTTAACAGTTGACTCGCCTTTACCAGCGCCGGCAGGAGCATTGGTTTTTGCTGCTGCTGCTGCTTTTTCTGCTTCTGTTTGAGCAGCTGTATCAGCTCTATTTAGTGCTTGGATTGCCATGTTGTTTCTCCCTTTGAAGGATTGGTTATTGGTTTCCTGTGCGGTCCACGATAACAAACGGCCCGATTTTAAAGACAGAAAAAAGCATATGCATCCATAGGAAAAAGAAAAAGATTCCAAATGTTAAATGTTATTTTAAAAAATAGCTACCGAACCACTTCATTATCATAGAGATAGAACAACTTATTCATTTGGTAAAGGGGTTGTAAAAATTAGATTCTTGAAAAGAATATTCTTTAAAACCACCTAAATCATGAGGGTAAAAGAGAGGGCCTCGGCAGTGCCGGGGCCCTCTAGAGACCCTAGTTCCTTTAGAACTAGTAGTTAATTATTTCTTGGCCGCCTTAAGTTTTGCCTCTTTCTTTTCCAGCTCTTGTGTAGCCTTGTTTTTCTTGTCGATAGCCTGATCTACGCGGTTGCACAGCGCTTCTGTAAGACCGGCAATGATGACGAGAGCTTCTTTGCGTTCAAAGTCTCGCTTCGTGGGGTCGCCCGAGAGCTTCTCTCTATATAACCCCATTAGCTTGGTTTCGTCATCTGGCTGCTCTTTCAAAGATTTCCAGGTACTGGAAAGAGGAGCTAGCTTATTCAGCTCAAGCTCTGCTTGCACAACATTCTTAAGTAGAATAGCTTTTTTCTTTCTGTCTATGGCCTGCTCCACCTCAGTGCATAGCTCTTTTGTAAGACCGCGAATGTTCTTGAGAGCCTCTTCGCGTTTAGAGTCTCGATTGACGAGCCTGTCTCTATACCGACCTCTTAGCTGAGATTGGAGATCTGGCTGCTTATCATGTGTCAAATCTTTCCACTTGTATGGCCAAGGAGCCAGCTTGTCCAAGGCATTGCTTGCATCCCTGAACTCTTGATCCGCCTGTCCAATGGTGGTGGCCCTATGCTCTTCCCTAATCTCTTTTGAAACTTGTTCCTGCTCAGCATCTGTAGATTTGCTATCTTCTGTGGAACCTTGAGACCCCTCTGTTGGCTTCTTTTTCGTGACTGCCGGTGAAGATGAAGAGAAGAGACTGATGATGAAATTGAGAAAACGCTTAATCAGAGGACCTATGACAGGAAGACCCTCGAAAAAGCCTCGCAGGCCTGTAGAGGCCGGCTTCTGTTCTGGAGTGATAGCGCTTACAGACTCGCCCACACCCGCTTTGGAGATCTTGTCTGAGGGGCTATTTCCCTCTACTTTTGCCTCTACGACAACTTTTTTATCATCTACAGAAGCGACCATAAAAACCTATTTATAAACTGTTTTTAGTGCCAAAAGCATAACAACCGCTCTAATTTCATTGGTTAATATTTTTTTAGAAAGGGGAATTTATTGCTTTTCGGAGCAGCCAAGGGTGACCAGAGCGGCCAGGATAGGCCCACGAGGGTCGTCGCTGCGGGTGAGCGGCTTTTCTCTCTGAGAATTGACGACGTCAAAGATTCCATTTAATATTGGAGAGGGGATCTGCTCCACAATGCGCCAGTAGGCGCTGGTGGCAGAGCGGTCGCGGTAGGCAGGGGGCAGACGAGCAATGTCGGTTTTCAGCATATCGCGTAGCCAGTGGAGAAAGCCCTCTTTCTCCCTCTTCAGCAGGCTCTCTAGAACCTGCTGGCGCAACTCTTCGGGAGAGAGCCTGTTGCCACCTTTAGCGCTATGCTGCGCGGCAATCTTGTCCTTTTCTTGATTCAACCGTGTACAGAGCTCGGGATAGGAGGTTGTGAGCTCTTTGCCCCAGTCAGAGGCCGCTACAGCGCCTGTGCTAGAGGCGTCGGGATTTTCCCCTTCATACATCTCATGATAGAATTTTTTATAATAGTCGAAGGCCGCTTGCCACTCAGGAGCTACCAGCACGGGCCCCGCGCTGGGGGTCACGAGGCCGGTTGCTTTAAAGAAATTCTCTATACCTTTGACGACCCACTCTCCCATGTGAAGCAGAAGCTGCGGCAGCTGTGCCACCAGAAACTCCTCTAACCACTCGAGAAATGTCTGTTTGCCATTCTTGGGCATCGCCGAGGTGGCGATCGATGAGTGCGACTCCCCCTTAGGGGCCGAGGAGCCACCGCCCATAGGCTCTGGCCCTACCGAAGGCCCTGTGGGTGGAGAGGTCAAAGTTGTCGCAGAATCAACAGAGTCCATAACGAGAGCACCATTCTACAACAAAGCGGATCAGCTGTCGAAATGCAAAAAAAATACATACATTCTTTGGTCAAAAAAAAGCCCCAACCTTTGCAGGTTGGGGCGGAAGAAAAACTTGGCGACGTCCTACTCTCCCACACTCTTGTGTGCAGTACCATCGGCGATGAGGGGCTTGACTTCTGAGTTCGGGATGGGATCAGGTATTTCCCCCTCTCTATTGCCACCAAGCAAAAATCGTTG
>DAHXNQ010000037.1 GCA_027365315.1 Rhabdochlamydiaceae bacterium | reverse complement strand
GCGGCTCCGCCGCACTACCAAAAGCCGCTGAAAGCGGCTTGCGACCGCGAAGTGGTCGTCTATATCTGCGGCGGAGCCGCCCAATAGACCGGACTACGACAAAGAGGAATCCAAGCGAAGACGAGATCGCAGCTGATGCCTTCGGCCCAAAGATGATCAGCACCTTGAGTCGCAGGCGCGTAAAAGCCAAGCGATGAGGACGCCAGCGAGGGGAGATAGATAGCGCCCCCGCGCAAACGCATAAAGCTGCGGAGCGGGGGCGCTAGATGCTCTCCGCAGCAAGTCATCATCGCTTGGCTTTTACGCGCCTGCGACTCAAGGCTGGTTAAAGAAGGCAGAAGCTGCGAGGTCGCGAGCGCTCCGTAGTCGCGCCGGGTAGTGCTGTGCACACCCGGACGACAAGGATGGATTCATCACGGTCGAAGACGGTCCACTCTCACAGCATAAGCTTGCTCGAACGAATGAAACTTTCTTCTTAGTCTGATAACAGTTCTTATTTATGCAACTGGGATATATCTACAATGGAAAACGTCAAACAGATACTGTAAAAAAATACTTTAAACTATCTGTTCGGAGGTGGTGAGGAGGCAGAGGCAATGGAGGCCATCGCCGCAGCCGAAGTCGGTCAGGCCGTCGCCTGAGATGGCGGTGATGCCCACCTGAGAGATGGAGAGGCCGAGGAGGGAGGCGATCTTTTCGCGCAGGGCGGGTAGGTGCTCTTGCAGACGGGGGCGCTTGCCTTCGATGCTGAGGGCGACGTGCTGGATAGTTTGGGAGCCGAGGGTGGCGAGGGCATGCTTGAGATAGACCTGGCTGTCGGTGATGCCATCTTTCTTGCAGAGATCGTGGGCGATGCCTTCTAGAATGGGCACTCCGGTGAGGGAGGTGATGGCGTTACAGATGGCGTGCAGCAGGACATCGCCATCTGAGTCGCTGGACAGGCCAGGATGCTCCTCGAAGAGCAGGCCGCCGATGATGCAGGGCTTGGAGGATTCGGGCCCTAAAAAACGGTGGCTATCTTGGCCAAGACCGGTGCGGATGATGGGAGGCTTCACCTCTCTACCCTCTCTTCTCGTTCGCGGGAGAGAGAATTGTCTCGTCTCGATCTTTCTAGAGCAAGTTCGATGACTGTTTCGGCAATCTGGGAGAAGCTGACCTGTGAGGCTTCCCACATCTGGGGATAGCCACTTGTAGGGGTGAGGCCGGGCAGTGTGTTGACCTCATTCACAAAGAGTCTGCCCTCATCTGTATAGAAAAAGTCGACGCGGGCGAGCCCCTCGCAGCCGAGCGCCTGGTAGGCCTTTAGCGCTGTCTGCTGAATGCGCTGGATTTCCGATGCGGGAAGGGGTGGCGGCACCAGAAGCTCGGAGGCGCCTGGCAGATATTTGGAGTCGTAGCTGTGCAGCTCCTCTTTGAGGATCAGTTCACCTGGAAGAGAGCAGTGGATGGAGTGGTTGCTGCCGAAGAGTGAGCATTCGATCTCGCGACCAAAGATGGCCTCCTCGATCAGAATCTTGTGATCGTAGTGGAAGGCTATGGCGATCGCTTCGTCCAGTGTAGCGGCGCTGTGGACTTTGCTGACGCCGATGGTGGAACCAAGCGAACAGGGCTTCACCACGACGGGAAAGCTCAGCTTCTCTTCGACGGTGGAGGCCTCGATAGACTCTCCTCGCTTCAGCAATAGCCAGGGCACTACATCGAGTCCAGAGTCGCGCAGCAGCCGCTTGGCCATATCCTTGTCCATGGCGATGGCCGAAGCGAGAAGATCGCAGCCGATGAAGGGGATGCCGATGGTTTTGAGAAATCCCTGCATCGCTCCATCTTCGCCATAGCTGCCATGGAGGGCGAGAAAGGCGACATCGAGAGACGAAAGTTCGGCCAGCACTTCGGGCGCCAGCATGGAGGAGAAGGGTTCGTTTCCCGGCAGCTGAAATCTTCCTTGGCGATCGATGAAAATGGGTACCAGTTGGTAGCGCGCAGAGTCTAGAGAACTGACCACTTTGCGCATGGAAACCACCGACACATCATGTTCTGCTGATCTACCCCCGAAGAGCAATCCAACTCGCAATCTCTTCATAGAAAATCTCCCCTCGAAGAGCTTTTGTATAACACAAGCCGTCTGTAAGATCCAAATAGAGACGAGGAGAGGTGAGATGGAACTGATTCGCATTGAAGGGGGAAGGGCGCTACAAGGACAGGTGCGCATCGGTGGGGCCAAAAATGCTGTGACCAAACAGCTAGTCGCCTCGCTTCTCTCGGATAAGCGCTGCACTCTCACCAACGTCCCTAGCATCAACGAGGTGGCGGTGACGCTCGATCTCTGTCGTGAGCTGGGCAGCGAGGTGCTGTGGGACAGAGCTGAGGGTGTGATCGAGATCCAGACAAAGGAGCTGAAGACAAGCTGCGTGCCGCAGCGCTTCTCGGGAGCCAACCGCATCCCCATTCTGCTGATGGGGGCTCTGCTGGGCAGAACGCGCGAGGAGGTGGTGATCCCCACCTCGGGCGGCTGTAAAATTGGTAAACGTCCGGTCGATTTTCATCTCGCTGCGCTAGAGGCTCTCGGTGCTACCATCGAAAAGAGCCAGTCGGAGCTGGGAAAGATCTATGTGGCCAGGGCGAAAGAGGGGCTGCAAGGTGCGCGGATTGTACTTCCATTCCCCTCTGTGGGCGCCACCGAAAATGCACTTCTCGCCTCCTCGAGAGCGCGCGGCACCACCATCATACAGGGAGTAGCGCTCGAACCGGAGGTGATCGACCTGATTCTCTTTCTGCAGAAGCTGGGGGTGATCATCAGCTTCCAGGGAGATCGCACTCTTCGCGTGGTGGGTGTGCAGGAGATGAAAGAGGTGCAGCATGCGGTGATCCCCGATCGGATTGAGGCTGCTTCGCTGGCGATGGCAGCTTTGGCGACGAAGGGAGATGTGCTGGTCGAGCAGGCCGATCAGCGCACGCTGCTCCCTTTTTTAGCGCAGCTGCAGGAGATGAACGCCGGCTTCGAGGTGAAGAGTGATGGGATTCGCTTCTTTCACAAGGGGCCTCTGCGCGGGGGGATTCATCTCACCACCGATGTCCATCCAGGCTTTCTCACCGACTGGCAGCAGCCCTTTGTGGCGCTGCTGACTCAAGCTGCAGGAAGCAGTGTGGTGCACGAAACGCTCTACGAAAATCGCTTTGGCTATACCGACACCTTAAACCGGATGGGAGCTTCGATCCAGCTCTTCTCCGACTGTCTGGGCGGCAGCTGCCGCTTCGCCTGCCAGGGCCATCTTCATAGCGCTGTCATCGGAGGCGCCACCAAACTGGTGGGGCAGGAGATCACCATCCCCGACCTGCGCGGGGGCTACGCCTACCTCATTGCCGCCCTGGTGGCCGAGGGGACCAGCCTGCTCTCGGGGGTAGACTATATCGACCGGGGCTACGAGGATGCTGTCGCCAAGCTCGCTTCGCTAGGAGCTGTGATTGAGCGAAGAAAAGAGGCAGCTCTGGTATAGTTGCCGCACCTTTTAGAGCGGCCCCCCATGACAACGGTGCCTCTTTGGCGCAAGATCCAAAGAGAAAATTTTACAAATTGGAAGCAACTGGCGGAATTTCTTGAGCTCCCTCCCACTCTGTGGGAAGAGCTTGTTCCGCACTCCTCATGGCCCTTAAATCTCCCGCGCCGGCTCGCTGCGAAGATGGCCAAAGGGACTCTAGAGGATCCGCTGCTACGGCAGTTTGTGCCACTCAAGCAGGAGAGGCAGGTGGCGGCCGGTTTCTGCTCTGACCCTGTGGGCGATCTCTCCTCTCAGAAAACAAAAAAACTATTGCATAAATACCACGGAAGGGCGCTGCTGATGCCCTCGAGCGCCTGCGCGATGCACTGCCGCTACTGCTTCCGCAGGGAGTATGAGCATGCAGGTGGCGGGCAAAGTAAATCGGGCTGTGAAGAGGAGCTGGCTCTACTGGCGGCCGACCCGTCGATTGAAGAGGTGATCTTAAGCGGAGGCGATCCGCTGTCGCTAGGCAATGCTTCTTTAAGACTGCTTTTAGATCAGCTGGAGGCGATTCCCCACGTAAAGCGGATCCGCTTCCACACCCGCTTTCCCATCGGCATTCCGGAACGGATTGATGAGGAACTACTGGCTCTGCTTCGGAAGAGGCGCTGTCAGATCTTCCTGATGATCCACTCCAACCACCCTAGCGAGCTGGACGACGAGGTGTTAGCAGCGCTCCACCGGGTGAGACTACTGGGCATTCCCCTTCTCTGCCAGACAGTGCTGCTGCGTGGAGTGAATGACCAGCTGGATACGCTAGCCTCGCTCTTTAACACCCTCGTCAACCATGGCATCCTGCCCTATTACCTCCATCAGATGGACCGCGTTACCGGGGCAGCTCACTTTGAGGTGGCTGAGAGCGAAGGGCTGGAACTGATGCGGCAGCTACAAGCCATCTTACCCGGCTATGGAGTGCCTAAGTATGTGCGCGAGGTGGCGGGCGAGCCGCACAAGACCCCTCTTATTTAGAACTCTGGTTTGGGCAAAGGGGGACTCCATTTATCGAGAATATATTGCCCTCCTCCTTGAGTCTTCGCTTCAAAAGAAATCTTCTTAGGCGGCTCCTTAGCTAGTCTCTGGAAAAATTCATCGGTGAAGAGCATCACAACCGTGAAATCATCTAGAGGATCACCAGACTTGCATCCGATCAATGTGACCATCTCCTCCTCATTACGACCGTTTTGAAAATCAGCTCGCGTGGCGTAATTTTTTAACCTAATGCCCGTTGGCCATGCAGCTCGATTCATCAGCAGAGCCGATCGCCTTATGATGGGAACGCCTGGCCGAGTGATGGTGAGGCGCCCTATGTGCGCTTCTGCGCATTGCACATCGTTGCTAAATGCAGTCAGATACGCGGTGGAAAAAGTGGTCAGATATGAGCGCGCGCTGTCCAGCTCTTGCAGGCTCATCTCGCTATCAGCAAGAAGGCTTTCTAAGGGACTTTTAACAGACTGTTCCTCAGATAGCTTATCAACTAGAGCGGACGAGGTGGTGGGAGCCACTGGAGCTGGCGTTGGGGGACGTGGAGGAATGGGTAGGGCGTCTGCTACTGTGGCCACCACTGATATGGATGGAGCATCAGTGGGGCAAAACTCCACCTGCTGCAGCTCAATGTCGCCTCCGTCCTCCGCTCCCTGCAGCAGCGGAGCCCTGGCCAGCTCGTCCCATTGCTCTTTAAACCCGATGCCTACTCCTAAGATGAAGCTATCAGAAAACTCGAGTGCGAAGCAGGAGATCTCCTCTCCCTGTAGCTTGATCTTTCGAGAATCTACCTGATTCCAGACTTCATCCAATATCGACTGGCTGACGATCAATCCATCCTTATTGACCGGAGAGCCTCTCTCTGTCCAATGACATAGGCGTGCCGCACCCAGGAGCTTATTCTCTCTCTGAGCCTGTTTCAACGCGCGACCTGCCTCTGTCTCCAAAACATACAAAAAGAGCAGATCTGGATCAGAAAAGATGCGTTGGATGTTCAGTCTGCTCTCCCTCGTACTCAGGCTGGTGGAAGAGTCGTCTAATCTCTCCCAAACCAGGGCGTTGGAGAACTGCCCGTCTGCCACCAGTGCAAGCGTATCATCAGCAATTCCTCTGAGGTTCAGCCTTTGCAGAGGCAGTTGAAAGATGGTTCCCTCGGAACCTTTAAATTCTCTTTCAATGATGAAATGGGATTTATTGTACAGACGCTCCAGCATCAACAGCGCGAAGCAGCTGACTGGAGAAGATGTGGAATCTTGCAGCACAACATGCAATGCAACCATGCGACTGACAGTCACTCGACTGAAACAGGCCCCAGCGGGTGTGTGTGCGGTAAGAATTTCGGTCAGTTTTCTAGTGTCATTAGGGATATAATCTCGAGATCGATTCACAAACTCCTCGATCCTTTGCATAAGAGGTAGAAGCCTCCAGGTGCCACCTGGAGGTGTACCATCCCCCGCCTGTTTCCCGGGAGGATAAGATCTCCGCTCATAATCTGCAGAGCTTGTAGGCACAATGGGGGAAGCTAGAGACATACGAACCAAAAAGCAGAATGAAAAAGAGAGGCGATGGTAGCTCTCTTTTTCTATTCTGTCGAGTTACATGCGCTCGACAACTTTGAGGCCAAGAAGCTCGAGCCCTCTACGCAGCAGGCGGGCTGTCGCCTCGCAGAGCAGCAGGCGGCTGCTCTGCTGCTCACTCTCTGCCACACGGCAGTCGCGGAAGAAGGCGTTGAAGATCTCGGCGAGCGAAAAGAGATAGTCGGTGAGACGGTTGGGCAGAAGCTCTTCGGCCATCACCTGAATCACCTCTTCAAAGCGCAGCATATGAAGCGCTAGAGCGATTTCGGAGGGATGCGAGAGAATGATTTTGGCCGACAGGTCGAGGGCACCACCCTTTGTCTGGACGCGCCTCTGGATGCCGCAGCAGCGCACATAGGCGTAGAGCAGAAAGGGGGCGGTATTGCCCTCGAAACGGAGCATCCTTTCGTAGCTAAAGATGTAGTCCTTGAGGCGGTGGCAGGAGAGATCGGCGTACTTGACGGCGTCGATGCCCAGCACTTGCGCCAGCTGATCTTTTTCTGTGGGAGAGAGCTCCTCTCCCACCTTCTCTTCCAGGACGGCGCGGGCCCGCTCGACTGCTTCAGTCAACAGGTCGATCAACTTCTCTGTTGCGCCCGAACGAGTTTTAAACTTCTTGCCATCCGCACCCAGCACTACGCCAAAGGGAACATGATCGAGCCTCACATTCAGAGGATCCCAGTAGCCTGCCAGCTGGCCCGCTACAAAGAGCATCTGAAAGTGAAGCGCCTGACCGGCATCGGTGACATAGATGATGCGATCCGCCTGCTCTACCTCTACACGATGTTTCAGCGCAGCCATATCGGTGGTGTCGTAGTTGAAGCCGCCATCTGCCTTCTGGACGATCATCGGTAGAGGCGTCCCCTCGCGGCTGACAAAGCCCTCCATGAATATGCACTTGGCGCCATCGGAGATGGTGATGAGGCCCTTCTCGGTCAACTCGGTCACCAGATCTGCCAGCATATGGTTGTAGAACGATTCGCCCCGCTCGGTCAATTTGACATCGAGTAGGCGGTAGATCTCTTGAAACGCCTGGCGCGAGATCTCGCAGATCGCCTCCCAGAAGCAGCGAGCCTCTTTGTCTCCACCCTGCAGCTGCACCACCTCCTGTTGAGCCCTCTTCTTGAAGGCTGGGTCGTGATCGAAGCACTGCTTCGACTCTCGGTAGCAGTGCATCAGATCGGCGAGGGTCATCCCCTCCACCGAAGAGCGCCCCTCTCTCTTGAGGTAGGCGATCAGCATCCCAAACTGGGTACCCCAGTCGCCAATGTGGTTGAGGCGCAGCACATCATGGCCTAGAAACTCGAAAAGACGCGCTAGTGCATCGCCGATGATGGTGGAGCGCAGGTGGCCCACATGCAGCTCTTTGGCTACGTTGGGCGAAGAGAACTCCACAATCACCCGCTGCCGCTTCGGTAGCGCTATGCCAAAATGGATGGGATCGGCAAGCAGCCTATGCACTCCCTGGGCAAGCGCCTCTTGCGAAATGGTGAGATTGATGAAGCCGGCTCCCGCCACCTCCACCTTGCTGAGATAGCCCTGCAGCAGAGGATCGCTCTCGATCTGCTGCACCACCAGAAGAGCAATCTCGCGCGGATTTTTCCCTAGCAGCTTGCTCACTTTGAGCGCGCTGTTGCACTGATAGTGGCCAAACTGCGGCTGGCCGCTAGCGGCCACTTCAGCTGTGAAGGTGGGCTCGAGCAGCTCAGGCAGAGCGGCGATAAACGCGTGCGAGCATCTCTCCTGAAGGAGAGGCAGAGGGGTGAGCCTAGGGGTGGGCATAGGAGAACTATCGATTCCAGTGATAGATGAATTGAGCGTGATGGAGGCAAATAGGAACAACCCTTTTGCCCACAAGTGTGCGCAGCCGCTCGTCTGCCATGGCAATCGCCGCCTTCTCTGTGGAGATCTGGTGGCTTTTTGCGTAGGCAAAGATGGCGATGAGCTGATCGTAAAGAGCATCGACCCGCTCACGGGCATTAGCGCTTTCGTAACCCTCGGGCTGTAGCTCTTCCACCACATTGATGAGACCACCCGCATTGATCACAAAATCGGGAGCATAGAGGATGCCTCTGGCATGAAGTTTTGCTCCATCCTCTGCGGTGAGAAACTGGTTGTTGGCTGGGCCCGCCACAGCGCGACAGCGCAACGAAGGGATGATCTTTTCATTGAGAATAGCACCGCGCGCTGCAGGCACCAGAATGTCGCAACGAGCGAATAAAATTTCTTCTGCAGAAGAGAGCTCGGCACCAAAGAGCTGCTGCGCCAGCTCCATCTTAGAGGCGTCGATGTCGTAAACGATCAACCGTGCGCCATGCCAGAAGAGCGTCTCCGCCAGCTTAAAGCCAACGCTACCCAACCCTTGTATAGCGAAGATTTTACCAGCTACTGAACGATCTCCATCTAGAGTCTGCAGTACCGCTTCGATACCGCGATAGCAACCCCAAGCTGTGAAGCGCGATGGATCGCCGCTGCTGCCCGATCTAGACAGCCCCACAACGTAGGGGGTGGTTTTGGCAATCTGCTCCATCATGACAGTGGTGCTGCCCATATCTTCGGCACAGATGTAGCTGCCGCCTAGAGTCTGCACAGCGAGGGCAAAGGCGTGGAGCTGCTCGGGTGTGATCTTCTTGGGATCGCCGATGATGACGCCCTTACCGCCGCCCGTTTCGGTCTGCGACATCACAGCCTTGTAGGTCATCCCTTTCGCCAGTCGTGTAGCATCCTCCAAAGCATCGTCAAAACTTGTGTAGGGGTAGATGCGGATCCCTCCCAAAGCGGGCCCAAGCACAGTATTGTGAATGCAGATGATCGCATCGAGCCCTGAGAGGGAGTCTCGAATACGGATGGTGCGTTCAAATCCTGGCAGCACCAGTTCGTCGATCTGAAGATCCTCTACAGCTAAAGTGATCTGTCCCGAAGACATGCTTAGCTCCTTTAAAATAAATCCTTTTAGAATAGCATACCAAAAAGGTGGACCCCATCGCAAGCTTGCAACTTAATCGATAGATCAAGTAGCCTCAGCCCTCAGCGGCGACGCGCTCTTTTTTCCGCCTGCATTCCTCTCGAAATCATGAGTCCTCTGGGACTCCTCGCCGCGAGGAGGAGTGGAAGGGCTCTTTTCGGCAGAGCCGCGTCCCCCCGTCTGATCACACTGCTACGAGGTTCTGATGACAAAGGTTGCCATCTCCGAAGGAATCCAGGAAGAGCTCGAGTCCTTCCTTAAGGAACACAGAAAGGCTGATCTCGTCACCGCCTATCTTTTCTTCGTAAGTAAAAGATTTAACGTAAGACCGATCATCTACGCAAAAGAGCGGAAGATCTACCTGGGCCAACAGCAGCTCATTGAATCTTTAGAAAAACAGGGCAAGCTGTGGCGCGAAACCGAGATTAAGATCCAGATGGGTCAGCCCACGGTCAATGAAGAGACGAAAAGAATTTATATATGCCCATTTACAGGCAAAGTATTTGGCGATAACACTCACCCCAATCCACAAGATGCCATCTACGAATGGGTCTCGAGATGCCCCGAAAACACCGAACGGCTGAACGGCATGCGGGTGAAGCGCTTCTATGTCTCGGAAGATCCAGAGATCATCAAAAACTACATCACTTCGCGCAGAGCGCCCATCTCCAAGGTGGTCTTTTCTTCTGTAGTGACCGGTAAGTTATTTGGCAGCAAAAAGGCGGTCATCGACGACTTCATCCAGCACCAGCTGCGCGAGCTCTCCCTGATCGAGGTGCCCAGCCAAAACCGCTTCCAGATTGATGAACAGCTACTAGAGTTTATCCAGAAGCAAATGGAAGAGTCGAAGCTGGCTGCTTTTGTGGAGGCGATGTCCTCCATCGATGCACTCGCTCCGTTCGCAGAAGGATGGATGGAAGAGGAGCGTGAAGAGTAGCTCTCTACTCTCTCATTCTCCTGAGGAGACCTTTGCCTTAGGAGAGAAGCTAGGGCTCTTGCTCGTGCGAGAGCCCGAATGGCCGCGCCTAGTCACTCTCTATGGCGACCTGGGCGCTGGGAAGACCACCTTCCTGAAGGGGCTGATCAGCGGCGCTACCGGCATCTCCCCCGAAGAGGTGACCAGCCCCACCTTCACCACTCTTCATCTCTACGAAGGTAGCAGATTACTCTACCACTTCGATCTCTACCGACTGGAGGAGCCTAAAGAGTTCTTCTCACAGGGATTTGGTGAGCTAATCACCGAGGGTGAACTCTGCTGTATCGAATGGCCAGAGCGCATCGAAACATGGCTGCCAAATAGGCGATGGCAGGTGCATATTTCCATGCTCTCTTTAGAAAGTCGAACCATCTCTATCCAATAGGCCCCTAAATGTCCGCTCTCCAAGAAGAAATCTTCGTCTGTCTCGACTGCGAAACCACCGGGCTCGAACCTACAACCGACCGCATCATCGAAGTGGCGGTGGCCAAATTTCAGAATGGCAAGATACTGGAACAGTTCAGCACTCTTGTCGATCCGGAAGGACCCATCTCCGAAGAATCGACAGCGATCCATCACATCACTCCCGAAATGGTAGTGGGACAACCAAAAATCGGTGAACTACTACCCAAGATCATCGAATTTCTTGGAGACAAGATTGTGGTAGGACATGGGATTCTATTCGACCTACGCTTTCTGGCAGAGGCATGCCAAAGACAGGACATCTCCAATAACCTCCTCTCGCGGCCTCATATCGATACACTGCGACTAGCTAGGCTCTACGGAGAGAGCCCTGTCAATTCGCTTGAAAGATTGAGGCAACACTTCAATATTCCCGATGAGGGGGCACATCGAGCGATGTCTGATGTGATGGTGAACATTCTGGTCTTCCATCAGCTGGCCAAAAAATTCAAAAGCTCGCATGAGATCCTCGAGAGGCTGAAAAAGCCGATCGCTCTTAAATTGATGCCCCTTGGCAAATACAAAGGACGTCCCTTTTCCGAGCTGCCTCTCGAGTATTTAGTCTGGGCGTCCAAGAAGGATTTCGACCAGGATTTGCTGTTTTCCCTTCGAAGTGAGATAAAGCGTAGAAGGAAGGGTTTGCAGTTTGATCAAGCTACGAGCCCATTTGCAGAGCTGTAACGTAATGGACAGATTGAAGTTGAGCCAACTTACCTGGGAGGGCAAGAGAGCTCTTGTGCGAGTCGATTTTAATGTGCCGATGGAGGGTGGTAAGATTGTAGATGACACGCGCATCCGCGCTGCTCTTCCTACTCTGCAATACCTTCTGGCTCATGGAGCCTCCATCGTACTGATGAGTCACCTAGGACGCCCCAAAGGAATCGACCCCCTCTACTCGCTGAAACCCTGCCAGGGACATCTCTCTCAACTCCTGCAAAAACCTGTCCAGTTTGCACCCGACTGCATCGGCGAACAGAGTTCGCAGCTCGCCTTCCAGCTGAAACCTGGAGAACTTCTGCTGCTGGAGAACCTACGCTTTCACGAGGCCGAAGAGGACCCCTCAATCGATCCTAACTTTGCCGAACAGCTCTCTTGGATGGGGGATGCCTATGTGGATGATGCGTTTGGGTGCGCTCACCGCGAGCACTCCTCGATCACAGAGATCACACACTACTTTCCAGGACGTGCTGCTGCCGGCCTACTCCTCGAAAAGGAGGCCTCCTTCTTCGATGCACTGCTACAAAAACCGAAGCGGCCGCTTGTCGCTATTGTGGGAGGAGCCAAAATCTCCAGCAAAATCAAGCTGCTGAAGAGCCTTCTGAACAAGGTGGACACTCTGCTGGTGGGCGGCGCCATGGCATTCACCATTCTGAAGGCGCAGGGAATCAAGGTGGGCGACTCTCTTTGCGAACCACCTCTGATTGATGAGGCAAAGTCGCTGCTTACTTTGGCTGCCGAGACAAAGAAGCAGCTGCTGCTACCAACCGACCTGGTGGTCGCTCAAAAGCGCGACGCCTCCACAAAAGAAGTTGTGCAAGCTGATAAGGGCATCGCCGATGGATGGGAGGGTCTCGACATCGGTCCCGCCACTCGCGAGAGCTGGTCGGCTCTATTGAAGCAGGCCAAAACCATCTTCTGGAATGGACCTCTCGGCTACTGCGAAGCGGCCCCCTTCCGCGAAGGAACCGAATCGATTGCTAAAGCGATTGCCGCTAGCGGCGCCATGAGCGTGGTGGGAGGGGGCGACAGCGTCGCCGTGATCCAGCAGTTGGGTATGAGTAAACAGTTTACCCATATTTCAACAGGCGGCGGCGCATCATTAGAATATTTAGAAAATGGTGGACTTCCCGGCATCAGCGCTCTTTCTCCCGCCCCAGTCAACAGATAAAAACTGCTTCCCTGAAATAAGAACTCTTGTATAATCTCAGGGCAACTTCACGGCTCCATCTTAAGAAATGGATCGTCGCAGGATGCACGGTATGGGACCAGGTTGGCGTAAGGTCATCTCTCCTGAGGGAGTGGGTGACCGGGACAGATTCGAACGCGTCTTACACAGCAACCCCTCCCTTTTTCTATCTTTTTTTATATCACATCACTCCCGACCGACTCGACCGATGCTCCCTTGTCCCCTTAGGGGGGTAAACGAGATATGAGGCTTTTTACAAAAGGCAGGCCATGACCAAAGAGCATGAATTTGGAAGAATTCGATCCTTTATTTGGCCGGTCCATCCGCATGAACATAAAAAGTTCATTCCGATGCTTCTCATATTCTTTCTTATATGCTTTAATTACAACATCCTGCGAGCAACCAAGGATACCCTGGTCTGCACCGCGCGCGCCTCGGGAGCCGAAGCGCTGCCCTTTCTGAAGGTGTGGGCCGTCATCCCGATGGCCTTCCTCATGACCTTCATCTACACCCGGGTCTGCAACCGGATGAGTAGGGAAAAAGTTTTTTATGCCATGATGGGAATCTTCCTCGGCTTCTTTCTCCTCTTTGCCCTAGTTCTCTACCCCTACCGCGATCAGCTTCACCCCCATGAGCTAGCAGACTACCTCCAATCGCGACTCCCCATCGGCTTTAAGGGACTGATCGCTATCTTCCGCAACTGGACCTTCTCAGCCTTCTACATCATGTCCGAGATGTGGAGCACCATGATGATGACCGTTCTCTTCTGGGGCTTTGCTAACGACGTCACCTCGGTGAAAGATGCAAAAAGATTTTATGGATTGCTAGGCATCAGCGCCAACTTCTCTGGAGTGGTCTCCGGCCAGGTCTCCACCTGGCTCTCCTGGCACGCTTTCAACCCAGCCCTGCCCTTTGGAAGAGATGGATGGGAGCAGTCGGTTGGTTTTCTGATGATGATCGTCATTGCCACCGTCCTCATCTGCATGGCGATGTTCCGATGGATACACATTAAAGGGGTTGGTTACCCACGTGAAGAAACCCCTCATCTAGCCGTCGACACAGGCGGTGCCCAGGTGGACAAGAGGGCAGACAAGATGGGCCTGCGAAAAATATTTGCCTACCTCGCCAAATCGGACTACCTGATCTGCATCGCCATCATCGTGGTCACCTACAATATCGCCATCAACCTGACCGAAGTGGTCTGGAAGGATCAAGTGAAGCAGCTTTACCCCAATCCAAACGATTTCAACGCCTACATGGGTAAGATCTTCACCGGTATTGGCATTGTCGCTACCGCCACCTCCATCTTCATCTCGGGCAATGTGATCCGCAGATTCAGCTGGGCTAGCAGCGCCATGATCCCTCCCATGATCCTTGTGGTGACCGGGATTGGCTTCTTCTCCTTTCTACTCTTTAAAGACATGGGAATGGGCGCTCTCGCTGCCGCCCTCAACAGCACTCCTCTAGCGATTGGCGTCTTCTTCGGTTCGATGCAGAACTGCCTCTCCCGAGCGTCTAAATACACTTTATTTGATTCGACCAAAGAGCTAGCCTTCGTCCCTCTCTCGACAGAGTCCAAGCGCAAAGGTAAAGCGGCCATCGATGGCATCGGCTCGCGTCTGGGTAAATCGGGCGGCTCGCTGATTCTGCAGGGACTAATCCTAGCCTTTGGCACCTTGGGAGCTAGCACACCCTACGTTGCGGTGATTCTACTGGTTGTAGTGGTGGGATGGATGGTGGCGGTGAAGGCGCTCGGCAAGAGATTCGATGCGCTCGCTGCCGAGCAGAAGACCATCAACGTACTGGATGGCGAACCCAAACCCTCTACCGAGCCAGCCAGCTCTCCTGCCCTAACTTAAGGAGGAGCGCTACAGATGGCCGAGGCGAGTCCTCTACTGGAATTTTTGATCAGCCACGCTCACGAAGCGCACTGGCTCGCCTTTGCAGGGATTGTGCTAGCCGGTCTAAATGTTCCCATCAGCATCGATCTGGTGGCTGCCACCTGCGCCCTCCTCGCTGCCACCGTCGCTAAGGACCATCTACCCCACCTCTTCCTGGCTGTTCTGCTGGGCTGCATCCTCTCCTCTAGCCTTGCCTACTGGCTAGGCCGCTGTGGCGGAGAGAAGCTGCTCCGCTTTCGTCTATTCCGCAGAATCATGAGTGAAGAGAGAATCCTGCGCATACGCAGCTTCTACGAAAGGCAAGGCGTGTGGGCCTTCATGCTGGGGCGCTTCATTCCTTTCGGTGTGCGCAACTGCCTCTTTCTCTCTTCTGGCATGAGCAGGCTGCCCTATACCAAGTTTTTGGTGCGCGATTCTCTCGCCTCTTCAGTCTGGTCGCTTAGCTTCTTTTCTCTTTTTTATTTTTTCGGTCGCTCTCATGAGCAGTTTTGCCGAGAAACCATCGATCAGGTGGGCCATATTCTCGAAACTGGGCTTCCTAAGATTCTAATTGCCGCTTTCCTTGTGACGGGAATTGCAACCCTTTGGTATAACCGCCCAAGAAGGTAAGCGTTCAGACCCTCCCTCTTTCGGGTAAATGATCCTCAATCTTTCTAACGGACTTTCGTTCCTTAGAGCCCCTTTGGCTCTTTTATTCCTGTCGGAGAATTCATGGGCCCGGGTGATTGCGGTGGGACTTGCCATGCTTACCGACAGCGTCGATGGCTATTTGGCGCGTAGACAACACTCTACGTCACAATTCGGCGCCATTCTCGATCCCGCCATGGATAAATTTTTCGTCTTTTTTGCACTGGGCGTGCTGCTGATGGAGGGAAGGCTACATAGCGGACAGGCTTCATGCCTGCTAGCGCGCGACGCCTGCCTGCTTCTCTTCGGTATCTATCTGAAGTGCTCGGGTAAATGGAGCTCGTTCATCTGCCGCGCTATCCACACCGGCAAGATCACCACCGCGCTGCAGTTTGTGGTGCTGGTAGGCATTGTGCTAGGCGCCCACTTTCCCCCCATTCTCTTCGCGCTCTTCATTCTGCTGGGGCTGCTCTCTTTCCTGGAGCTGCTGCTGCTCGCCCGCAAACCGGACGCCACGCCGCCCTAGTTCTACTGGGGAAACTCCGACGAGGGAGAGGCTGTGTGCAGATGAACATGGCTTGTAGGGAGCGGCATCTGCGCGCCATGACGCGAGACAATTTCGGCTACTGCAGCCAGCAGCTCGCCCCTTAGAGGAATGAACTCCTCCCACTTGGTGGCGAAGCAGTAAGCCTCGAGATCGATCCTCACCGAGGAGGGTAGAAACTCAGCCAAATTCACCAAAATAGGCAGATGGGAATCGACCTTGGGATGACCGATAAGATAGTCCTTTACATCGTGGGTAAGTTGAGCGAGGTGGGGAAGGTCGGCATAGCGCAGCTCGATCTTCTCGAGGAAGCGGCGGTGCGAGCGTCGCGAGCCGTTGATCACCTGAATGGTGGCAAAAACAGAGTTAGGTAGATAGACCGCTCTCTTTTCGCGATCCCGCAAAGCGCTGTGGTACCAGCCAATCTCCTCGATGTAGCCTTCGACCCCCTTTTCGGGTAGATAGACAAGATCGCCAATGCGAAAGGGCTTAGTGATGTAGAGCATCAGCCCACCAAAAAAGTTGGCAAACATATCCTTGGCAGCAAAGCCTAGCGTAGCAGCCCCGATACCACCAAAGGCGATCAGCGGAGCGATGTCGACCCCCAAGGTCTGCAGCACCCACATCAGAGTGAGCAGAAGAATGAGAGCGCCGCCAAACTTACCCAGCAGCTGCACCGCTTCGCGGTCGCTACCGCGCCTTTCGGCCAAGGCGAGGCAGAGCTCGTTCTTCCAGCGGATCAACCCCCAGGCTCCCAGAATCAAGACAAGAGTATCTCTGTAGGGACGGACAGGAGCGACCCAGTCGGGACCAAAGAAGTAGCCCGCCACACCCTTACAGACAAAATAGCCCCCCAGCACCCACAAAATCACCAGCACTGGCCCGCGCAGCGCCGCCTCTGTGCTGCTCCAGACCGGATGCAGAGCCTGCGCATGGCGCCGCCTAAAGCGGCGCGCTAGATAAGTTAAAAGCGGCCGCGCCACCCCCAGCAGCAGCAGCCCCCACCCCAGGTCGTACAGCCACGCTTTATCAGCACCCCAATCGATCGCCACGTCCATAGTCACCCCCACTTCTCCCCATAGTATATCGCTCCCTAACTTGCTAGTTGCAATGACAGCAAATTTTGAGAGAGATCTTTCTCTCTCGCGAAATTCGCATACATCTCGTGCAAGGCTCCAGTTCAAGCCGAAAAAAACTAGTCATAAAAAGATCAGGAGGAGCAACCCTCGTTTGAAAAATGTTCACCTCAACCAATAAGAGGTCTTCTATGAAACTCTTCTCTCTATGCGCATTCATCATCTCCAGCCTTGCATGCTATGCGGATCACGCCGATCTGCATCTTTCCGAGGAAAAGTGCTATGTTGATCCTCAGCAGATCGCATTTCACGGAAGCGATATTTTGGTTCTCGTCGGACAACAAAGAGCCCCTGGATTGAAGGAGGAGTGGTGATTCTGCTGATGAATAAGCAGGCTATGGCCTCCATAGTTGATCAGCACGAACAAGACTTCAGACAGGTATTGCAGAGAGAGCATGTCACTGCCGAGGAATTATTCATCGAAGCACGGGGCAGTTCTCTATTGAATGAAGTATTGAAAGCCCACGAAGGGCTCATCGGAACTCTCTTGGGGTATGGCAGAGACAACGCCTGGCTTTTTTCTGAGAAAAAGCATGGAAAAGATATCTCCATATCTTCCTTATGGGGAACTGAAATAGAAGAGTTCATGAGAGAGAAAAGGACCTATACCTCTCTATGGTTTTCTGATGAAGGGGATGATATTTCAAAACAACTCTCCTATCCCTGTTTCATGGCTGATCCACTTTCTGTGGAAACCCTGCTGCTTAAGCAGCAGTACCTAGAGACGAGGAACAATATCATCCAGTACTACGACGGTTCTGGAGAGTTCCTAGACGCAACATTAGCGCTCCTGACTAGAAAGTGCGATGTTCAGAATGCCCCCGACTGGTAAGGAAAAAGCCTGAGGTCGTTACAAAACTATAGGCCCCTAGAAAAATCGCCCTTTTGCCGCCCTTTGCCACCGTTCTTCCTCGCCTACCCTCTCGGGTATGGTCTCGTCAGAACGGCAAGGGGCCAGCAAGCTGGCTCTGACAACGGACAGCAAAATCATCGATTTTTCTAGGGACCTATAGTTTTGCAACTACCTCTCTTATTTCTTAGAAAGTGGTTATCGGGTAGGATGTGGTGAATTGTCTTTGACATGAGGAAGTGATGGGTCCCTACAGAGAGTCGCTGGTTCGGTCATCGGTGCGTATCTTCCTTCAGACGCTGGCGATGATACTGGGCCTCTTTGGCGCCATCAGCCTAATCGGGATTTTGTTAGCGACCGGCGCCCCTTCTTATGATCTGCCGCCTCCTAGTCAGCTGACTGTCGCCCCCGACGCGAGGGGCGAGGAGGAGATGCTAGGTGCCCATGTCCCTGTGCTGCTGCGCATCGACATCGAAGGAGAGATTGGCCTGGGCGACCTGACGGAGCAGGCGATGAACCAGATGCTGCTCGACTCGAGAAAGGGGATGCTGAAGGATCGGGTGAGGGGGATTCTGCTGCGCCTCAACACACCAGGAGGCGAGGCCTACAACTCAGAGCAGATCTACAACCTGCTTTGCCGGTATAAAAAACAGTATAATGTACCTATCTACGCTTTTGTGGATGGACTCTGCGCCTCAGGCGGCATGTTTGCCGCTAGCTCGGCCGATAAAATCTACTCCACTCAAGGCAGCATCATCGGTTCGGTGGGCGTGCTGATGGGTCCCATCTTCAACTTTGTAGGTACCATGGATAAGCTGGGCGTGCAGGCGCTCACTCTGACGCAGGGTAAAGACAAAGATGCGCTGAGCCCTTTTAGAGCCTGGAAGCCTGATGAGGCGGCCTCGATCGAAGAGATCACGGCAGATCTTTATAAAACTTTTGTCGATGCGGTCACCTCGGCCCGCCCTCGCCTCAGCAAAGAGAAGCTGATCCAGGAGTATGGCGCTCATGTCTTTGTCGCCTCCAAGGCGTGCGAATATGGCTATGTGGATGTAGCCGATGCAGATTACAGCAGCGCTGTGCAGGCGCTTGCTACAGCAGCTGGCATAGGCGAAAACGAGAGCTACCAGGTGCTGGTGATCTCTCCCTCGCATCCTCTGCTCAAAGATCTGATGGAGACCAAGGCCGCCTGGCTACGGCGCACGATGACACACAAAATCGACCTAGGCATTCAACTACCTGAGGAGTTTCAGGGTAAGTTTCTCTATCTTTACGACCCCTCTCTGCTCGCACAATAGAGCAGCAAACCCCCTGGCCTAACGCGGCCCTGTTCTTATGTCCCGACTTTTTCTGATCGACGCTCTCAATTTCATCTTCCGCTCCTACTATGCCATTGGACCAATCACCTCGCCTACAGGCGAGTCGACAGGAGGTCTCTACGGCTTCATTCGCTCGCTGATGAAAATCATGAAAGAGGAGAAGCCCGATCTGCTAGCGGTAGTCTTTGATGGCCCCGATAACAAGCTGTCGCGCACTAGTCTCTACGAGCACTACAAAAGCCACCGCACCGGTATGCCAGAAGATCTCTTCCCCCAGCTGGAAAAAGCGGTTAAATTTTGTCAGATTGCTAAGATCCCGATGCTGATGCTACCCGGCGTCGAGGCGGATGATGCCATCGGCAGCGTCGCTCTCTGGGCAGCAGATGCGGGTCATGAGGTGGTGATCTGCTCCAGCGATAAAGATCTCTGCCAGCTGGTGAGGCCCAAGATCAGCATGCTCAATGCCCACAAACAGAATCTGCGCGTCAACCGCGAGATGGTGAAGGAGCTGTTTGGCGTTTTTCCAGAGCAGATGGTTGATTACCTGGCTCTCGTGGGAGATGCATCGGACAACATTCCCGGGGTCGAGGGGTTTGGTCCCAAAACAGCAGCGACACTGCTGCAGGAGATGGGCACCCTGGACGAGATTCTGGCCCACCCAGAGAAGGTGCCGGGCGAGAAGAAGAGGCTGGCGCTGATCGAACAGAAGCAGACAGCCCTACTCAGCCGCCAGCTGGCCACCATCCAGACCGATCTCGACATTCCACAGGAGGAGAGCTTCTACCGCGTGGGCCAGCCCGAGCGCAGTGAACTGGAGCAATTCTATCTGGGACAGGGATTTCTCTCGTTGGTGAAGGAGCTAGAGAGCTCGCAGCCGAAACAGACAGCAAGCTCGATCGAAGAAAACTACATGCTGGTGAACAGCTCAGAAGCGTTGGAGCAGCTGCTGAAGAGGCTAGAACAGGCAGGTGAAATTGCGATAGATTGCGAGACAACGGCGCTCCATCCATTGGGTGCGCGCCTGGTGGGCATTGGATTTGCAATCCAAGCTGGCGAGGCGTGGTATCTGCCCTGGAACGGGGAGCTAGAGCCGGCCACCCTTCTGAAGAGGTTGACCCCTCTTTTCGAGAGAAGCGACAAGCGCTGGATCGGGCACAACATTAAGTTTGATGCGCATGCGCTTCTCAACGAGGGGCTGCCTCTCCTGCCAAGACTCTTCGACACCATGATCGCCTCCTATCTGATCTCGCCTCATCAGCCGCGCCATGGTCTAGACCATCTAGCGCTCGAGATCTTCCAGAAGGCGAAGATTCCTATCACCGACCTCATTGGCAAAGGTAAGCAACAGTGCAGCATGGCTGAGGTGCCCATCGACAGAGTCTGCCACTACTGCTGCGAAGATGTAGATTACACCCTGCGCCTGCGCCACCATTTCGGCCCGCAGCTGGAGCAGCTAGAGCTGATCTCTCTTTTTGAAGAGATGGAGATGCCGCTGATTCCCGTTCTGATGGGGATGGAGCGTACCGGCATGTATGTCGATACCGGATTGTTAGCCGAGCTGAAGCAGAAACTGGAAAAACGGCTGGCCAACCTAGCAGAAAAGATCTACCAGATTGCGGGCGAACCATTCAATATCAACTCACCCAAGCAGCTCAGCCAAATTCTCTTCGAAAAGATGGGCATCCGCCCCCCCAAAAAAACTGCCACTGGCTACTCCACCAGCGCCGATGTGCTGGAGTCGCTCCGCGATCAGACGCCGATTGTGGAGGAGATTCTGGTCTACCGCGTGCTTGAAAAGTTGCGCTCCACCTATCTGGAGGCGCTGCCGCAGCAGGTCTACCCTCCTACAGGCCGCATCCACTGCACCTTCAGCCAGTCGACAGCGGCTACAGGACGCCTCGCCTGCCAAGATCCCAATCTGCAGAATATCCCGGTGCGCTCCGAAGAGGGTAGACAGATCAGGTCGGCTTTCCGCCCCCAAGAAAAGGGGCTGCTCTTTCTTTCGGCCGACTATTCACAGATCGAGCTGCGCATTTTGGCCCACCTCTCTGAAGATCCCTATCTTCTGCGCGCCTTCCAGGAGGGGGAGGATATCCACACCTTCACCGCTTCGCTGGTCTTTCATCTGCCGCTGAAAGAGGTGACACCCGCCATGCGTCACCAGGCGAAGGCGGTCAATTTTGGGATTCTCTATGGGCAGCAGGCCTACGGCCTCTCTCAGGAGATTGGGATCTCCCATACCGAGGCGGCCCGTTTCATCGAGGCCTACTTCAAGCAGTATGCTAGGGTGAAAGAGTTTTTGGAGTTCTGCAAGGAGTCGGCCCGTAAAACAGGACGAGCTATCACCATGACAGGCAGACAGCGCCCTATCCCCGAGATCCAGAGTAAAAACCCCACCCTACGCGCCCTGGCGGAGAGACTGGCGATCAACACCCCTTTACAGGGCAGCCAAGCCGACCTGATCAAGATGGCGATGCTAGCAGTCGATGCCAAATTAAAGGAAAAACCACTAGCTATCATGGTGCTGCAGATTCACGATGAGCTTCTTTTTGAAGTTCCCGAATCCAACCTAGAAAATGCTAACTCGCTTATCCTCAATGAAATGAAGAATGTAGTGACGCTAAAGGTTCCTCTACTGGTCGAGAGCTCCTTTGGACAAAATTGGGGAGAATGCTAACCTTGATTAAAGTGGCTGTGACTGGCCTGCCTGCTTCAGGCAAGTCTTCCGTCTGTCAACTACTGAAAGAGCGCGGTGCTTTTGTCGTCAACGCCGATGAGCTCGCCCACTCCCTCCTTGTTCCCAGCACTCCAATTGGAAGAAAAGTGGTTGAGCTGTTGGGGCCCTCTGTGCTTCAGGGTGAGCAGCTAGATCGAGGTGAGATAGCGAAGCTGGTCTTCAAAGAGCCGATTCTTCTGCAGAAGCTAGAAGCGCTCCTTCACCCCGCTATCTGGGAACTGCTGCAGCAGGCCTACCGCAAGGCGAGTGCCGCTGGAACATATTCCCTCTTTGTGGCGGAGGTGCCGTTGCTGTTTGAGGTGGGCTGGGACTCTTGGTTTGATCAGGTCATCGCTGTTTTTGCTACTCCCGAGCTTTGTAGGCAGCGCTTTCAAGCCTGCCATGCTGGGCAAGAGAGTGGGCAAGAAAATTTATGGAACGAGCGGGTGAGTCGATTATGGCCTCGCGAAACGATCAGACAGAAGGCCCACTTTGTGATCGAAAATTCAGGTAACTGGGACCACCTCAAAGAGCAGGTAGCTCGTGTGGCACAACAACTTTTCCAAGCTAAACCAATCTAATGTCTAACCAGAGAGTATTCCTCGCCATGGATCAAGAAGAGATGCATCCATCTTCAGAGAGCGCAGCTCCCGAAAGACGAGCTCACACTCAGGCTCCAGCTGCACCCGTCCAAGAGGTGATCACACAGATCTCCGATCTACAGAGAATGAGTGCTGAAGATCTGCACCACTATGCCAGAGCGATGGGGCTGAAACACCTTGGAGCTCTGACCAAGTCGCAGATGGTCTTTGAGATTGTGAAAGCGAAATCGGAGATCCCCGGTGAAGTGCTGGTGGGCGAAGGCACTCTCGAAGTGCTGCCCGATGGGTATGGATTTTTGCGCTCCCCCAACTACAACTATGTCTCCTCCGCAGAAGACATCTATGTCTCTCCTGCACAGATCCGCAGATTCGATCTGAAGAAGGGGGACACTGTCCACGGCACCATCCGCTCTCCTCGCGAGAAGGAGAAATATTTTGCTCTGCTGAAAGTGGACAAAATCAACAACCTCTCCCCCGAGAAGGCGCGCGAGCGAGTGCTGTTTGAAAACCTCACTCCCCTCCACCCCGAAGAACGTCTGGTGATGGAGACCATTAAAGAGAGAATGACCACACGCGTGCTGGATCTAGCTGCCCCCATTGGTAAGGGACAGAGGGGTCTGATTGTGGCGCCACCGAGATCGGGTAAAACGGTCATTCTGCAGGATATCGCCAACGCCATCACCAAGAACAATCCCGAAGTGATGCTGATTGTTCTGCTGATCGATGAGCGTCCTGAAGAGATGACCGACATGATCCGCAGCGTACGCGGGGAGGTGATCTTCTCTACCTTTGATGAGCTGCCCGAGCGGCATGTTCAGATCGCCGAGATGGTGATCGAAAAGGCTAGAAGATTGGTGGAGTATGGCCACGACGTGGTCATCCTGCTCGATTCGCTGACCAGGCTGGCGCGTGCTTACAACACCGTACAGCCCCACTCCGGAAAAATTTTAACGGGTGGTATCGACGCCAACGCTCTGCACAAACCTAAGCGCTTCTTCGGCGCTGCGCGCAATGTGGAACATGGCGGCTCTCTCACCATCATCGCTACAGCGCTCATCGAGACTGGTTCGCGCATGGACGAGGTGATCTTCGAGGAGTTTAAGGGTACCGGTAACATGGAGCTGGTGCTCAGCCGTCAGCTGGCCGATCGCCGCGTCTACCCCGCAATCGACCTGATTAAGAGCGGAACGCGCAAAGAGGAGCTTCTCTACCACGGGGATGAGCTGAATAAAATTCATGTTATGCGCCAGGCGCTTGCCGACCTCACTCCAATCGATGCGATGAATCTACTACTCGGCAAACTGAAACGCACCAGTAGCAACGTGGAGTTCCTGCTTTCAATGAAAGACTAAATCGCCTCCTTCTCACCATCACTCTTCTGCTTCTCTGCGTAGCGGGAGGGTGGTGGCGAGTTAGGGAGATTCCTATCCCCGCAAGCCAGCCAGCTCTCAAGCTTCTGCATATCCATCTGGCGGAAGATCCCTCTACGCTCGATCCCGCGCGCACCTCTGACCTTGTCTCTGCTTGCGTACAGAACTTTCTTTTTGACGGTCTCATGCGTCTTGGACCCACAGCAGAGTTGGAGCCTGCGTTAGCAGAGAGCTTCGAGATCTCCGAGCAGGGCACCCGCTACACCTTTCATCTACGCCAGGCCTACTGGTCGACAGGAGAGCCGATCGAAGCAGAGCAGTTTGTCACCAGCTGGCAGAAGCAGCTGCGCCCCGATTTTCCCTCTGTGAACAGTTTTCTCCACTATCCGATTCGCGGCGCCGAAGCGGTGAAGCGGGGAGCCGATCCCTCAACACTAGGAGTTCACGCTCCCGATTCTTCCACTCTGGTGGTCGATCTGACCCACCCCTGCCCCTATTTTCTGCAGCTGCTCTCCTTCAACAGTTTCTTCCCCGAACCACCGCCTTCTGAACCGCATTCTTTTGGGGGCGAGATACCCTGCTGTGGCCCCTTTCGCCTCAAGAGATGGGATCACATGCGCGAACTGCTACTCGAGAAGAACCCCACCTACTGGGGTAAAGAGCGCATCCATCTGGATGGCATCTCTCTTGCCATCCTTCCCGACGAGCACACCGCTCTCGACATGTATGAGCAAGGCAAACTGGATTTTCTGGGTAAACCACTCTGCTCACTACCTCTCGAAGCAGCCGTGCGCTATTTTGCCGAAGGAGAGCTGCACACAGAGAATGTGGCTGCGGGCACCATCTGCTTTTTCAACACCAAGCGCTTTCCCTTCACCAACCGGAAGATACGGCAGGCTTTTTCACTGGCCATTGATAGGTCTGCCCTTGTGGAGCATGTGACACGCTTAGGCGAAACTCCACCCCTCTCGCTTATCCCGCCTGCAATGCGACAAGGAAGAGAGGAGCCACGGCGACGGCCCCTTTACAATCCCGCCTATGCGCGTGCGCTGCTAGAGGAGGCGCTATCCGAAATGGGGCTGACTCGAGAAGAGCTCTCCCCGATCACCTACTCCTTCAGCACCTCTCACTTAAATAGAACGCTCGCTCAAGTGATTCAAAGGCAGCTCGAGGAGACCCTGGGCATCCATATCACACTAGAGGGGATGGAACATCGTCTGCTACTGGCCCGATTTGTACAGCGAGATTATAGCTTTGGACAGACCACCTGGTATGCCCATTTTGTCGATCCGATGAACCTGTTTGAACGCTTTGATGGAAGAGAGACTCCCAAAAACTACGCAGCATGGGAGGGTGAACATTTTAGGACACTGCTATCGCGCATCAGAGGGAGCCACTCTGAAGAAGAGAGATGGCAGCTGATCGATCTAGCCGAAGAAGAGCTGCTTCGCGAGATGCCCTTCACCCCTCTCTACCACTGGAAAAGCGCCTTCATTTGTAAATCTCATCTAAAGAATCTGGTGCAGGCACCCATCGGCAATGTACTCTTCGAGTATGTCGATCTGGATCCCTCCACCACAACCCCCTGAACGGGCTGTCCAGCTGCTGGCCGATCAGCTGAAAATGGGCTCGCTCTGGGAGGAGTTTCATCTACAGCGCGGCGGCGGCTCACTTCTCTCCTTCATCCAGAGACGCCGCGAAGAGATCGCTGCACAAAAAGAGCGCTGGCGCCCTCAGGTGGAAGAGCTGTTACAAAACGAGCCTATCATTGAAGAGGAGCTGAAGTCTCTTCTACGCAAGGGTCGACTGGAGCGCTGCTCTCTTGGGGTTAACGGCTGCTACTTTCTGCTGGATAAGAAGGGCTATCCCCGCTGGGTGGTGAAACCAGAAGAGGGGGCCATGACCCTCAATAATCCTGTACAGAACAGCTCGCCCTTTCGCGATCCAGCTTTCCGGATGCGGCCCTTTCTGCCCCCTTACGACACCCCCATCATCGAATATTGCGCCTACGAAATCGCCCGGATCGCCGGGCTTTCCGAGCTGATTCCACGCACACTTCTCGCCATCATCGAGCGAAGAGAGTTCTACGACCTCTCCGAAGAGTTAGAGGGCGAACTGAGGCAGCGCTTTCTCCGCATGACAGGCTCAGCCGATCGAGAGAAGCTCTGTTCGGTACAGCAGTATCTTCCCGATAGTGAGGAGCTGGGAGAGCTGGTCGAAGAGTGGCTGAAACGGGAGCTACCCGAAGAGGAGATGGCCAGTCTGATCAACCAGGAGAGCTTCGAGAGAGCCAATCTTCTTGTCTGGCTTCTTTTCGACACCGACGCCCACTCCGGCAACTTCCTCGCCCTCTGGGATGAAGCGAGCCAGCAGTACCACCTTGTGAAGGTAGACAACGGCTACTGCCTACCTCTACGCAACAACGACCTGCGCAACTTCCTCTACCATCTACCTAATGCCGATCTACCCCTATCTACTGCCCTCGTGGAGAAGATCCTCTCTCTTCCTATCGACCCCATCGTCCAGCTACTGAAGAGGTGGGGACTAGAGAGCCGCGTCTATGCCCTCCGCGAAAGGCTGCGCACCCTCAAGCTAGCTCTGCAGGAGAACCCCTCCCTCTCTATTGCTGCCCTCGACGAGAGAATCCAACAGCTGCACAACCCCCTTATCAGCCCCTTCCTCCCCGAAGCTCTTCTGTGAATAAATTTTTATTAAGATTATACTGCCATTAGTTTTTGGGTGGTACACTATATTTTTTGACACGAAAATGATCTTCTATCTACAAGGAAGAGTAGATTGTCTTTTCATATCGATGTGGGAATTATGAAGAAGAAGTGGTTGCGTTGGGTCTCGCTAGGAGCAGTCTGTTGTCCTCAATTTCTCGGAGCTACGTCTGTAAACGGCGTCTGGAGCTTAACTGCCGGTGGAACAAACTCCTGGAACACTACGACAAACTGGACGGGTGGAGTAGCACCGGGTCTCACAAGTAACAATGGTGATACAGCTACGTTCAATACGCAGTCCGCTCCAGCAATCGTGGAGCTGGCCACCATCGGTACCACTCTTCAAGCCATGACGGTCACCAGCTCCTCTACTAACAGTTTCACCTTTAGCTCAACAGGAGGGAGTTTCACCTTCATCAACATAGCTCCTTCCACGAGCCCCTCCACCTTCACAACCACTTCAGGTACTCCTCTCACCACCATCAGCGCAAACGTTGCCAACGGCTCTAGTGCGCAACCGCTCAATTTTGACCTTGCAGCAGGGACCGCTCTTACCATTTCAGGAATTGTGAGCGATTCGGGAGGCGGAATTGGACAGACCGTAGGCAGTAGCACCCTTACCCTCTCGGCCAGCAACACCTATACCGGCCCTACCTCCATAGCAGCTGGCACACTCGCACTTTCCGGTATAGGTTCCATTTCTACAAGCAGCGGCGTGGACGTCACAATCGGCACAGGCATATTTGATATTAGCCAGGCCTCAGGAGCTGTTACTATCGGCACTCTGAGCGGCGGAGGCACGGTTGCTGGAGGATCCAAGGATTTCCTCTTTGGAACGGCAGCTTCCGCTACCTTCTCCGGCGTGATCCAAGATGGCGGTATTGCCGGCGGAACAGGAGCGGTCGCACAAAAGCAAGGAAGCGGAGTACAGACCTTCACAGGCGCCAACACCTACACAGGCTCGACCATAATTGATGGAGGAACTCTCGCACTTTCCGGTGGAGGTACCATTTCTCCCAACAGCGGCGTGCTCATCACAAGCGTCACAGGCATATTTGATATTAGCCAAATCACAGCGACTGGTACCACCATCGACACCCTGAGCGGAATAGGCCCGGTTGCTTTAGGAAACAAAACGCTCACCTTTGGAAGCTCGACGGTTTCCAACAGCTTCGGTGGTGTGATCCAAGATGGCGGTATTGGCGGCGGAACCGGAGGTAGCCTGATCGTTCAGGGCGCTGGCACACAGACTCTCTATAACGCCAATACCTACACAGGATCGACCACGATCTCAGCGGGAACACTGGCGCTCTCTGGGTTTGGTTCGATTGCTGACAGCAGTGGCGTAATCATCGACGGCACATTCGACATCAGCCAGATTTCAGGAGCTACTACCTCTGTTGCCTCTTTAAGCGGCACGGGCACAATCTCCGCGGGATTGAGAGACCTCGTCTTGAGCGGCGCTACTACCACTACCTTCTCTGGTGTTATGCAAGATGGAGGCATTGGAGGTGGAACCGGTGCGAACTTGATCCGAGAGGGAACCGGAACTCAGATCCTTGCTGGCACCAATACCTACACAGGATTGACCACGATCTCAACGGGAGGAACACTGGCGCTCTCTGGGGGTGGTTCGATTACTGACAGCGTTGGCATAATCATCGGCGGTACATTCGACATCAGCCAGATTACAGGAGCTACTACTACTGTTACCTCTTTAAGCGGCGCGGGCATAATCTCCGCGGGATCCAAAGGTCTCATTTTGAATAGCACTCTTACCAACATCTTCTCTGGTGTTATGCAAGATGGGGGCCTTGGAGGCGGAACCGGTGCGCAATTGATTAAAGAGGGAACTGGAATTCAGATCCTTGCTGGCGCCAATACCTACTCAGGATCGACCACGATCTCAGCGGGAACACTGGCGCTCTCTGGGGGTGGTTCGATTATTGACAGCGTTGGCATATTCATCGATGGTACATTCGACATCAGCCAGGTTACAGGAACTACTACTGTTACCTCTTTAAGCGGCACGGGCATAATCTCCGCGGGATCCAAAGGTCTCATTTTTAATAGCGCTCTTACCAACACCTTCTCTGGTGTTATGCAAGATGGGGGCCTTGGAGGCGGAACCGGTGCGCCATTGATTAAAGTGGGAACTGGAACTCTGACACTTGCTGGCATCAATACCTACACAGGATCGACCACGATCTTAGCGGGAGGAACACTGGCGCTCTCTGGGAGTGGTTCGATTACTGACAGCGTTGGCATATTCATCGGCGGTACATTCGACATCAGCCAGGCCTCAGGAGCTGTTACTATCGGCACTCTGAGCGGCGGAGGCACGGTTGCTGGAGGATCCAAGGATTTCCTCTTTGGAACGGCAGCTTCCGCTATCTTCTCCGGCGTGATCCAAGATGGCGGTATTGTCGGCGGAATAGGAGCGGTCGCACAAAAGCAAGGAAGCGGAGTACAGACCTTCACAGGCGCCAACACCTACACAGGCTCGACCATAATTGATGGAGGAACTCTCGCACTTGCCGGTGGAGGTACCATTTCTACAAGCAGCGGCGTGGTCATCACAAGCGCCACAGGCATATTTGATATTAGCCAAACAGCGACTGGTACCACCATCGGCACCCTGAGCGGAATAGGCCCGGTTGCTTTAGGAAACAAAACGCTCACCTTTGGAAGCTCGACGGTTTCCAACAGCTTCGGTGGTGTGATCCAAGATGGCGGTATTGGCGGCGGAACCGGAGGTAGCCTGATCATTCAGGGCGCTGGCACACAGACTCTCTATGGCGTCAATACCTACACAGGGATTACCACGATCGAAGCGGGAACACTGGCGCTCTCTGGGGGTGGTTCGATTGCTAGAAGCAGTGCCGTAATCATCGACGGCACATTCGACATCAGCCAGATTTCAACACCTAGTACTAGCGTTGGCTCTTTAAGCGGTGGCGTGGGCATAGTCTCTGCTGGATCCAAAGAGCTCATTTTGACCGCTCCAGCTAACATCTTCTCGGGTATCATACAAGATGGAGGTCTTGGAGGCGGAACCGGTGCGGCCTTGATCCAAGATGGAACTGGAACGCAGACACTTGCTGGCGTCAATACCTACACAGGGACTACCACAATCCTAGAGGGAACACTAGCACTTTCCGGCGCGGGTTCGATTGCTGCCAGCAGTGGGCTGAATCTTTTTGCTACAAGTGCTATCTTCGATATCAGTCAAATTACTTCGTCTACCACCATCTCGAATCTGCTCGGCGACGGTATCATCAATGCAGGAGCGAAGAGTCTAATCTTAGACACCAATAATTCCACCTCTTGGAGCGGCGTCATTCAAGATGGAGGAATTGTGGGTGGTACGGGCGCCTCTGTAACCAAAACAGGCACCGGTACGCTGACTGTAAGTGGAGTGAATATCTTTTCTGGCGTAGCTGTGATCCAGGATGGGGCAACAGTAGCCGTCTCCCCTGGAGGGAGGTGGGGAACAGGCACCCTTCATCTGGGTAATGCTCTCACAAGCGGCACATTCTTAGCCGATACTACGGTTAGCACAGGGCGCGATGTGGTAGTAGATATTGGAGGAGGTTTCATCAGTGTAGGAACAGGTAGCGTGGTCACCGCCACAGGAAACCTCTCTGGAGCGGGCAGACTGACTATAAACGCGAATTCGCATACAGGCGCGCTGCTACTGAATGGAACAGCAGCTGGCTTCACGGGGAACATTGTCCATACAAGCGGTAGATTGCATATCAATACAGCTATAGGGCCCCCAACAACTGGAACCATGGTTACGGTGAACAGCGGAGCCACCCTTAAAGGAACTGGTACAATCACGGGGCTGGGTACGCCTGGCGACGTGGTGATCAGTTCGGGCGCTACTTTAGCACCAGGTAACTCGGTGGGCACCATCAATGTGAGCGGTATCACCTTCGCACCGGGCTCCACCTATACCGTAGAGGTCAGTCCCTCTGGCAGTAGCCTCACCAATGTGGGCGCAGGAGGAACAAGCATTGGTTCCGATGTGACCGTCACTCTAGTCGTGGATCCAGGCAGCTATAGCAGCAATATCAAGGATCTGATCCTCTACTCTGTGAATGGAGACATTCCATCCAACGCTTTCAGCGCTCTGATTAACCCATCTCCGTTGATCAGTGCGGAGCTGCTCTATCCCGATCCTTCCCATGTGTTCCTATCGATCAACTTCACTTCGCAGCCCTTCTCGACGCTTTCAGGCGGCTTCAGCACCAATGCACTGGCAGTGGCTAACTACCTCGATGCGAGTGCCCCCATCGCGCCAGGTACCGATTTCTTTGAAGTGGTAGCGGATCTGAAGCTGATATCCGATCCAGCACAGCTAGAGAACGCTTTGCTGGAGCTACAGCCCTCTCATCTGAAGGGTCTAGCTCTGGCTCAGCAGAGCGACAGTATGCAGGTCAACCAGGCCTTCGATCTGCGCGCTCAATCTCTTTATCTCACAGGCTGCATTCGCGATTCGGACAAAAAGAAAAAGCTGACTCTCTGGGGGGATGCTTGGGGCGACTTCATCCACCAAGAGCACTACCAAGGTGAGATTGGGTTCCATGCCAATACAGGCGGCGCTACTTTGGGCCTAGATTATGCAGTCTGGAAAAATCTCTACTTAGGTTTAGGCGCTGCCTACACCTACAGCAAGGTGGACTGGGATCAATCAGCGGGTAACGCCACAGCACAGAGCTTCTACGGCCTATTCTACGGAATCTGGTTTAGTTCTGACTTTTTCGTTAACGCCGCTCTAATGGGCGCCTACAACCACTATGGCGAGAAGAGGCAGATTGTCGTAAGCAATGTGCAGATCAACCGCCACGCCAGCGCTGATTTTGGTGGCGGCGAAGTGGGAGGCTACATCAGCGGCGGAGAGCTTTTTAAGGTGGCGGGCCTAGAGTTTTCGCCCTTCGTGACGCTAGAGTACTACTACCTGTATCAGGGCGGCTTCACCGAGGCAGGCGCCCAGAGCATCGACCTAAAGGTGAAGTCCAGCAATACCGATCTGCTGCGTGCTTCGTTGGGTCTAGAGATTGCCAAGTGCTACGTATGGGCTAAGACCAAATGGATCCCTTCGGCACAGGTGGCCGTGGTGCGCGAGGAGCGCTTCATTGGACGCAGCTTCCAAGCCACCATGAAGGGGAACGAATCGATCTACTTCACGGTATATGGCATGAAGCCCAGCCGCACTTTGGTGGCGCCGCTTCTTGGCATCACCACCTGGAGCTGCAACGACCGCTGCTCAGTATCGCTCTTCTACAGCGGCGAGTTTAATGCCAACTACCAAGATCAGCAGGTCAATCTGCAGGTCGGCTACGGCTTCTAGCCTGTACTGCCTTAGCAGTAATTTTTGTTGGTTACAGGGCGTTGTTGGCGCGTAGACGCCGTATGCAACATTATGCCACCCCGTTTTATGCTGCAGGTGGTAGAGAATACCACTGTACACCAGCATGACTTCTCCCATTGCGGCGTCTATGTCGGCATCTTCCTCGATGAGCGAGCAGCTGGCAAATCTTTCGAAACATTGAGACAAGCAGGGGCAGCTCCCACCACACAAGAGGCGCTGACCACGTCGCGTACACGAATGCTCGCCACCATCGCAAACAACCCACCTAAGCAAGCTTAACGAGGCCTCTTTCGGGCGGTTGTCTTTTTGATTCATGGCCACTAAGATGCATCCCTAGCTTTGGGTGCATCTGAGTGGCCTTTTTACGATCTCTTTTCTGGTTGATGTTGGCTCTCTCTCCCCTGCAGGCGGACAGATACCAGCCCCAGCGCGAGGCGCTGAAAGAGGCAGTTCGCTTTCAGGAGGAGATAGGAGAGAAGCTACTGAAGCGCAAAAAGCTCTGCCTGCTTTCGTCTGGACAGGAGGTGATTGAGGGGCAGATCGAGTCGCTGACGCTACGCCTCAAAAGCCACCTCTGCCTCGAGCCTGCCGAGGCGCGCTGCTTCTATATCCATCTTCTGACTGCATACCTGGAAGAGATCAACAGCTGTTTGCGCCTAAGACCCTTTCTCGCTCCCTTTCCCTTCACGACAGAAGAGGTGAGCATCGAACTGATCTTCGAGACCAAAGAGGGAGCGCCGCTCGATGCGCGCTACATCTCTCTCATCTTTGTCGAGCATGGAAGGCACTTAGTCTTTGCTGTATTCGATCCCCTTACCCAAAGGCTGCACGAGCTCCTTGTCGAGGAGCTACAGACGGCCTTCTTCGAGACGCGCCACGACCACCGTTATGGCAATGGTAGACTCTTTTGGGAACTCACCCCCCACACCAGCAGATAATCGCTAGGAGAGATCATCTCTTCCTGCATGGAGAGACCCTTTTTCGCTAGATGCCCTCCTAACTTCTCCTTCAGATGAGAGGGATCGAGAGGAAGCACATGTTCATGATGGAGGGTGGTGGAGCAGATGAAGTAGGCCTTGCCAGCGCGCGCAATCAGTCCATCTACCAGGCGGGATTGGGTCATCCAGCCCATCTGCGCAAAGAGCCGATCGCTGATGATCAGATCAACGCGGCCTAAAGCTGGTGCCGAATCAGAGGGTATAAACTGTGCGCGGGTGATTCCCTGCTTGTAGAGCGCCTTCTCCACCAGATTGAGATGGATGGGAGCATCGACAGCGGTGTAGGAGCCAAAATCGAAAATCCTCAGCAGCACCGAAGCGAGCTCGCCCCCTCCCGGTCCAATCTCCACCACATGGAGACCCTTGAGGTCGCCATAGTGTAGACGCAGATCGGCCGCAATGACGAGGCTGCGCAGCAGACTGGGAGAGACCTCTCCCACCTCTTCATAGTGGTAGCGCAGAGGGCCGCCCACCTTGTCGACAGTAGAGAACTCGCCGATGCGCCTCACCAGATCGGGAGCTTTCTGACGCAGCTCTTCAAGAAACTGAGCCCCATCTTCGTAGGAGTAGCCACCGTAGAGAAGCGTATAGCGGGGATCGCTCTTGAATTTTTGAAAGGTAGCCTCATCCTGCAGAGCGCGCTGGCATAGCTGGGTAAACTGTGTCGCCTCCAGGATGGAGATCGATTTTCTTAAGTCTGCTGGCGGCACAAGTACATTGCGCGGAAACACATGCATCCCGCAAAGGACGACAGAAATAAAAAAAACAAAAACTATAAAAATATTTTGCCTCACCTTACCCCCGATGAGAACTATTGATTGCTAAAAAATAAAAAAATGCTGCCCTGCATCGAGTCAGAGAAAAAGAGATGTCGCGGGAAAAAAGATAAGCAGGCCATGTGCCGATGCACCGTTCCAACAGCTATGACCCACTTCATCGTAGCACAATAGATCCCATTTGTGTAGCAGGAAAAATCGAGAGATTTCTACCATCCGGATGGATCATCCATGAAGAGGGCTTTAGCCATGCGCCTACTTGTCAGTGCGGTTCTTTTAGCCTTTGCCGGTTACGGCATCTGGTTCTTTGGCTCCACCCACCCCGAACTACGCAATAAAGTGGAGGAATTCGTTGACTCGGGCACCTTCAATACCCTCGAGGTGCGCTATACCGCCGACCAGATTATGGAGAGCCACCGCATGGAGCTGCTGAAAGATGGACAGCACCGCTACCTAGAACCTCAAATAAAATTTTATCCATATCTGCTGATGGAGGTGAAGTACACCGTCAGCCATGACAAGACCAGCGAAGGGGTAATTCTTTGGGATCTGACCGACGGGGAGATGGTGCTGAATACCGATGATTGGGAGAAGACTCACGGCTTTCAGGACTGCATCCGCGCTAAGACAGAGCGTCATGAATTCAAAATTTTAAGCATTCTCGCCAAGAAGGGGGGCTCGATCGATCGCGAAGGCCTCGCCCGCATTCTGCATGTCGAAGATGAGACATTAGATAGCTGGATGGAGGGGCTGCGCCGCAAGCAGCTGATCGTCCAGGCGGGCAATCGCTACCGCCTGCATCTGCAAAACCCCAAGTTGAAGACCCTGCCCGAGACCAAGCTGGATGAGAGGCTGGTGACTAAGCCCTTTCGCAATGCGCTGCGCGTCTCGCGCAACTATAACCTGAGGCAGATCGAACAGATCGCCACCGCCGCCTTTGGTAACGACTTCACCATCAGAAGAACGCTGGATGTCTACCTGCCGGTCCACTGCATCACTGTAGAGAACCCCGACGGGACCCTCCACAGCAGCCACTGGAACGCCCTAAATGGCCGTCTCCTCTCGCCCAACAGCTGGGTCTACTAATGTTTATACCTCGCTCGCAAGCGGTTGCTATCGCGAGAAATAGGTGATGCTGTAAGATCCCCGGAATCAAGTGTGGAAAGATGGCTGAGAGGCCGAAGGCACGTCCCTGCTAAGGACGCGTACTCGTTATAGGGTACCGAGGGTTCGAATCCCTCTCTTTCCGAAGGTAGGCCCCGAAGATCTTTCGGGGCTCTCTTTTTTCCCCTTATTTCGCTAGGATGCAGAAGAATCATTCAGGTGTCATTTATGGCAGAGAAACAGATCCCCTCCAAACAAAGCAGCCCTCAGTCACTAGTTCCTCCTCACTCGCGCGATTCGGAGATGATGGTGCTAGGCTGCATGCTGACAAGCTCGCACGCCCTCAACATCGGCGCTGATGGCCTAGAAGATCGCGACTTCTATTTTCAGGAGCATCGGCAGATCTTCCGCTGCCTACAGGCTTCGTTTAAAGCAGACCGCCCCGCCGACATTCACCTGATTGCTGAAGAGCTAAAACGGCAGGATCAGCTGGCTCAGGTAGGCGGCCTCGCCTACCTCACCACACTGGCGCAGTACGCCGGCACCTCGGCCCACATCGAGCAGTATTGCGCCCTCATCAAAAACAAGTCGCTTTTGCGCCAGATGATCGAGGCGGCCAAAGAGGTGGAGAAGACCGCGCTGAGCGAGCCAGACGATGTGCAGCGCGCACTCGACGAAGCACAGCAGGGCTTCTTCAAGATTTCGCAGACGGCAGGATCGTCGGGGATGATCTCGCTGCGCGAGCTGCTCTCCGGCATGAAGGCCTCCTCCAAACTGCCCTATCTGAAAGAGCTGCAGCAGAGGCAAGAGGAGTTTCTGGTCAAGGGCCCTAATGAAGCGGGCATCACCGGAGTTCCCAGCTATTTCTCCGATCTGGACAAGATCATTGGCGGCCTAGGCCCCTCCAACCTGGTCATCGTCGCCGCCCGCCCCGCGATGGGAAAGACCGCCTTCGCCATCAACATCGCCGAGCATGTCTGCTTCAAAGCGGGCCTGCCCGTCGGCATCTTCTCGCTAGAGATGACCGCCGAGCAGCTGCTCCACCGCGTCATCTGCTCCCAAGCCGAAGTGGAGTCGGAGAAGGTGCGTAAAGGCTCCCTTAGCGGAATGGAGTTTCAGAGAATCGTCTCGGCCGTCAGCAGCATGCAACACGCCACCATGATCATCGACGATGAGCCTGGCCTGCGCATCACCGATCTGCGCGCCCGTGCTCGCCGGATGAAAGAGTCCTACGGCGTTCAGCTACTGGTTGTCGACTACCTGCAGCTGATCTCCAGCTCGGGCTACCAGCGGATGAATGACAACCGCCAAAGCGAGATCTCCGAAATCTCCCGCATGCTGAAAAACCTCGCCCGCGAACTGAACGTACCGGTCCTCTGCCTCTCCCAGCTCTCGCGCAAAGTGGAAGAGCGCCAAGGCCACCGCCCCATGATGAGCGACCTACGCGAATCGGGCTGCCTAGCAGGCGATACCCTCATCACCAACGCCACTACCGGCGAGCAGATCACCATGCGTGAACTGGCTGAGCGGCCCATACAAACTCCCTTCCCCGTCTTCGCCGTCGACGAGCAGGGCAAAGTGGGCACCCACCAGATGGTGAAAGCCTTCTACTCTGGCGTCAAGCAGCTGTTCGAACTAAAGACCCGCAGCGGCAGAGCGATCAAAGCCAGCTCCAACCACCCCTTCCTGAAGCTAGGCGGCTGGACCGCCCTCGAAGCGCTCCATCCAGGTGATGAAATTGCTATCCCAAAAGATCGAGCCACTCAATGGGACAAAATCGCCTCGATCACACCTCTTGGCGAAGAGCCGGTCTATGACGCAACAGTAGAGGGGGTGCACAACTTCCTCGCCAATGACATCTTTGTTCACAACAGCATCGAACAAGATGCGGATGTGGTGCTGTTCCTGCTGCGTAGGGAGTATTACGATCCTTATGACAAGCCGGGGCAGGCTGAGGTGATTGTAGCGAAGAACCGCCATGGCGGTGTCGGTTCGGCCTTCCTGGCCTTCCGCAAGGAGCTGGCGCAGTTTGCCAACCACGCAGGTCTCGTGGGCGCCTCCACCGAAGATCCCTTTGCTTCATTGCAGTCCTAGCGGCGAATTTTTGGGTTCTACCATAGCCTGGTTAGTCATCCAGATTGACGAGGTGCTTTTGCCTTCTTTCATGCCAGAAAGTATAGACGATGGCCGCAGCAGTCGGAAATACGCCGACCAAGATGAAAGTCATGTCACCAATAATACGAACCCATTCGAGAATATGAAAAGTACCGCTCATCAGAAAGCTGAGGCGTCTTGCGTGCCAGTAGCCATGAGTCATGGAATCCCAAAGCTGCAAGATTCCTGCGGGGAACAGATCGAGAAGGACCATGAGGCCCATCCCGACATTCAGCCCCCAGAAGCCTGTTTTGACGAGCTTTTTGACCCTTTGCCACGAAGCATCGTCTGGTTGGGTTCTCACGCAGAACATTGTCACGCCGAGCGCGAGCATGCCGAAGACGCCAAACATAGCGGCATGTCCGTGGTTGGGGGTGAGGTTAGTGCCGATTTCGAAGTAAGAAATGATTGGAAGGTTGATCAAAAACCCAAAGATTCCTGCTCCGATGAAGTTCCAGACGCCAACAGCGATGAGGAAATAGACCGTCCATCTCTGGCGACCTACAAGAGCTTCGCCACATTTTGTACAAGAAGTTTTTGAGGCGTTAATAAAATCCCATGCATCGAGAGTTAGAAGAGTCAGTGGAATGACTTCGCCAGCCGAGAAGCAGGCCGAGAGAGCCATGTTGACGGTTGTCTGTCCTGTAAAATACCAATGATGACCCGTTCCTACTACGCCAGCGCCTAAATAGAGCAGAGCATCGAGATAAATAATACGAAGGGCGACATTTGGACGAACGAGTCCCATCCGAGTGAAGATAACCGCGACGAGAACAGTGGCGAACACTTCAAAGAATCCCTCAACCCAGAGATGGATGATCCAAAAGCGCCAGTTGTCGATGATGCTGTAATTGGTCAGATGGTCATAGAAGACGGCTGGGATATAAAAGAAGGGGATGGCTGCAGCCGCTATGAAGAAGAGGATGATGAGCTCGCGGCTTTTGGATTGATTTCGTATCGGGTCGAGAGACCGGAAGAGAAGGAATAGCCAGAAAAGGAATCCAACGATCAGCAGATACTGCCAAAACCTACCCAAGTCGAGGTATTCGGAGCCTTGATTTCCGAACCAGAACCAGAGATTCGGCATCCATCCATGCGCTGAAAAAAACTCTCCCGTGAGACTCCCCAGGACGACGACGAGGAGAGCTCCGAAGAGGAGATTCACTCCAAGTGCCTGCCATTTTGGTTCGCTTTCCGTCAGAATCGGTGCAATGAAGAGACCTCCAGCGACCCAAGCGGTCGCAATCCAGAAAATCGCCAACTGAAGATGCCAGGTCCGCATCAAATTGTAAGGAAGATAATCTGCGATGGGGAGGCCATAGAAGGTCGAATCGACGCGGTAATGGGCCAGTCCGCCTCCGATAACGGATTGGAGAACGAAAAGGAGGCTGGCGATGACAAAATATTTTCCCAGCGCTTTTTGGCTTTCGGTCAGAGGTTTTTGTACAAGATGAGTCACGTGAGAATGTCCTGCAGACTTCTCTGCCCGCCAACCAAGAAAATCGAACTTGCCAAAGAGAAACAGAAGAAGACCGATGCCACCTAGAAGGATGATTAGAGACATCGCGCTCCAAAAAAAGGCATCGGGGCTAGGAAGGTTGCCTGCAAGAGGATCATAGGGGAAGTTGTTCGTGTAGGTGTTATAGAGATTTCCTGGACGGAGAGCTCCCGCAGCCCAGGCGGCCCACGAGAAGAAAGCGGTGAGATCGATGATTTCATTCGGATCGGAGATGTAATTGAGAGGCAGGCCTGGAGCTTCACCCTGACGGAAATATCGGTCCCAATGCTCTATGGCATCGACATAGGCCTGTTTCTGTTCATTGGAATAGACGAGAGTTCCTGTGGATGGGTCATAGTGGTTTTCTTTGATCATCTTTGAAACGGCGTCTAAAATAGCGCCCTGGCCTAAAGATGCAAGATTGGTGAAGGGTTGGCCATAAAACTTCTTGGCGAGCAGATCGCTGATCGTTTCGGCTTCCTGATGAAGATATTCAGCGCTGTAATCGAGACCGAGATAAGCGCCATGACCCCAGAGCGTGCCATGCTCCATCAAGTTATACCTGAAAAAAAGAGCCTGTCCCTCTTGAATATTCTTTTTAACGAAAAGAATATTTCCTTCAGGATCAGTTACCTGTAATGGGATCGGGGGCGCATTGTCATAGGTGAGTTTTGTTACGAAACTCAAGATTGAAAAGCCAATGACAACGACTATCAGAACGGAATAACGCCACCATTTTGAAATGCCTCGATCTTTCACCGAAGTCCTAGTGATAATTTGACGATTCAAATTTATTTAACAATCAAGAGCTCTCTTAGATAGAGAGGGCTCCCCTAAACATATCAAAAATAAAAAATTTGATACATGCACTATCTGCCGCTGCTGAGCTGGGAGCATACGATGGAGGACGTTGTTGCGCAAATCAGCCTGCGAAAGCAGAGTGAGCCGTTGCTAAAAAAATCCATCCGATCCTACGCTCTAGAACTCAATCTTTTGCTGAGTTCTTCTCATGCGCTTCCTCCTCGCACTTCTTCTTCTCCTTCCCCTGCATGCCGAAGAAAAAGAGGATCTCCTCCCCTCCACACCTGAGCAGCTCGTCACTCTCTTCAGCCA
>DAHXNQ010000009.1 GCA_027365315.1 Rhabdochlamydiaceae bacterium | reverse complement strand
TAGAGATGTCAAGTCCAACATAATGCTTCATGGGTTGCTCCTTATCGTTAGCCTTAATTCAAGACGATTGTTGATATTTGGAGAGCTTAGCTACTCCGTTTTAGAGAGCAACCCTTTTCGCGCAATTATCCCATGTTGCACTTCGGAGTTGAAAAGGCGTAATAAAATATTAATTAATATATAAATTTAATCGGCTCATCTGTTATTCTTCTTCCAAATAAGAATTTGTGAGGAAGCCATGGTGCTAAAGGTCGACCCTTCTATAGAAACAGGCAAAGCGCCCGAAATGCAGCTGCAGAAGAAAGAGAGCACTGCAGCTCCAGAGGCTTATAAAAATAAAACTAGCACCATTGCCAGCGCGGCGACCAGCAGAGCAGGCGGTCCGCGGAAGGGCGTTCTGAAGATCGCTCTGATGAAGTTTCTCGAGCTCTGCAGCAAGATCTCCCTCCTAGGCCGCCTAGCACGCTGGCTCCAACAGAGGTTGGGGTTCCTTCCAGGAAAAGCAGCTTCCCAGAGTGCATCCGGAACTGCATCTGGAGCCGCCTCCACAACTACGACCGCAGAGACTCCGGAAACCCCAGAGACAGAGAAGGAGGCTGCTGGTGGCACACAAAGAGCAGGAGGCGATGACCCAGCTGGCGGAGGAGGGCCGGTCAAGACTACGCTCTTCACTCCCGCATATGCCGAGGAGCTGAAAAAGGGGCTACTGGAGCTGGCAGAAGAAAACAAAGTCGAGCTCACAAATGAAGTGAGCGGAGAGATCGGTGCGTTCATCGACTCCTTTAAGAGCTATCGCCTCGCCAAGGAAGAGCTGTTTGACCGTTTACACGGCGTCATCAGAGCGATCGAGAAAATCATCGACGCACTTTTTTCTGCAGATACAGAAAAGATGGACGAAATTAAGGATGATCTTCGAAATACACTCTTGAACAATATCGACGGTACGAACATTGACAATCGTTTTGATCGTTTTGATCGTTTTGAAAGAGTGCTGAGGAAGCACATCGTCTCCCAAGCTCTAGCAGAGCCACAATCCAAGAGCTCATTTCTGACCCTTGTAAAGCGGCTCATCGAGGAGTTAAATTCTACAAAACAAGGTTTTAAAGAAAAAGAGAAGAGTGTAGGCCGCCTATGGCAAGAGATTTGGGCAGAGATAAAACAAGAACCCGAAGAGGCCGCAGCGACGAAAGAGACGGATCTCAGCAGGGAGGTGGCGAATTGCCTCAATAAGGAAATGCCCCTACCTCCCTACAGTCCCTACTATGCCTACCGTTCCTACTGTGATAATTTTAATAGACTGGGGTGGTTGACGAGAGAAGAGCTGATTACATCGATTGAGACTCTTTCCCTTTCGATCCAGCAGCAGGAAACAGACTGCTTAAACAAACGATCAGCCTACCGAAAGCAGAAGATGCATCTGGCCGCTCTTCTTGCCGGTTGCGACCCCAAAGCTTTCGATTTGGTCCAACCCAAGAGCCTTGAACCGATGTGGAAGCTTCGTAAACGTTATAAAGAAGTTATTAATCAGGAATTTGCAGGAGATACGCGTCCCCTGGACATGCTAGAGAGCATCTCAATGAAAAGAAAAGAGCGCAGGGGGCAGCTCTGGCAGAAAGAAGAGCTGCGTGAACAGATCGTCGAGAAGGTCCGCTTGTCTCTACACGGAAATCTTCTCTTGAACCTCAACGTCCAAGAGAATGAGCTTGCGAGTGTGAACATCAAGCAGCTGGTGGAAAAAAGGATCGATTACCTGATACATCGGGATACAGTCCAGAATAAAGCCAAGGCCACCGCTTACAACGAACTGTTTGTCGATCTGCTCTACAAGCTGCTCTCTTTCGACTTACAACGAAGTGACAGAGACAAGTGGGAGCAGACCAATAAACCAGCACTGCACCAGCAGAATCGCACGGCTCTTATTCGCTCGAATGCAGCCTTCAATAATAAGATGTTATCCCTCTATGATTATGATCATGAGCAGTCGTTGATGAGCTCTGAAGCAATCAGAAATGCTGCTGAAAATATCCATCAGTGGATACACTCTAACTTGAACGCTCTTCTTTCAGAGCCGCCCGCTCCTCGCTCAGTCGACGATGCCGACTGAGGACTTTTAATCCAAACTTGCGCGGCAAGATCGACGGAAGTTAAATCGCCTTTTCAACTCCGAAGTGCAAGAGGGGTAGGAGATGCTCTTAAGCGCTCCAACAGCGCTTAAGAGTTAAAAAGTGGTTTAGTAGCTTTGGGACTTGCCACAGCCACAGCCTCCCTTGGCGTTGGGGTTGGAAATTTTGAACCCAGCACCGCTGAGACCATCAATATAGTCGATTTCGGAGCCGATAAGGCGACCTACCTTGCGGCGGTCTACATGGATTTCGATCCCCTGTGAAAGGAAGACTTCGTCATTGTCTCCAGCTTTTTCGGAGAAATCGAGAACATATTCGAAGCCGCTGCAGCCAGCCGCTCTGTCGTCAAAGCGCAAACCATGGCCAGTTTTGCCCTCTTCATCGAGGATTTCGCGATATTTTTTGGCTGCTCTGGGGGTGAGGGAGATGGTAGAGAGATCCATCTCTTCCGATACGATTGCCAGCAACTGTTCTACCATCTTGTCGATGGCGCTGTCGTCAAAGCCATGGGAATACATCCCCGCCTCGAGCGTTTCCCAGGTAGCTGCACCGCAACCTACGCAAGAAAGGCCTGCTGAGGTGAGCGCTTGCGCTATCTTCTGACTTCTGTGGGGGAATCCTTCGAGGATCTCCTCGATGGTCATAAAACGGGTTATTTTCTGCTGTTCTTTCTGAGTCATGATCGCCTTAAAATCTAACAGTCACCTTGCCGCGAAGAATTTTACATTGGCAGGCGAGCCGTTCGCATCCAGGCTCTCCTAGAAAGTCATACTCTTCCGGGGTAGGAGGAGAGAGATTCTCGCTTCCCTCTACCACCTCGATGACGCAGGTGCCGCAGACTCCCTCGGTGCAGGCAAAGGGCACTCCAGCCTCTTCGCATATTTCTACGAGGGGTGAGCCGTCTGGTAGCTCCTTTTCTTCTTCACTGCCAGTGAACTTCAGTGTTGCCATATGGGTTCCACTTTAGCAGAGGTGGCTTGCAAAACTCCAGCTTCTAGAAAAATTGATAGTTTTAGCCTCTGCAGCTGGAAACAAAACAGGCGAGCCATTTAGCTCGCCTGCAACCGAGTACCGGTTTAGGGAGGAACTCTTATTCTTCGAAGAGGGAGGGCTCCTCTAGGAGTAGCTCTTCTACAGTCTCGCGGAGTGTGGTGATTCCCTCGGGAAATCCACAACGGGCCAGCAATTCATTGAGGTTTCCTAGCTCGGTTTCGAGCATATCTACATGAGTCTCAAGTGCTGCGATTTTAGCTCTAGATTCCTTTTCCATACTGCCTCCCACCTTCTGTTCTTTTGTCTTAAGTTTAACATATCGTTAATTTTCTGCAAAGAGTCTGTCTAAGTTCTTGATTTAATGGAGGATTGGAGATAGAGTGCGCTGGTTGTTATAGCTGGATCGGGAGCAAATGATGAGCCAGATGGAAGAGCTGATTCCTAAATACCAAGGTAAATTTCGTTCTGTACTGCTATTTGGCCCTCCAGGGGCCGGTAAGGGCACTTTGGGAAGGGTTTTGGCTCATGCTGGAGGGCATCTGCATCTCTCTTCGGGAGATGTCTTCCGAGGGCTTAAGCCAGAGAGTCCGGCTGGCCAACTGGCTCATAAGTACATCAGCAAGGGGCATCTGTTGCCGGACGAGGTGACCATGATGATCTTTGGCTACTACATCGAAGGTCTGATCGCCACCAACCAGTACGACCCTGCCCGCCAGTTGCTTCTCATTGATGGCCTGCCCAGAACCTTGCCCCAAGCTGCTGAGCTAGAGAAGATTGCCGACGTGAAGTCTATTATCGTGCTGGAGATCAATGACTTCGATGCGCTTGCTAAGCGCATTCAGAGAAGGGCGCTTCTCGAGGGGCGCCACGATGACCTCGATCTCTCAGTCCTGCGTACTCGCATGAGGGTCTACGAAGAGCAGACCACCAAGGTGCTGCAGCACTACCCCAAAGAGCAGATCCACCGCTTTCGCGCCGATCAAAAGCCTCTGGAGGTACTGGGGGCTGTTCTAGCCAAGCTAGCGCCTATGATGGCATAATCTACTTTAAATGAGATAGTTATGCTTTACCTTCCAGCAGGAAGAGTTAAGCTATTGTGTGAAAGGTATTAATAAATCTTAATACATTGTAGTGAATTTAATTCTATTCTAAAATAGACGCAGTTTAAAACCGGATTATAGGCCTTTGTATGGCAACAAATCGGGCTCCTGCGATCAGTGGACTCCTTATCGGAGCTCACAACAATGCTGGCAATTTCTCCTCTGTGGGACGGCTTTCTGCTGGCTTTTCCACGAAAAGCTCTGGGATTGTGCTGGCTGCTGCTGGCACCACATCCTGCTTGGGGCTGCCCGGGAGCGTCGTGGGCCTGATCGGTAGCTTCCAGCGGCTGAAGAGTTCATTCACCGGGAGGGCTGTTCTCATCTCCCTCAGCGGAATGGCAAGTAACGTTGCAGGAATTGCTAACAGCATCTTTGCTCTACCCAACCGAGTACTTGCTCTTACATTCGGAATTCTCGCCTATGAGGGCAAAGCGGTGAAGGGTCTTGCCACAGCAAGTCATCTCTTCTCTCACTTAGCCGATCTATTCTTCGCTGCGACACTGGGAGCAACTGCTCTCAGTTCGATTGTTTCTTGCTACGAAGAGATCAAGTTCCTCGTTAAGATGGTTTTGCAAGCTTGCGAGTTTAAGCAGTTGTTCGATGCGGTGCATTTTTCTGGTGGGGGCAAAGCTAGAGCCGAAAGCTATCTCTTTAGACGAGTATCAACCTCTGAAGGAAAGTCTGCAGGGCAGGCGCGCAAAAACCAGGTGATGCAGCGGCTGCTTGGCAGCAAGCTGCTTGACGAGTGTCGCGCTGCAGCTACTAAGCAACAGCAGGTGCCTCCAGAACTTCTGGGGAGGGTGGTCAAAGAGGTTTGCTCCAAACTGGTTCAAAACCTCATCACAACGACCCTCTGCCTAGGGGGTATTGCAGGGCTAATTATGCTGGCGGTTCCCTCGACAGCTGTCGCTGTAGTACCTGTAGGGCTAGCTCTGGTGCTGACTGCTAGCGTCTGGCTTGCCCTGCTCGATCTTCAGGATTTCATCGGCGCGTTGCAGCGAGGAGAGGTGGGACGGTATGACCAGATTCTACTGCTGCTCAGTTCTCTACTCTGCCTTGCCTCTGTGGCCGTGGCAATTGGGTTGACAATGGGGCTGGGGCTACCCATTCTGCCGATGGTGATCACCCTCTCTATCTGTGGAGTCTGGTTGCTGAGCAACACAGTGATGCAGCTGGCGATCTTCCTCAAGGCCAGAAACTCCCATCAGATCTCCATTGGTGAAGGGCTGTAACTTTAACCTCTTCTTCACCAGCTAGTTATCTCATATCTTAATGATTGGTTATTAAATAATTAACATTTTTGATATAATAGTGCTAGAGATAACAATGGATATTCATTTATGGCAGCAGCACTAGTTCAGCCAGCTAGAGCCCCACCGCCCTCCTCCTTCTATTCGAAGGAGACAGCTAAGCTCATCTTCTTGGATGGGCGCAGGGTGGTCCCCCTTGATTCGAGAGGGGCGGTCGGTTACACCCAAGACGTTCATAACATACCTGCGGACGCTTCCGGTATTATTCGTGGTGTCGCCGCTTTCTTTAAGACCTTTTCGGGCCCTGTTCTCCATCTGGGAGGGCTCGTCTCTCCCTTAAACATTGTCGCTGCTGTCACTGGGATACAGAGCGGCGCGCAGGATCTCCGTCATGGAGGGAGCACGCGCACACGTCTGCTCGGAGCGGTTCAGGTTATCTTGAAGCTTGCACAGGGTATATCAGCTATGGAGTCGCTGCCCAGCAGGATCTCTAGCCTGGCAAGCGGTATTCTGGCAACAGCGGGAAAGACACTCTCCGCCCTCTCGATCACGGCTCGGGTTTTATCGATTTTCGCCAGCACTCTGAGTATGGTGGTCTATCTTTTCCTCTCGATCAAGAGCAGCATCTTAAATTATGAAATTGTGAAATTTCGACTGAAGCTGGCCACAGCGGAGCGCCCTATAACAGGGGAGAAAGATCCTCTCTACTATCTCTCGAAACGAACTCTTGTCGATCCGATCGGCCTTAAGATGGAGATGCTAGGTGAGGAGGGTGACTGGATTGTGCGCCTGAAAGAAAAGGGCCAAGAGGAGTTTGTCAAGCGGTTGAAAGCGGCCCTTCCTAACGAGAAGCTTGCCGAGGCGGAATGGAAGCAGAGGGCTGAGGAGCTCGCGGGGCAGATACCCGAGGATGTCTGGAAAAGAGAGCTGGGCAAGTTTCTAGGTAAATCAACTATCGAGGAGCTGTTCTCCGATGGTGCGGATCCATTTCTTGCATTGGGCTGGGAACTGGCTTGCAAAAAGGCTCAGCAGCGCAAGGATGAGGGTATGAAGCGTCTGCTTGGAACCGAACTGCTAGCGGAGACTAAGAAAGAGCTGTGTCTCGTGCTACCTATCGAACAGAAGATCGCTATTCTTGCCGCGTGCGCATGCTCTATGGCGCTACTCGACCGAGTAGGAGTTGGCGAAGCGCAGTATATCGCTAGATTGCGCGAGATCGATCCTGCCGAACAGGCAATTCCTCTGACAAATTTGGCTGAGATTCGAGCGAGAAAAGCGGCATTAGAAGCCCAGTTGGATTTAATTAAAGGGCGCGTAGAGAGTGCGCTGCTTCCCAAGATTGCGCGCCATCAGTGGAGTGAGTTTGCCATCCAGACCATCAAGGTGCTCGTTCTACTAATTGGTATCGCTGGCCTCATCATGCTCTGCGTCAGCCCAACTGGGGCGGTGGGGATCGCGGCTGGGGTCCTTCTCCTACTTCCCACATTCTACCTCACGGGTCTCGATCTGCGCGATCTCATCCAGACTCTGAAGCATGGCGAGGTGGGCAAATATGACGTCAAACTGATTGCGGCCAGTCTTCTTTTCTGTACTGTTGTGACAGCCTTTGCTATCGGCATCACCCTAGGCTTTGGCTTGGGCTTGGCTCCTTTCGCACTAACGATGATCATCTGCGCTGTCTGGGGTCTCTCTAGCATCGCTATGTTGATCATCATTGCCAGGAAGAAGCTGGATCCAAACAAAGTGACCTCTGTAGGGCGCTATCTAGAGTACATCAAGAAGGAGAACGATCCTCTAAAGCGGCGGCTGATCTTTGCGCAGGTTCTCGAAGAGGCTAAGAAAAACGATCAGCGAGCCTACCAGCTTCTGCGCTCATGCGAAATGAGCTGGGGCGATGCTCTCTTCAGTCAAGATGCTCAGGAAATCAAGCAGAGCTTCGAATTTGCCGCGGAGCGTCTGAAGCGTGAGGAGCAGATCCTCTTTAAACAGTACGCCTCTTTGCAGCAGAATTCCTAACAGCTCTTGCAGGCGTAGCAAGCTCTCTGGTACATCACTAACTTGTAATGGAAGCTTCTGCCGAAGAGACCCTTTTTCTCTCCTATCTCTCCGCAGAGCGGGGGGTCTCATCCCATACTCTCGACGCCTACCGGCGCGATCTTGCCTCGTTACGCCTCTTTCTTCGGGGAGTTTCTTGGCGTGAAGTGACGGTGGATCAGCTGCAGGGATTCCTCACTGCGCTTGAGAGAAAGGGACGAGCCTCCACCTCTTGTGCACGCGCTCTCTATGCCATCCGCACTTTCTTTCGTTTCTTGCGCGCCGAGGGGGTGATCTTGCGCAATCCAGCTTTGCTTCTTGAAGCACCGAAGCTCTGGCGGAGGCTGCCCGAGGTGCTCTCTCAGGAGGAGGCGCAGCAGCTGCTGAAGGTCTCTCTTCTTGAGGAGGAGAGGGGTGGTCGCGATCTTGCCATCATGCTGCTGCTCTATGCGGCAGGCTTAAGGGTTTCTGAGCTCTGCTCTCTGAACATAAAAGATCTGGGCGATGTCGAGGTGCGGGTGATGGGAAAGGGGCGCAAGGAGAGGCTGGTTCCAGTCGCTCCCATTGCTGTGGTGGCGATCGATCACTACCTCGGTTTGCGCCCTCCCGAAGAGAGTGCCGAGATACCGCTTTTCCTCGCCTCTAGAGGGGGGCGCATCAGCCGCGGCGAGGTGGCTAGGCTGGTAAGAGGGGCTGCTAAGAGGGCGGGAATCGCCAAGAAAGTGACCCCTCACACCCTGCGCCACTCCTTTGCTACCCATCTTCTGCAGGGTGGGGCAGACCTAAGGGTCATTCAGGAGCTCTTGGGGCATGCCACTATCGCCACGACCGATCGCTATACACATCTTTCGCAGCAATTTGTAACCGAGTCATTCGACGCTTTTCACCCCCGGCCATAACTTAAGGAGCGCGCCGCCACTCTCGTAGCCGCTCGATGTAGATGTAGACGACCGGCGTCAGAAAAAGTGTGAGTAGCTGCGAAACTACCAGACCACCGATGATCACATAGCCCAATGGGCGGCGGCTCTGAGCGGTTGAACCTCCAATCCCTAGAGCGATCGGCACGGCGCCCATTAGAGCGGAGATGGTGGTCATCAGGATGGGGCGGAATCTTGTTTTGCAGGCGTAGAGAACGCTCTCCTCGGGCGATTTACCATGCCTAACAGCCTCATTGGCAAAGTCCACCAGGATGATGCCGTTCTTCAGAACAATCCCCAGTAGCAGAATGATTCCCACAAAACCATAGATAGAGAGGGTATTGCCCGTCACAAAGAGGGCTAGAAGTCCTCCTACTGCAGCGGGGGGAAGGGTGGTCATCACAGTAATCGGGTGGAAGAAGTTTTCGTAGAGAATTCCCAGTAGTACATAGATCACAAAGACTGTGATGAAAAGCAGGATGTTCAAGCTCTGGAAGGACTGCAAGAAGACTTCGGCATTTCCCTGCATGGTGCTGGTGATGCGCGGCGGAAGTAGTTGATCGGAGGCATTTTGGATCGCCAAAATCGCCTTACTCAGCGGCATGTCGACCAGATTGAAGCTGATGGTGTTGGAGGGAAGGCCGTTGAGATGGTTGACTGAAAGGGGGCCAATGGTCTCGGTGATCTTGGCCACTTGGTTGATCGGTACCAGCGCGCCGCGGTTTGTCCCTACATAGATCTGCGACAGATCGATGGGGTTGCTGTAGAACTGAGGTGGCGTTTCGGTGATGACGTAGTACTGGTTATCCGGCTCATTAATAGGAGAGAGGTTGCTGGTGGAGTAGGCCCATTTGAGAGCAGTTTCGATGGAGTTGGCACTGACTCCCAGTATCGAAGCGCGATCGCGCAAGATCTCGACATTGAGCTGCGGTTCTTTGATGCGCAGATCGGTCGAGACCTGAGTGATACCAGGAGTGGTCTGCATTCTCTGGTACATCAGAGGACCATACTGATAGAGATCCTCAGCTTTGAGTGCCTGGAGCGAGAGCTGGTAGTCTCCCATGCTGGTGGTGGTACCTACCTGCAAGCTGAGAAGAGGAAGAGGACGAAAGAAGACCTGCATTCCCGGATATTCAAACAGCTCTCTAAACAGGCTCTGCACCACCTGCATGATGGGCGGACGCTCTTTATAGGGTTTCAGGCGAATGAAGAAGAGCCCCTGGTTATCCATCGGCAGAGCACCCACCGAGACCATGGCATCGACCTCGGAACGTGCACGCACCAGCTTTGTCACATCGCGCTGGTAGTCCATCATCTGGAAAGGAGAGGTGCCATCCTGCGCTTGCGAGAAGCCCTCGATGAAGCCGAGGTCATCTCCTGGCATGAAATCTTGCGGAAGATGGAGATAGAGCAGCGCTGCGCCTGCAATGCAGGCCAGCCCAGAGAAGAGGACACTCTTCTTGTAGTGGATCACTTTATCAAGAGCTTTGGAGTAGCTAGATAGCAGTTTTTGGTTGAACCCTTCGGAAAACTTCTCGAGGCGAGTGCGTTTTGTCTCTTCTGATTTTTTGGGGATAAGGCGGCTACAGAGCATCGGTGTTAACGAAAGCGAGATGAAGCCGGAGATCATCACCGCGGTCAGGATGGTGAAGGAGAACTCGTGTAGGATGCGTCCTACAATGCCTCCTAGACAGAGAAGGGGGATGAAGACGCAGCTGAGGCTGAGTGTCATCGAGAGAATGGTAACCGAGATCTCCCGGGAGCCATCGATTGCCGCTTGCATCGGCTCGGCTCCTCCTTCGACATGGCGTACGATATTTTCTAGCACCACAATCGCATCATCCACCAGAAAGCCGACCGAGAGCGTGATGGCTAGCATCGAGAGGATATCGATGCTGAAGCCGGCCAGGTACATCATCACACAGGTGCCGATGATCGACATGGGTAGAGCGAGCATCGGAATGAGAGAGTTGATCGGTGTGCCTAGGTAAAGGAAGATGATGATCACCACTAGGGCGATGGCCACCGAAAGGGTTAGCTGCACATCGGCGACCGATTCGCGGATAAACTGTGATTTGTCAAACATGTCGTGGATGGTTACCGAGCCGGGTAGCTCGCGCACCAGTTTGGGCAGCAGCGCATCGATCTGATCGATCACAGCAATAGCGTTGGCGCTCAGCTGTTTTTGCACAGCCAATAGCACGCAGGGTTCGTCAAAATTCTGATCGATGTAGTGCAGGTAGTATTTGTCGTTCTGCAGGCTGTTGATCGCCTCGCCCACATCTTCCACGCGGACAATCTGCCCCTCGGTGCTTTTGAGAATCACCTTGTTGTAAAGAGATGCATCGTCCATCTGCCCAAACACATTGATGAGGTACTCATGGTTGGGGCCGTAGAGGATGCCGGTAGGAAGTTCTGGGTTGGCCTGAGAGATCGCTTGCGCCGCTTCGGCAAAGCTAATTCCCTTGGCAGCTAGCTTCTGGGGGTCGAGCCGTACGCGCACAGCGAAGGGCTGGCCGTAGGTGATTACCTGAGAGACCCCGTTCACCAGATCGATCTGCTGCGCCACCACGTTGTCTACATAGTCGTAGAGGTCGCCCAGCGTCATCTCTGCAGAGGTGATGGCCCAGTAGAGGATGGGGGTGTCGGTAGGGTTGACGGTGTTGTAGGAGGGGGCGTAGGGGAGATCTTTGGGCAGCTGCTGGTTTGCGCGACTGATGGCAGCCTGGGTGTCTGTGGCAGCCGAATTGAGGTCTTTGTTGAGTGCAAACTGCAGCACGATGGTGGAGGTGCCGGTGTTGCTTTGGGAGGAGATCGACTGAATTCCCTGGATGGTGAGAAACTGCTTCTCGAGCGGTGTGGTGACCGTGTTGGCCACCGTCTGGGGGCTGGCGCCTGGATAGGAGGTGGTTACCTGGATGGTGGGATATTCTACGGTGGGAAGGTCGCTCACCGGCAGGAATTTGTAGCAGGCTATCCCAAAGAATAGAATGGTAGTCATCACCAAGATGGTCATGACTGGACGTTTGATGAATGGCGCTGAGAGATTCATTTTTGCCCTTTAATCGAAACTTGTGCACCGCTGTAGAGGTTCAGCTGCCCCTCTACAACCACCATATCACCCGGCTGTACGCCCGAGAGAATGATGATCTGATTATCTTCTGTCTGCCCCTTCACCACCGGTCGCATCTCGACAGTCATGTCTGTCGTCACTACAAAAACATAGGAGCCGTTCTGGCCAATCATCACCGCTTGGTTGGGCAGTAAAACCGCCTTTTTCTGTTCGCCCAGGATGAGGCGCACCACGGTAAACTGTCCTGGCCAGAGAGAGTGATCCAGGTTAGGAAAGGTGGCTCGCATCAGGATGGAGCCAGTTTTGGTATTCACCTGGTTGTCGATCAGATCGAGGAACCCCTCCCAGTAGTGGTTTTTCTCCTCTGTTAGGAAGGTGCGCACCTTCAGTTCATCCGCTATGGCCTGCCTCTGGATGCGAGGGAGATCTCTTTCTGGAACGCTGAAGGTGACGTAGATAGGAGTCACCTGGTTGACGATGACAAGAGATTTAAGCGCTCCTCGACTCACCAGGTTGCCTACATCGATCTGTAGTTTGCCGGTGATCCCATCGATAGGGGAGGTGATCGAGCAGTAGTTGAGGTCGATTTTGGCCTTGTCGAGGTTGGCTTGGTTCTGCTTCACCACCGCTTCAGTCACCAGTACGTTGGTCACATACTGGTCGTAGTTCAGCTGGGCGACATAGTCATCTTGTATCAGATGGGAGTAGCGCTCGACCGTCTCTTTGGCGATCTTGAGGTTGGCGACGCTCTCAGCAAGTCCTCCTTCTGCAGCGAGAAGAGCCGCTTCGTAGGGACGAGGATCGATGGTGAAGAGAAGGGACCCTTTCTTCACCTCTTCTCCCTCAGTGAAATATTTTTCCATGATCTCTCCCTCCACCTGAGAGTAGACCTCGACAGAGCTGTAGGGCACCACATGTCCCACATATTCTAGGTAGATGGGTGCATTGCATTCGAGAGGCCTTGTCACTGTGACAGGGAAGGTGACCTTAGCGGGAGGTGCCTTCTTCTGGCATCCGGCCGCGAGAATGAGCGTCATCAAAATCAATATGTTGCGAATCATGGTGCCTCTTGATTGGCGATTGCCGGGTCGGTGATCAGCCCGGTTGTGTAGGCAAGGTTAGAAAGAGCTGTAAACCAGTAGCTGCGCGCCTGCGCATCGGTGGCGCGCGCGTTGGCAAGCGAACTCTGAGCGGTCACCACAGTCAGGATGGAAGCGGTGCCCGCTTTATACTGGCTGAGTGCCACCTTGTACTGTTCTGCTGCAGCCTTGAGATAGTCTGCTGCCGATAGAACCGAATCGTGCGCTGTCTTGACTCCCTGATGAGCCGAGACAATCTGCTGGATCACCTGAAGCTCCATCTGCTGCAATCCTGCCTCGGCCTGCTCTTTCTGAGCTCTTGCCTCGCGGATCATGTTGATGTAGGAGAAACCCTGGAATATGGGAAAAGTAAGTGCAAAACCGCTATTGAAGTCGTAGCCATCATTGACTCCGCCGCTAAAGTATTTCTTCCCAAGGTTGAAGGTGTAGTTGAGTTTGGGCAGCATGTTGCGCTTGGCAGCCTTGAGGGTCCACTCTGCCGCCTCCAGTTGAGAGCGCGAAGCATTGAGATCGGCGCGATGGGTGAGCGCCACCTCGATCAGCGCATCGATATCTTGGAGGGTGTCGATGGAGGGATCGACAACAGGAAGTTTATTGGTCTCGATTTTGGCGTTGGCCGGTAGGCCGGCATCAGCCATCAGCTGCGCCAACGCATTCACCACCTGCTGCCGCTGAGATATCAGCTGTAGATTGGTCTGCAGATATTGGGTCTCTGCCTGCAGCACATCCGACACATCCTTCACCCCACTCATCAAACCTACTTTGGCTGCATCGAGAGTGATGAAGGCGGTCTCTAGATCCAGAACAAGCGAATCTTCCAGCTGTCTCTGATAGGCGTAGTTGTAATAGTCGCTGGTGATCGTCTGCACAAGGGTCTGGATCGCCTGGTTCTGCGTCCAGTTGGCAAAGTATAGAGCCATCCGCGCCGCTTCCGATGTGGCTCTCACCGTACCAAAGTCGAAGATGAGGTAGGAGAGATTCATCTGCGGGCCCCAGATATTCATGTAGTAGGGTACAGCCTGTTTTGGATCGACATTGAAGGGGCCAATCACCGTGATCGAGCGGATGCGGTTGAAGTTGGCCTGGCCGGTCAGCTGCGGATAGAGGGCATTTTGCGACTCTCCATACTGTGCCGCCGCCAGCTTGGCCTGTGCCCAGCTGCTTTTGGTTTGCGGGCTGCTTTTCAGCGCAATATCGACAAGCTCCCCCAGAGAAAAGGGAAGCTCCTGCTGAGGCGGTGGTGCAATGGGCTCGCAATCGCGAGGGGGATTTTTGAAGTTCCAGTAAGTGTAGGGATTGGGTTGGGAGTAGCTATTAGGATCCCACGAGGCGCGGTTGATGCCGCAGCCTGAGCAGAGCAGCGTCAGGCCAAGTATGCCGCATGGCAACACCTCTGCCCCATATCTCTTCATCCGCCACCACCCTACTGCTCCAGTAGCGGATAATTAGCTTTTATCTCAAGTCCTTCTGCCGAAATATGAGGATTTATCAGACTTGAGAATTTTATATTCTGATCTCGTAACTTCCAAGCGGGGAAATTGCATGAAGAAATAGCTTGATACTTCTTGACGATATACTGAAATTCTACCCTCAATCGCACCCCGAGGGGGAGTTGTTGCACGAATAAGAACTGTTATCAGACTAAGAAGAAAGTTTCATTCGTTCGAGCAAGCTTATGCTGTGAGAGTGGACCGTCTTCG
>DAHXNQ010000007.1 GCA_027365315.1 Rhabdochlamydiaceae bacterium | reverse complement strand
GCTCGAACGAATGAAACTTTCTTCTTAGTCTGATAACAGTTCTTATTCGTGCAACAACTCCCCCTCGGGGTGCGATTGAGGGTAGAATTTCAGTATATCGTCAAGAAGTATCAAGCTATTTCTTCATGCAATTTCCCTGGTTGTCAGAGCCAGCTTGCTGGCCCCTTGCCGTTCTGACGAGACCATACCCGAGAGGGTAGGCGAGAAAGAACGGTGACAAGGGGCGGCAAAAGGGCGATTTTGCTAGGGTCTATAGTTTTGCAACTACCTCTAGACCCATGGAACGTATCAAACTAGAAAGCATCGACTCCACCCAAAGCTACGCCCGCAAAGAGCTCGAATCGCTGCTGCTGCGTGCGCCTGTCTGTATCACCGCTGAAGAGCAGACAAAAGGACGGGGCCAGGTAGGCAAGTCGTGGCATTCACCACGCGGAGGCGGTCTCTATGTCACCCTCATACTCTCCGAGCATGAGGGGGCGATGCCCCTCTCTTGCCTGGCGCAACTCTTCTCTCTTGCTGTGGCTGAAGATCTGGAAGAGCTGGGCTTTGCTTCGCAGTTGAAATGGCCCAATGATATTCTTCTCGCCCATACCAAAGTGGGCGGGGTCCTCTGCGAGGTGGTGCACCAGCCGGGCGAGCGCGTAGCACTGATACTAGGACTGGGGCTGAATGTGAACGCCACGCTCCACCAGTTAGAGCCTGTTGGCGCCCCCGCTACCTCGATGCAGATCATCTCTGGGCAGGAGTGGGAGCATGAACCGCTCCTCGAGAAGATCGTCAAAACGTTTCTGACCTTCTTCTCTCAGATGAAGCAGCTGGGCTTTGCCCCCTTTCAGAAGCGGTATGAAAGGCTACTGATCACCTTAGGCCAGCAGATCACCCTTCCCTTTCCCGATAAGGGCTCCGCCCTCTGCGAGGGAATCTCGGATGACGGGCGCCTGATCCTACGCACCCCAGACGGCCGTATCCACCTTCACCATCAAGCACTTAGCTATTAAGCTCTATCGCTTTCTTTGCCTCACCAGGCAGAGCGGTCTAAATCTAACGCCTTCATAACGAATCTGTTGCATAAATAAATGGCCCATTCAACAGCGAAGTGCAACAAATAGGCTAAAATAGAAAGTGGTCAGAGATGACTACGAACTCTATGGTGATTTTTTGATACACCAGGAGGAACGTATGCCCAAAGGCTATCATCATCTGACCTATCCAGAACGATGAGGGAAGAAATACAAGCGGCGAGGATATGGTAAAGCTGGTCGAGAATGCATCCCAGACGGCTCTCTTGTGAAACAGTAGGGTATGAGAGGTAGCCCGCAAAACTTTAGGCCCCTAGCAAAATCGCCCTTTTGCCGCCCCTTGTCGCTGTTCTTCCTCGCCTACCCTCTCGGGTATGGTCTCGTCAGAACGGCAAGGGGCCAGCAAGCTGGCTCTGACAACGGACAGCAAAATCATCGATTTTTCTAGGAGCCTAAAGTTTTGCGGGCCACCTCATGATACTCACAGAATCGCGGCCATGAAGGCAACTATTCCTAGTAGTTACAGTTCCATTTGAGGGAGAACTTACCCTCCTGCAGATCTTGTGATTCGGCTTCGAAGGTAAATCCATGCTTCAGCTCCGCTTCAACTATCACATCACTGGTGCTGCCGCTTTGGGAGAGCGAAACCAGCACCCCGCGGGTGAGGTAGCGTCCCACCTGCAGTGAAATCTGGTCAGAGCGGTTCTTGCTGGAGACCACCATCAACTTGTCCATCCCCAGCTTTTTGCGGATCGCCTCCAGCACGTCGGGGCCGCCACCTCCCGAAAGGCTCATGATGGTCTGCGCCAGGGTAACCGCCTCGGCCGGCTTCACCTCTGCCTGAGGCTTGCCAAAGAGTAGGTAGGCGATGATCTCACTGGTGGACATGGCAGGCCTAGACTGAAAAGAAAGGATGGGTGCGCTTAAGGGGCCTCTTAGCTGGGCGATCAGTGTCATGCCTCGCATGGCGAGTGATCCAGTGAGGTTGAGGTGGGCGTTTGCCCCCGGCAGGGGGCCGAAGGAGATCTCTCCCTGAGTGAGGTCGAAGTTGCGCCCAGCAAAGCGGTATTCGCCTCGTAGACAGTGCAGGGAGCCATCCGCCTCGATGTTTAAGTTTTCTCCTGCAATGTGTAGTGTGCCAGCCCAAACCGACTTCAGCCCTTTGCCGCTGATGAAAATATGATCCTCGGCCTCAAGAATCAAGTCATACTGAATCGGTCTGCTGCTGGAACGGGTCGCTCGCTGTCGCGGTGGAGGTGCATGGAGAAAGGTGACCGGAAGGAGGGGATAGTCGGTAGGCAGTGGTTCCGATAGAAAGTAGTCAATTTCGACAACGCGCAGCTTACCGGCAATCTTGATCTCGCTGCTATTGCCTGATAGTTCTATGTTGCCACGTACCACAGCGCGGAAGGTGTCGAGGTTGAGAATAAGAGCTGGATCGAGGTCGAGATTCAGTGCAAAGGGATAGCCCTGGGCGGGGTGGAAGCTGAGTGATCCAGCGCCCGAGATGATGGAGGCTCCCAGGCTTTCCGAAACGCCCCCTTTAGGGGTGGAGGCACGGATGTGGTTGAGAAACAGTTCGCTTTGCGATGCCTTGCCCTCTACCCCAATCTGTTTTAAGCAGATTCCCAAAAAGAAGTTCTCATAACTTCCCTCTTGAATGGTCAGGTCGCCTGTGATGAGAGGAGAGCTCCAGCTGCCCGAAAAGAGCATTCTGCCGTCGATCTCGCCAGTGATGCGCTGAAAGCCTAGCTCGACAAAGTCGAAGATCTCCTCAATTTTTCCATGCACCGTTAGCTGAGCTGCTAGAGGGGCTAGCTCTTCAAGCTGTATGGAGGGGTGGAAGAGTGAACTGGTGATAGGGAGAGTGGCTGAACCTTCGAGAAACCCTCCCTCTCTCGAGCGCACCAGTGTGTGCATCTGTAGATGCCCCCGCTCGAGATGACAGGAGAGTACCCCCTTAGCCTCTACGGGAACCTTCTGTCCCAAGGTGTTCATCTCCATCTGCTCGAGTGTGAAAAAGAGCTGACCCGAGGGGAGGGCGAAGTTCTCTTGCTGCAGTCGCGCCTCGAAACGGCAGCTGCCGGCAAAGGAGCTGTCTGGCAGAAGAAAGGAGAAGAGGTCGATGGGAAGGCCTAAAGCTTTGGCAAACGCCTCCATATTGCCCTCGCTTCCCAAAAAGCCCATCTCGAAAACTCCCTGTCCCATCTTCAGAGCAAATCCCTCTAGTGAGCGCAATCGATTCCCCAATTGAAGATGAGCCGGTCCTTTCAGCGAAAAGGGACGACCTAGAGCATTTCCAGCTGTTGAAAGAAGAAGTAGATCGAGATGATCTCTCCGCCAGAACCACTCTCCTGTGAGCGCTGCCTCGAGGGGCTGTTTCCAGAGCCCCCCCAGTCTGATAGAGAAGGGCCATCTTCCATCTCGCCAGAAGCTCTCCATCTGTAGCCCTGCCAGATGCAGAGCGTCATAATCGAGATGGGAGGCGTCCAAGCTGATGCTGCCGGAGCAGGTTCCTAGAGGATCTGTCAACTCGGCAGTGATCGAAGCACTTTCAACAGAGGTGGCGCCCACAAGGCAGTTGTGCAGAAGTAGATGAAGGCCTAGCAGCTGCTGCCCATCGTCTCCTTTGCGAAAGCGCGCCTCCAGCGCGCAGCTGCCGCTTAAATAGAGAGTGGGAAAGAGCTCCTGAAAGCGACCCTGTAGTTCGAGGCGAGCGATGATATCTCCTTCGATCAGCAACGGAGAGAGCTGGATCCGGCTATTTCCCTGCACCTCGGTCGAGGGGCCGATGATGGAGAGGTTATCAATCTCGATCAGCTGTCCCTTTTGAATGCGTAGTTCTGCTTTGCATTCTAGTGGGATCGCGCCGTGGTGGGCCGATAATTCTAGCTCTCCTTGCCAAAGAGGCGCCTCCCATGAACTGCGCAGTCCTCCGCGCAGGATGCCGGCAAGATCGCTTAATTCGATCGGTCCCGAGCGGGCGCCATCCAGCTGAAACTGCACAAACTGCCGCGTGCCGTCAAACGAAGCGGAGAGTTTGGTTTTGCCAGCCAAAGAGATGCTGGCAGTAGTGGCAGGGGGAGCATAGCTCTTGATCCAGCAATTCCACTTTTCCGAACTGGGTAGCACCGCCTGCACCTGTCCACTTAGCAGATTGCCATGGAGATCGCTGCTCCAGCTCGCTTCGGCACCCAGGAAGCTGCTCTTGAGCTCGGTACGGGTGGCGTTGCAGGCGTAACCGCCAAACCACTGCAGCTCCACCTCAAGCGTGATGGCCCCTTCTGGATAGGGAGTGGGTAGCTCTGCCACCTCTAGAAGCAGCTGCATCCGTACGGGATGGCTAAGAGGCGCCTTCCAGCCATGATGCAGCAGCTCGGCAAGCGTGCGGTAGTGAGAGAATCCGGCAATCTGCAGGTTGATTCCCTGCGCCTCTTCCATTCCATGGAAGTAGCCAGAAAGAGCCTCTTTCCAGTTTGTAGCGCTGGGCATCGAGAGTTGTGCCAAACTTTCACATTCGCCAGAACGCTTCTCCGACCAGGAGAGGGTGAGCAGCGTCTCACCGCTTTCGATGTGCAGAGCTCCCTGAGTGGCTTTGAGGTCTAGATCGCAGCTGAGCTCTCCTAAAGCAGAGAAGGGGAGGTGAGTATCGAGGACCCCCCCCTCCATCTGCAGATAAGAGAAGCTTAAGGAACCCTTAAGAAGCGCATGCAGAGCTAGCCGCGCCTTCACCCTCTCTACCTGAAGAGTGCCTGCTGGCGTGCAGAGAGTCACCTGCTCCAGCTCCCACGAGAGAGGCAGATTGCCAGAGAGCCTTGCGATCTTCAGCCCCACCTCTTGGCGGGAAGCTAAATATTCCACCAAAGATATAATGCCGTCTCGACCCAGCTGCGTCTGCAGCGTAGCAGTGACAAGAGCTCCCACTCCGCAGAGGAGTAGCAGCAGCCAGAAAAAAATGTGACCGACCAGCTTCACTAAAACGCCTGTCCAATGCTGATGAGTGCCCGCGCAAACTTATCTAACCCCGGCCTGGGATTGAGAGGAAATCCCACATCGAGACGGATGGGACCGATCAGCGAGAAGTAGCGCAACCCCAGACCAGCCGACTTCAGCCACTTTCCCTGAAAGTTGGGCAGCTGCGTCAGAAAGACATTTCCCAGATCAAAAAAGGGGACCAGACCCACCGTCTCCGAGAGCCGCAGCCTCATCTCGAGCGAGTAGAAGATGAGAGAGCGCCCACCCTCTGGTTTGCCGTGTATCAGGGGGCTGACGGTGTAGTACTGGTAGCCGCGCATGTCCTCTTCTGAGCCGCCGAAGAAGCGCTTGGGCACCGGTACCTCGCTCAGCTCTCGACTCAGCAGAATACCAAAGGTCACCTTCTGTGCCAGTACTACCTTATGGCTGGGATCGAAAGGGAGATAGAAGCTGTAGGCCATCTTGGCTGGCAGATAGAGGGGTTGGCCCATCTCCACATTCCAGGTGGGTGTGGTATAAAACTGAATCCGGTTGCCACTTGTTGGATTGAGTAGACTGTTAGCGGTCGACCACTCAAGAAAGAGGGGAGATTCGACCAGCCAGAAGTTGCCATTCTGGACGCTGTGGGTGACCAGCAACCGCTCGCCTTCTAGACCCACCGACATGCGGAAGTTTCTGTGAAAGCGGATCTCAGCCCGCTGCGTCATGCTGTAGGAGCGATCGTGGAAGGGTTCGATCTCCAGATGAGCCGCTTTCATCTCGGCGCCATAATCGATGTCACCGCGTAGAGCACCCGGATAAAGATAGGCTAGAGTGCCCGAATGGCTTTCGACGGAGTAATCGCCCTGTAGCGAGAGGATCTGCCCCATTCCCTGGATGTTGCGGTTTTCCCAGCCGATCGTACCGCCCGGCCCCAGAGCTGTCTGATAAGTGGCACCCAGGCTGAGGCGATTATGTTTGGTCTCGGCCAGCTCCATCTTCAGCGCCAGGCCGCCCTCTCTTGCTGGAGCAGCCTGATGGGTGACGAGCACCGTGCTGAAGAGCCCCGATTCCATCAGCTGCTCCTGTGTACTCTGAATCGCCCGCGCGTTGTAGAGCTGCCCCTCTTTCCAGTCGATCCTCTCCTCGACGTAGCGAGGCTTTACTTCTGTCAGCCCCTCCATGCTGAGTGGTCCAAAGGTGCAGGCAGGACCGCTATCCATGTGGAAGAGCACCTCCAGCCTCTTTTCTCGGTAGTCTGCGATGAACCCCTCTTTATCAATCCGCGCCAGTGGATAACCCAGGTAGGAGAGAGCTGCTACGCTTTTGAGTTCGGCCAGCTGAACCGTCTCCACCAGCGCAGGTGCCCCTTCCTGGATACCCGCCTGCGCGATCACCTGGTATAGCAGTGTTTCGCTTATTGCTCCCTCTACCCGCAAAGGAGCAAAGCGGTAGAGCGGTCCTGGCTCGATTGAGAAGAGCACTTCCGCTTTGTGTTGTTCGCTATCCTCTAGCGCCTGCACCCGCGCTGCTGCCCTACCTTCGTAGTAGCCGTAAGCGCGCAAAAGTTTCACCAGCTCAGGTAGCTCCGACTCCGCTCGGTAGCGCAGCGCCTGCAGCGAACTGGGCGTATAATTTGTCAGTGTCTTCAGTTGCGAAGCACCCTCCAGCAGCTCAAGCAGCTGCTGCTCCTCCACACCCACAAATCGCACCTGATAACTCAGATCGGCCGCAAGCGAAAGAGAAATGAGTGAAAGTAGCAGAGCAAGGGGGCGCATGGCGCTCATTCTAGAGCGGCTGATCCCCTTCGGTCAAAAGCCATCTGTCTCTGTGCAGAATCAGTGGGTTTTTAGAGAGGAATTTTACGACATGCAGATGATGCATCTAAATTATTATATTTTTTTATTTCTGTTATTTCTCCGTTCCCATAATTAGAAGATATTGGATGAAGCTATAGGAAAATGATGTCAGTTCGAAAGACAAAAATCAGAACAATTGCAAATCATTCGCTCCGCGCCTCATGTCCGATTGTTCTTGGTGTGGCTCTGTTGTTACTACTGAGCTGCCAAAAGAACAAGATAGTGGTTCCTACTATGACTAAAAGTTCTGCGCAGTGGGAAACTCAAGCGGACAGCATCAGTGAGAGCAATAGGAAGGAGGCGCCTGCTGCTTATCATCCTCGTCAGCAAGAGTATCCTTCTCGTTTAGAGATAGGAGCCGACTATACCTATGTGAATTTTACCCCTTTCGGCAACCCCTCCTTCAGGGGCAACCTCGGAGGAGCGCAGGGGATCTATGAATATAGGCCTCGCAACCACTTTTATGGCGCAGCCAAATTGTCCTGGAAGCAAGGAGATACTCATGGGGGCGCTGGCAAACGCTCTCTTCTTTACATCGATGCTCAGGAGAGAGTGGGTTACACCTTTGGGTTCCACTACATGGATTCGATGCTGACTCTCTTTTCAGGATTTGGTTATCGCTACATCGCGCAGAAGCTCAGCTCTACAACAGGCAGTTCTCTGCGTTTTAGGTACAACGAATTTTATGTTCCAGTTGGACTACTCACTAATCACACAGTGAGCTCATGGTTTGCATTTGGCGTGGGATTAACCTGGATGCCTCAGGTTTTTCCCACAGTCAAGATCATTCCCTTAAGGGGAGCGTACTGGTCTTTAAGAGATACTCTGAATAACTTTTTCGTGGAAGTACCTCTCGATTTCAACCTCAACAAAAGTGGACGCTTTCATCTGATTATCAATCCTTTCTACGAACACTGGAAAGATGGTCATTCTACCGCTAAAACATCGTCAGGAATTCCACTGGGGATACCAAGCAACACTTACAACTTCTGGGGTGTGAATGTAAATTTCGGTTACTGCTTCTAACCGAAATTTACATCCACTTCAGTAGTTGCTGAACTAATCTGTGACGTTTCCAATGGTGATCCCTAGATAGGTAAAACCATCTGTGAAGGGCGCTCCAAGCAGAACTTGCGGCCAGAGCGGTTCATCAAATCCAAATGTGTAGATCGAGCCTAAGGCGTGCAGCGACTTAGAATAGAGGTCGTACCAAGGACCAATGCTCTGTCCTGCAGGGTTTAGATTGCTATTGACCTTGTAAAAATTGGATTGATTTGAGGAAAGATAGTTGAGGCTAAGTGTGTCTGTAGTGGGCACTAAGCCTGCAATGATCGCCTCCTGTACCAATTTGCTCACAGCATCGGCAGCGGTGCCTGCTGCAGGAGTTGGCGTGATGAAGCTGATTGCCGAAAAGATATCGTATGATGTTGTTCCTGTAGGAGTTGGCGATGTTGTTGGTGCGGGAAAGATTACCTGAGGGCCGCCATCGGTCGAGTTGAAAACAAAGGTGTTGTTCACCAGATCGACTTGACCTTGATAATTGTAGGTAGCTGTACTGGGCTTGGTCACCGTAACAGTCATATTGAGAAAGGCTGGCGGAGCATAAAAGCTAGAGGAGCCCCCTGACCAGATATTTTGGATATAACTATAGCCGTAGCTGGCTGTGTTATCCAGATAGTTGGCGTCAAATATGGAGGCCGCCATCGCTTTTCCGGTTGATACCAAGCGAAGGATCTGGCCGCTCTGTGTAAGAGGCAGTTTGGTCCACTGAGTTCTTTCAGGTTGTGGTGCTGTATTCAAAGTGGCAATCGCCTGTGACAAGATGTAGCTGCGCGGCTGATAGAGTCCAGTGTTTGAACTAGCACTTGTCGCGCCAGATAAATAGCCGTAGAGAGGGATGGAAAAGAAACTGACCGCAGTAGCATCTGCAGCAATTTGTGGAGAGCCTGATGCCAGATAGGTTAGCTCAAAAATATCGTAATTTGTTGAGTAGTTTGGATCGGAGGAATCGGTGAAATTGGGCTGTACGATCTGAAGCGGAGGGGTGCCACTCACGTTGACAACGCCCATACTGAGAGCAGTTTCCATTGAAAACCAGATCAGACCGCTTTGAACTTGAGGTAGATAGAAAACATAGCCATCGCTTGTGCTGGGAAGTTGGTTGAGTTGAACAGTGAAGGTGGTGCTGTTATCACTGAGAGCAACGTTTTGTAAGGTGGCGACACCGGTGGCTTTATCGATGTTGGCCCATACCTGGTTGTTTCCACTGACTGAAACACCAGTAAAGAGAACGTTGACTGCGCTATCGGGCAATCCACTGTTATTGACGATCACGATAGGAAGTAAACCTGTCATGAACGGTGGTGGTGAGGGATCGGAAGGGGGGACGAAGGGGTTGATGGGCACATGAGAAGAAGAGCAGGAAGTGGTGAGGTCTACATTCGCTAACTCCTGTTTCTCGTTGCAGAAAAAGATGTCGTAGAACGCGGTGAGTCGATCTTGCGAAAAGGTGTTTGGATCAGCGTGGAGAAGTGTGGAGACTAGGCAGGCAACCGGAACAAAATGGCTTTTCATGAAACTTTCTCCTCCTTCCCCGAAGTAGGGAAGTTTTTGCATGTCCGCAACTCTAGCAAATTGCTCATAATCGCTCCTAAGCCATTTTTCACCTTTTCGGCACAAAAAAAAGAGGTCGTGGACTACCTCTAGGGCATAAAATAAGGCGATTTTGTTCATCTCGCTTAATCTTAATAGACTGGATGTGAGACGATAGGGATTTTTCTACTTGGAGCATCTATGCTAAGGCGAATCGCTCTTTCGACACTCTCTACGGCTGCTCTTTTTGCAACTGGAGATGCTCTGCACCAAGATGTCGTACAGGAGGCGCCTTATGGATCCTGGAGGTCGCCCATTACCGCAGAAGCTGCCACAAGAGGCATGGTGGTATTTTCGGAGGTGCAGGTAGCTGGAGAGAAGCTCTACTGGTTGGAGGGCCGTCCAGAAGAGGATGGAAGAGTGGCTCTAGTCTCTTGGAGTCCAGAAGAGGGCGAAAAGGATCTGCTTCCCAAAAACTACAGCCCACGCACCAGAGTCTATGAATATGGTGGTGGAGTGTTTATTCGTGCGGGCGAGCGTCTCTACTTTGTGGATAGCGAGGATCAGCAGATCCACTCGATCAATCCCGATGGAACAGTGAACCAGATAACCTTCTACCCAGGAGCGCGCTTTGCCGATGGATGCGCCCATCCTGACGGTCTCTCTCTCTTTTATCTGATGGAGGATCAGCAGGAGAGGATTCTTCATTCGATCGTACAGATCGATCTAGCCAGCGGCGCCGTGACCAAGCTGGCATCGGGGAACGATTTCTATTCCAATCCTCGCATCAGCAAAGACGGCCAGCAGCTCGCCTACCTCACCTGGAACCAACCCAATATGCCTTGGGATGGGACCGAATTGTGGGTCTACAACCTAGTTTCGGGCGAATCCCGCCTGGTAGCGGGTGGACTTTCAGAGTCGATCGCCGATCCCAAATGGTCAGAGGATAACCAGCTGATCTACATCTCCGATCGATCAGACTGGTGGAATCTCTACCGTGACGGGAGCCTCGAGTCCATATGGGCAGTGGAAGGGGAGTGGGCTCTTCCTCAGTGGTGGATGGCGCGTTCTTTAGTCGGTTTTTCAACTGATGGCATGGTGGGTAGCTATGTCCAAAATGGGCTGCACGTCTTTGCCAAGATATCCCATGATGGAGAGGCCACCCCGCTCCAGCTGCCCTACACATGCATTAAAAGCCTTTCTGTAGAGGGCTCTGTCATGGCGATGATCGCCTCCTCTCCTAGCGATCCCTCATCCATCGTTCTCTACAATCTCTCAACGGGTGAGTTGAAGGTGGTGAAGTCTGCCTGCAAGGAGTGCTTCGATGATAGCCTCATTTCTCAGCCCATAGCGGTGGAGTTTCCCACAGCTGGAGACAGAACTGCGCACGGCTTTTACTATCCTCCATGCAATCCCCACTTTCGTGGCACGCCCAGTGAAAAACCGCCCCTATTGGTGCATGCGCATGGAGGCCCCACAGGACATTTCTCGCCCCTCTATTCTCCCAACATCCTCTACTGGACCTCGCGTGGCTTTGCTGTGATGGTAGTGAACTATGGCGGCAGCACCGGCTATGGAAGGCCCTACCGCGATCGCCTAAAAGGAGAGTGGGGAGTGGTGGATGTGGATGACTGCACTCACGCCGCTCTCTACTGTGTAGAGCAGGGGCTAGCCGATCCAGATCGCCTGGCGATCGAAGGGGGGAGTGCAGGAGGCTTCACCACCCTTGCAGCCCTAGCCTTCCGCAGCATCTTCCATGTGGGGGCCGACCACTTTGGCGTCAGCGATATGGTCACCATGAATCTCGATACCCACAAATTCGAAGCGCGCTACCAAGACCACCTAGTGGGACCCTATCCAGAGGCGCACGATCTCTACATAGAGCGCTCCCCCCTCTACCATACCCACCAGATCACCCGCCCCATCATCATCTTTCAAGGTGCCGAGGACAAGATTGTGCCCCCCTCCCAATCTGATGCCATCTACGCCAGCCTGCTAGCCCAACAGATCCCCACCGCCTATTTCCTCTACGAGGGCGAAGGGCACGGTTTTCGCAAGCAGCAAAACCTCCAAAAGACCCTCGAGGCGCAGCACTACTTCTTCGCCAAAGCCCTAGGCCTCCCCATCCCCAACAACCTCCCCCTCATCGACATCCAGAACGCTAGATGAAAAGAGGTGGTTTTGGCTACAACTTTGACTCTGTTCACATAAAAGTGTACAATAGCCTATGAAGAAGAAAGAGCTGGAAAGGGCCTTGCAGCGTTTGGGTTGGTTTCTAAAACGGCAAGGCGGTAGTCACGAAGTGTGGACGAATGGAGAAGCTACGGAACCAGTTCCTAGGCATACAGAAATCAATGAGTTGCTTGCAAAAAAGATCCTTAATAAGGCAAAAAACAATCCCCCTAAAAAGGAGGCAGAAGAATAGGCGATGAAGCTAGAAGGTCGAGTTTGGAAAAAAGAATCTGGAAGACCTGCATGGCTGGTAGAGGTCTCGTTTTTGGATATCATGACTCAGGGCAAAACGAAAAAAGAGGCTCTAGAAATGCTGGAAGATGCAGTGCTAGAGATGCTGTACGATTGCTATGAAGATGCTATGGACAGAAATTTCAAGGTGACCGTGACCCCATACGAAGATGGAGTCATCGGCCTTGGGGCCTCCAACGATACCTTTCTGTTTGCATTGGGATTGAAAAGGCAGCGAGAAAAGTCGGGTACAACCATACGTGAAGCGGCAAGAAGGCTAAAGTCCAAATCGCCCAATGCCTACGCTAGGTACGAGAGAGGCCGCGTCAGGCCTTCCCTCGAAAAATATGGTCAGCTGCTGCATGCGGCCAACCCAAATCGACGACCCCTCCTGGTGAGTTAAACCACGCCTCTGCTAGAAGCTTTTTTTGATGCCGCGCTCTTCGAAGAGGTAGAGGGTGCGGTAGATTTTGCGCAGGCGGCGGGTGCTCACTTTTTCGGCTTCGATGAGACTTTTGATTTTGGACATCATCTCGTCGAGATATTCATATTCTTCGCGGATGAGGATCTTTTTGCTAACGAAGAAGACCTTGCGGATCATGTCGTGGTCGCAATGCTCGCGCAGATAGGAATTGTGCTTGAGCTCGTCAAACATCTTGAGGTACTTTTTCTGCTTCTTGTCCCAGCCCATGAGAGGACCTTCCCAGTCATACTTTGCTGTGCGCAGCTGGACTGTTTTGTGAAGAGGAGAGCCTTTTTCATCAGAAGAGAGTGCGGCAGAGAAAAGTAGGGCAAAAGCGGTGAAAAAGAGAGGATGTCGCATGATGGAAAGCTGGGGTTGTGTAGTTTAATGGTAGCGAGGAGGTGGTAAAAGTGCAAACGATTGGTGAAGAGTTAATAGAAGGTCTCTACGAGAGGGCCTGCCGTTGCATACCGGGTGGTGTCAACTCGCCGGTGCGCGCTTTTTACGAAATGGAGATGCCACCGCTCATGGCGGCGCGTGGCTTAGGCCCTTGGATGTGGGACCATCAAGGGCGGCGCTATCTCGATCTCTGCATGAGTTGGGGCGCTCTACCCTTTGGGCATGCCCATCCTGCTGTGGTGGAGGCGGCCTGTGCTCAAATCTGCAGAGGAAGTTCGTTTGGCCTGGCCACCGAGAGTGAAATTCGGTTAGCAGAGAAGGTCTGTAGCCATTATCCCTCGATCGATAAGGTACGCTTTGTCTCGTCGGGGACTGAAGCGGTGATGAGCGCTCTGCGTCTAGCGCGCGGCTTTACCGGCAGAGAACAGGTGATCAAGTTTAGTGGCCACTACCATGGGCATAGCGATGCGCTTTTGGTGCGCGCTGGCTCTTCGGTGAGCTATCTGGCGGAGGCGAGCTCACGTGGAGTGACACAGGGCACGGTGCAAGATACCCTGACGCTCTCCTTTGGCGAGAGAGAGGAGCTGGAGAGGCTACTGGCGAGCGAAAAGGTGGCAGCAGTGATTGTCGAACCGGTGGCGGCCAACATGGGTGTGGTGCCGCCAGCTCCTGGCTATCTCGACTTTTTGCGCGAGGTGACGCGCCGCTATGGCACGCTGCTGATCTTTGATGAGGTGATCACTGGTTACCGCGTAGCGCTAGGCGGCGCACAGGAGCTCTATCGGGTGACGGCGGATCTCACCTGTCTTGGCAAGATTGTGGGGGGAGGTCTTCCCGCTGCAGCCTTTGGCGGAAGGGAGGAAATCATGGATCTGTTGGCTCCGCTGGGCCCTGTCTTTCAGGCGGGCACGCTTTCTGGTAATCCTGTGGCGATGGAGACGGGGCTGGTCACACTTTCGATGCTGGAACAGCCTGGAATCTACGAGGCGTGGCGGCAGCTGGCAGCTCGCTTAACCGGGCCCCTTCGCGGCGGACCTATAGCTTTACACGAAGTAGGCCCTCTTTGCTCGCTCTTCTTTGGAATTCAGTCTCCCAGCTGTTGGGAAGAGGTGGTGAAACTGGATCGCGATCGCTATCGTCGATTTTTTAAATTTATGCTTAATAACTCGATCTACCTGCCCCCCTCGGCTTACGAGGCGTGGTTTCCTAGTCTGGTCCACCCCCCTGAGGAGTTGGATAGAGTGGCCGATTTGGTGAAGGAATTTATTTCAACTAACTCGTAGTCAATGAGTTGCTTTTGATTGAAAAAAATCCTTTTTCCGTATAAACTCTCTCTGAATTAATTAGAGATGGTTTTTATGACTGCAGTTGGTTCTAGATCCTGGGACAGGTTGAATCAAGAATCCGGTAGATGGGTGATGTTTGAAACGGCGGCGGAGCCCACTGTCGACAAACCGGTGCGTACGAAACGGAAATATGGGCTGCACAAGCCGAGCGGGGATATCTACGCTTGGCATACCAGGTTGGATATGCGCTGCACTCTGTTTTTCTCGCTAGCAACCCCCATTATGGTGCTGCCGGGACGACTGTTTTACCATCTAGTGGTGGTGCCAAAGTGCTTCTTTAAGAGTGAAGAGGTACAATCGGCCTGGAAGAATCGGCAGAGGTTCACTCTTGTGGGCATGATTCTCGATGGAGCTATGGCTCGCATAGCCAGCATGGCGCGCGGGTTTTTTCTGCGGCTGGCGATAGAGATGGTTGCTGTATGGGGCATCATAGGCCCCTACAGCAATGCATCGATGGATGCAAGGCGCGCTATCGGCGCGCTCGAACACTCTATCAATAACGGAGGCGATTGCGATCCTAAGATCAACGCGCTTGACGAGCTGGTGGGCTCGGAGACTTTCTACCTCTACAGATGCTGCCAGAAAGATCCCGAAAGAAGAGTCGCTGCCCTGAAGGCAAACTTGCAGGTGGTGACGATCGAGGGAAAACCTCTTAATCTGCAGCCTGAGGAGGAACCTGCTGCCCGTCAGGCGTCGTAAGAGGGCGCACTTCGAGCTGCGACTCGGCAATCAGCACTCTTTTTCCGTCATACTCAATTAAGTAGAGAACCGATTTGGGGCTAAGCGGTCTGCGTTCTAGAATTTTGATGCGGCGGTTGATCTGAATCTGCGAGAAGCTGCCTCCTCTCTGAAGGCGGCGCACGCCCCATGCTACAAAGACCAGAAGTAGCAGAATGCCCAGCAGAGCTGTGATCATCTTTAGCATGCTGCTGGTGATCGATTGCCGCATAAGGGGGGCTGGCTCTTCGATCATCTCCTCCGAGGGCATCACATTGTTGCTGGGCTGCTGATCGGGTGAGGAGGGCTGCTGCTGCGAGGCTACCACAGAGTGCTGTATAGACTGAGTTGGGTCCGTTTCTTGAGGGAAGTTGGCAACAAGAGGAGTAGCGAAAAGGGCGAAAGAGAGTAGCAGTGTGCGCATCTGTTTTTAGACTCCGCGTTCGATGGAGGGGCTATCTACCGCTAGACCCATGGCGTGTAGACCATTGTCTACGTAGAGTGTCACTCCTGTGATAGCAGAGGCGAGCGGTGAGAGCAAGAAGCTCGCGCTATGTCCCACCTCTTCTGCTAGCATCTCTTTGTCTTTGAGGGGGGCATTGCTCTTGGAATATTCGATCATGCTGCCGATGAAACCAATGGCTCTTGCAGCGCGCGAACCTAAAGGGCCCGCTGAGATGGTGTTGACCCGCACGCCCCACTTTCGTCCTGCCTCCCAGGCGAGGGTTCTGGTGTCGCTTTCGAGCGCCGCCTTGGCCGAGCTCATTCCTCCGCCGTAACCGGGTACTGCCCGCTCTGAGGCGATATAGGTGAGCGAAAGGAGCGATCCACCTGGAGGCATCAGCGGCCCAAAGTGAGCCAGCAGTGACACGAGTGAGTATGATGAAGAGCTGAGGGCTGCTAGGTAGCCAGCTCGCGAGGTCTCTAGAAGCGGTTTTTTCACCTCGGGTGCATTGGCGAGGCTATGGACCAGGATGTCGACCTGGCCATACTCTTCCGCTACTAACGTGGCCACTTCCGAGATTGTGTAGTGGCCATGCTCGAGGTAGCGTTTGTTGCTCTTCACCTCTTCGGGCACCTCTTCGGGACGGTCGAACGAGGCGTCGATGGGGTAGACTTTGCTGTAGTTCCAGAGGGTGCCATCGCTTAATTTACGCGATGCATCAAACTTGCCCTGCTTCCAGGAGGTGGTGAAGATCTTCACCACAGGCGCCCAGGTGCCGATCAGAATTTCGGCGCCCGCTTCGGCAAGCGCTGTAGCAATAGCCCAGCCGTAGCCCTGATCATCACCGATTCCAACTATGAGAGCCCGTTTTCCTTTTAGGTCGATCTTTAGCATGGTTCCCTCCTCGACATGCTATAAGCATATCGAAGGAAGGGAAATAGGAAAACCAGGAGATGCTTGGGGGAGTAACTCCTGGCTTATTTTTTCTTAGATGCGCTGTGTTTACGGCCGCCCATCAGACGTCTCCAGCCTTCAGCTGTAAGAACTTTCTTAAGAAAGGAAACTGTCACTGTACGAGTTCTGCTACGGCTAGCTGTTTTGTGAGCTGTAGAGCGTTTACTTCCGGAAGTTGAGCGTCTGGCTGCAGTAGTTCTACTGCGACTTCTTGCTCTTGCCATCATAAAAACCTCTTAGGTTAGATAGCCCCTTGATTGGAGTCTAGCTTTTATGAATTGGGTGTGTCAATATATTTTTTATATCTTTCCCAATTTTGCCCTGTCGTCGATCCTGTGATGGTGAAGCGGATGGAGGTGAATGTGGCTGAGATTGAGGTGTTCTACGAGGGTGGTTTTTCCACCAGGTGCATCGATGGCGAGACAAAAAAAGAGCTGGTGACTGATGCCCCGTCGGTCTATGGCGGCAAAGCGGAGGAGTGGTCGCCCACCGATCTTCTGGTCGCGGCTTTAGGAAGCTGCATCTTCACCATCATGGGGATGTCGGCTAAAAAGCTGGGGGTCAGCATCGAGGGGGCGCGCATGTCAATTAAGAAGGTGATGTCGGCTACGCCCCCTCGTAAGATTGCAGAGATTGATATCGCGATCTGGATGCCGAGTCGCTACCCTCCCGAGGTGGCAGAGAAGCTGGAGAGGAGCATCGAAGAGTGTCCCGTCCACCGCAGCCTCCATCCAGAGATTCGCATCAAACATATAATCGAGTGGGGTCAGCAGTGAAATATAGTTCCTGGCCTAGCTTTGTGGCCCATCTAGAGGAGGCGCTGCCTCACCATCCGGCCCCTGCCTATCTGCTGGTGGTACCCGACGCTGGCGAACGTCTGCTGCTGCTACGGCAGATGGCGCGCAAGATGCAGTTGAAGCTGATTCAGCTTTCTGAGGAGGAGCTGGCCGGTGCGCTGCTCTCTCCCTCTCTGTTTGCAGAGAGGCAGCTCTTTCTGCTGGATCAGGTAGAGAAGTTGAAAGGAGCTGTCAAAGAGGCTCTGCTCTCTTGGTTGAAAGCGCCCACCTCCTCGGTGCATCTGCTGCTAGGAAGTGGCAGCGGCAAGCAGACTGAAGAGCTGCTGGAAAAGGGAAAACGCTCGTTGGTGGCTCTCGACCTAGGGCAGGAAAAGCCATGGGATCGCGAGAAGAGGCTGAAGGCGCAGCTGCTCAAGAAATGCTACCTCGAGGGGGTGCAGATCGCTCCCGAGGCGCTCGAGCTTCTGGTGCAGCGCCTCGGTCTGGATGCGCTACTGCTGGAACGGGAGCTAGAAAAGCTCTGTTGCTATGCAAAAGAGAGCGGACGTATCGCCAAGGAGGATGTCGATCTGCTGACGGCGCAGCTCTCTGAACGGTCAGGCTGGCAAACAGCTGAAGCGCTGGTCTGGAAGGGGGAGCGCCTTCTAGGTGCCGTAAGCGATCTCTCGGAGCTACTCTCGCTGGTGGGGCAGCTGCGCTATCACCTACAGATTGGCGCCTGCCTAGCGGAGAGCGGTGGAGAGAATGCAGGGCCTGATGCGGGCAACTTGCGACCCAATCAGTTTGCCGAGTATAGCCGCGTAGCCCATGCCAAGGGGTCCGCCTTCTTTCTCTCTGCTCTAGAGGATCTCTTCGAGATGGAGCTGACAGCTAAAAGCAGCTCATTACCTGCAGCAGTGCTGTGGGACCGATTTGTGGGGGCAAGGTGAGCGGAAAGCTGATTCTGTTGCCTAACTTGCTGGCCTCCGGTAGCGATGTAAAGCTACTGCCAACCCTGCTACCCAATCTGGTGGAACAGCTGGATGGGGTGATTGGCGAGAGCGAAAAGGGGGCGCGCGCTTTCCTGAAACTCTTTCGCCTGAAGGGAGGTAGGCCCTTGCAGCAGATGCCGGTGGCTACCTTGAACGAGCACACCGCTGCAAGCGCTCTAGATGAGTTGATCGCTCCGATGCAAAAAGGCGAAATTTGGGGGCTGCTCTCTGATGCGGGGCTGCCTTGCCTAGCCGATCCGGGCGCCCTGCTTGTAGCCAAAGCGAGGCAGCGGCTGGTGGCTGTTGAGGCCTATGCAGGACCTAGTTCGATGGTGCTGGCTCTACTTCTTTCGGGGCTTCCTGCGCAGAAATTTGCCTTTGAGTGGTATCTGCCCAAAGAGCCGGCAGTGCGTCAGAAACATCTAGCTCTTCTCGAGGCGCGCTCGCGCCAAGAGGGCTCCACCCAGATCTTTATCGAGACTCCCTACCGCAGTGGTAAGCTGTTTGAGGAGCTGGTGGCGCAGCTATCGCCTACCACGAGGTTAGCCTATGCAGCATCGCTGACTACAAGCGAGCAGAAGGTGGAGTGCCGTACTGTTCAAGAGTGGCGCAAGATGGCCTTGCCCGCCCTGGAGAACCAGCCTACGGTCTTTCTCTTCTTGACTTAGGAGGTTTGATAGCCGGGTAGGATTTCCTTTTGGAAGAGCCTTGCGGCAGTGGCTCGGTCAAGAATTCCTGAACAGCTCGCGTGGAAATGCACAGAGGCTGAGTCAAAACCAATGAGCTTCTCAGCTTCGCACCAAGCTAAGAAGGGTTCTTCTTTCAGAAGTGAGCTGGCGAAGGGCTCATCGCGGCGCATCACCTCTACAGTGACGCCGCGCCTCTTGGCTTCGGTTTCGATTTGGATGTTCTGATAGACGCGGAAGAGCTCGCAGACCCTTTCGAGGGGGGTATCTTGAGGGCGTATGTTGGGTATGTAGTCCATCTTGTTTTTCGACATCAGCAGCGCAATCAGCGCATCGGTGGCTGCATGAAAGCAGGGGTTGATTCCGATGAGAGAGTTGAACACCTCCTCTGGGGTGCACTGCTCGAATGCGGTGTGGAGCGCTCTGAGACCATTCTCCACCTGAGCATAGAGAGCTTTTTCCAAACCTTGCCATTCGGTTGCAGTGTGCAGAAAGCCAGCCACCTCTGATGAGTTGAAGAGCTGGTAGGCCTCTTCTGGATTTTTTGTCTGGAGGAAAAGCTTCTCCACCGATTCGAAGAGGCGTAGCTTTTCGCCCAGACCAAAATGGTGCTTGGGATCGACGCACCTCGCTATTTTTTGTCTGTAGAGAGGGTAGTTGCCTTTGACAGGAGGTGTCTCTTTGGCCTTTTCCTGTGCTGATGGTGGCCTGATCTCCGCCTCTTTGGATTCTCTTTTAGGCGCTATGCGGAATTCGTAAAGAGGGGTGGCCTGCCCAGGTACTTCAATTTCGACAGCGGCCATCTTGGCGGCGACTCTCTTCTCATTTGCTTTGAGTTTGAGACAGGGGAATAGTCTGCAGAGCCAATTCCAGAAGCTAACCATCTTGCTGTCTAGCCAGGCGCAGAGACTCCACGATTCCCTTGCTTGAAGGGTAGAGGGAGAGGATCCTACGCCTCCCTCTGCCAGCCTTTGCGCCGAGGAGAGGAGCTGGTCTGTCTTGCCCGTCAAAGGGGGCGCTAAAGAGTGATGAACTGCTGTAGAAGCCATAGATAAAACCGGTTTGCCGGATATTTTATCACATATATATAAAAATTCGTTTAAGATCGCTATTCATTGACTATGAATGAGTTATAAGCTGACTAATTCTGCGCCGACATCATCGTAGAAGAGCAGGCCGCGCTCGGTCAGTTGCAGCATGTCATCTCTTTGAATGAGAAGATCTTGCGACTTAAGACTGTCAATGCTCTTTTTTAGATTCCGCGGCAGTGGGCCGAGAAGATCCTCGAGGGAGGGGAGATGCACGCCTCTAAGGAGGCGTAGCTCGACAGCTAGCCTCTCTTGCAGAGAAGCGGGGTAGGCTAGCTTCTCGGAGAAGTCGACGGGGCTTTCGCCCCGCTCGAGGCTCTGGGCCCAGCGGTGCAGGTTAGAGCTATTGCGCAGGCGCGCACCCTCCCAGTAGCTGAAGGCGGAGGGGCCCATACCGAGAAAGGGGCGATAGCTCCAGTAGCCGCTGTTGTGGCGCGCCTCGTGACCGGGTTTAGCAAAGGCGGAGATTTCGTAGCGTCTTAGACCTACGGCCTCAAGGGTGGCGACACCCTCTTGCAGCATCGCCAGCGCTGTTTCGGGCGCAGGAACGAGCTTCTTAAGCTGCGCCCGATGTTTGTAAAAAGATGTGTGCGGTTCGAAGGTGAGGTTGTAAAACGAGAGGTGTGTAATCGGAAGTTCTGTGGCGCGCTTGAGACTGGAGCGCCACGAGGCGAGGCTCTGTTCTGGGATCTCATACATCAGATCGATCGAGATCTCGGGAAAACCAGCCTCGGCCGCCCATAAAACTGCCTGCGCAGCTGAGTGGCTGCTATGTGTGCGTCCCAGCAGAGAAAGTAACTGATCATCGAATGACTGAACACCGATGCTGAGACGGTTGATACCAGCGCTCCTCAATTCGCATAGAAGTGGAAGGGTGAGCTGTTCGGGATTGGCTTCGAGAGTGATCTCCATCTCATCGGTAGCAAGCCGCGAAGTCCAGTCGGCAAGAATTTTGGGCGGTAGAAGAGAGGGGGTGCCGCCTCCCCAGTAGAGCGAGACCAGCTGCTTGCCAACCAGGAGGGGCTTTATGCGCTGCCACTCCCACTCGAGCGCTTCTAGGTAGCGATCTACTAAAATTTTTTTGTCTGGCACGACATAGAAGTGGCAATAGGGACACTTCTTGGTACAGAAGGGAACGTGGATATAGAGGCTGGCCTGATTACCAGTTATCGGCATCGGGATCTTCTAGGATTCCCCGCTTCCAGCGGTTGCGGTCGCTGAAGGGGTCTTCCTCTTCCTCTTCGTAGGAGAGGGGCTCCTCTTCGTACTCTTCGGTACCTCCCTCTTCTCCTGTGTGAGATTCGCTCTCGAACGATTCGGTCTCCATGTCAAGACCTGCATCGGTGAGTCCTTCTTCGCCCCCCTCCATGTCGGGAAGACTGTGGGCATCTTGGTAGGCAGGTTTCACCTGGGAGCGTCTAGGGATGGCATATTCCTCACCCTCTCCATTCTCCTTCAGATAGCGCAGACGCTCTCTCTCTTCATCGATGCGCTCGCGCAAAGAGCCCATCTCTTCTCGATGCTTCTCTAAATCTTTCTTAGGAACAAGACCTAGTCTCAGCCACTGCTCGAGATCGCCCAGCTCGGCTTCCAGCTTTTTCAGTCTCTCGCTCTTCAGATTCATACGATCGTCCTGCTTTCCTTCTTCCACTATATGAGGTGCCTTTTAGGGCAGAGCCGGTTTTCCGGCAAGGAGGGGAAGAATACTGGCCGGAGAGGAGGAATGCAAGAATCGGATTGCTCAGGAGGAAGAGAATATGTTAGAGGAAAAAGTTTATAACATACCGAGGCGCCAGCAGATTGGTGGACCCCTTTCTCAACTTTGACAATCTGGCCTATCTGGAAGAGATGGTTAGGCGCTACCAAGAGGATCCCACTAGCGTCGATCCCTCTTGGAAGGCCTTTTTGGATGGTTATGCCCTTGGTCAAGCAAGCGGCCAGGATGGTGGCGGTGAGGAGTTAGCCTCCTATAGGCTAACTCAGGCGTTCCGCCATTTTGGCCATTTGGCAGCGGCAGATAATCCCCTTGCCGAGTCGCCAGCTATGCCACCTTTTTTGACAGCTGCCTTCTGGGGCTGCAGCTCTTCGGATCTGGAGCAGAGGCTGAAGAATCTCTACTGCGGTCCAATCGGATTTGAATTTGAGGGTTTCTGCGAGCCAGAGGTGATTGCCTGGCTGGTGAAGCAGATCGAGAGCGAGGGGGCTAAGGATCCGTCGAATGAAGAGAGAGTGGCCATTTTACAGCTGCTGGAGCGGGCGGAGCAGCTGGAGACCTTTCTTCACACACGCTACGTCGGGCAGAAGCGCTTTTCTCTTGAAGGAGCGGAGGTGCTGATTCCTCTTCTCGCTTTTCTGCTGGATCAGGCGGCGAGCGATGGAGTGGAGCAGAGTGTGCTGGGGATGGCCCACCGCGGCAGGCTGAATGTACTTTGCAACATTTTGGGCAAATCGCCCCATCTGATCTTCCATGAATTTGAGGATCACTATCTCGAGCGCACCGATCTGGGTACAGGCGATGTGAAGTATCACAAGGGATTTTTTGGCGAGAGCACCAGCCTATCGGGCCGGAAGTTGCAGCTCTGGCTAGCTGCCAATCCCAGCCATCTCGAGGCGGTCGATCCGGTGGCGATGGGGATGGCAAGAGCCCTTGAAGAACGTCGGAAAGAGGGTGCCCGCCATCTGATGCCTATCTTGATTCATGGCGATGCAGCGGTAGCGGGGCAGGGCGTGGTCTATGAGACGCTAGAGATGTCGCGTCTAGAGGGTTATAGCGTGGGGGGTACGGTTCATCTGGTGGTGAACAACCAGATCGGTTTCACGACGCTACCTAAAGATGCTAGGTCGACCCGCTACTGCACCGACATAGCAAAGAGCTTTGGCTCTCCTGTATTTCATCTGAATGGCGAGGATCCCGAGGCCTGCATACGGGTGGCGAGGCTAGCAGCAGGGCTGCGGCAGCGGTTTGGCTGCGATCCTTTCATCGATATTCTCTGTTACCGCAAGTATGGCCACAACGAGGGCGACGAGCCGCGATTCACCCAGCCGATTGAGTATGCTGGGATTGCAGGGCGTCCCTCGGTGAGGGCGCTTTACCGCCAGAGGCTCGAGGCTCTTGGTCTGTCGCTACCACCAGCGTCGGATCAGTTTGCGAAAGAGCTGGAGGAGGCTCACGCCTCGGCCAAGATTCCACCCGATCCTCCACTAGCGCCTCCGCGCCAACCGCTTCCCGTAAATGCCTTTCCATTGCAGATTGAAGCGCTGCGGCAGTTAGGTCGCGAGATCACCACCTTCGCAGCGGGGTTTAAGCCTCACAGCAAGGTGAAGCGACTTTTCGAGGATCGTCGCAAGATGGTCGAGGGGGACGAAGAGAGTCGCCTGGTCGACTGGGGAATGGGGGAGCTACTCGCCTGGAGCTCTCTTCTAAAAGAGGGAATAGGTGTGCGGCTTTCGGGTCAAGACAGCCGTCGCGGCACCTTTTCGCAAAGACATGCTCTTTGCGTGGATGAAACGAGCGGAACCTATGACTATCCGCTCAGCCGCCTTTCGGGGGCGTCGGGCCGCTTCGAAGCCTACAACTCACCGCTCTCCGAGTATGCGGTAATGGGGTTTGAGTTTGGCTACAGCACTTTAGCCGAGCGCACCCAGGTGGTCTGGGAGGCGCAGTTTGGCGATTTTGTCAACACTGCTCAAGTGGTGATCGATCAGTTTTTAGCTAGTTCGTTTGAGAAGTGGGGCCACGCCTCGGCGCTGGTGCTGCTGCTGCCGCACGGCTATGAGGGTCAGGGACCGGAACACAGCTCGGCGCGCATCGAGCGCTTTTTACAGCTCTGTGCCCAGGAGAATATGGTGGTGGCGAATCCCTCCTCCCCCGCACAGCATTTTCATCTACTGAGGCGTCATGCACTGGGAAAAGTGAGGCGGCCGCTTGTCATCTTTACGCCCAAAGCACTGCTGAGGGCCCCCGCCTGCACCTCCTCTCTCAAAGATCTGGCGGCGGGGCAGTTTGTCACCATTCTTCCAGGGCCAGCTCCCGCAAAGTCTCCTCGCAGGATGCTGCTTTGTAGTGGCAAGATCTACTACGAACTGCTCGAGCATCGCGAGAAACTAAAAAAAGAGGATGTGGCGCTACTGCGCATCGAGCAGCTCTATCCTCTTGACCTTCCCACGCTGCAGCAGGAGATCGCTCGCTATCCCAGCATAGACGAGCTGGTTTGGGTGCAGGAAGAACCTAAAAATATGGGAGCCTTTAGCTACATGGCACAACATCTAAAAGATTTGCTATACGCTGGACGCCCAGCCACCGCAGCCACCGCTGTCGGCTCCTATTCGGTGCATGTGAAAGAGCTGAAGGAGCTACTGGAAAACGCCTTCAAGGAGAGCAGATGAGAATCGAGGTTGAGGTTCCTCCTCTAGGAGAATCGGTGGTGGAGGCGGTGGTTGCCGACTTTCGCGCCGAAGAGGGAAGTGGCGTAGCCAAGGGGCAGGAGATTCTAGAGCTGGAGACCGATAAGGTGAACCAGGTGCTCTATGCTCCCGAAGGGGGTGCCATTCACTACCTGGTGAAGGTGGGCGATCATGTGAAGGTGGGTCAGAAGATCGCCTGGATCGATACAGCGGCTACCGTGTCAGCTCCTACTCCCAAACCGACCGAAGCGCCACCGAAAGCTGCTGTCGCGCCACCACCGCCAGCTGCTGAAAAAAAAGCCTCTCCTACCGCTGCTACGGGAGAGAAGCCTCTTCGCCTGGGACAGGATGAGTTTATAAAGGCGCTCGATAAACCCTCTCAGTCAGCTACAGCTCCTGCATCGTCTTCAGCATCGCCTCCCACTCCGCGCACCAGCCGCCGCAAGATGAGTTCTCTGCGTCGCACTATCGCTAGCCGTCTGGTGGAGGTGAAGCAGAATACCGCCATGTTAACCACCTTCAACGAGGTGGACATGAGCGCTGTGATGGCGATACGAGCGCAGGAGAAGGATAGTTTTCAGCAGCGCTACGGCGTGAAGCTGGGTTTCATGTCCTTCTTTGTGAAGGCGGTTACCTCGGCTTTGAAGGCCTTTCCCGAGGTGAACTCCTACATCGAAGGGGAGGAGATTGTGCGCTGCCACAACTACGACATCGGCATCGCCATCTCCACCGAAAAAGGGCTGGTGGTACCGGTGGTGCGCGGTTGCGATACCCTTTCATTTGGCGAAATCGAGCGCGCCATCGAGCAGTTTGCCATCAAGGGTCGCTCGGGAAAGTTAACACTGGATGAGCTGCGTGGTGGCAGCTTCACCATCACCAACGGCGGTACCTTTGGCTCGCTGCTTTCAACCCCTATCCTGAATCCGCCGCAGAGCGCCATTCTAGGCATGCACACCATTCAGAAGCGCCCTGTTGCTGTGGCTGATCGGGTAGAGGTGCGCTCTATGATGTACCTAGCGCTCAGCTACGACCACCGCCTCATCGATGGCAAAGAGGCTGTGCAGTTTCTGGTGCAGATTAAGAAGAACATTGAGGAGCCTTCGAGGCTTCTGCTTGACCTGTAGGAGCTGACCTGTGGAACCGTTCGACTTGGTGGTGATTGGCAGCGGTCCAGGAGGCTATGTGGCAGCGCTGCGCGCCGCTGCCCTGGGACTAAAAGTAGCATGTGTCGAAAAAGGGGATCTAGGAGGCACCTGCCTCAATGTGGGCTGCATCCCCTCAAAAGCGCTGCTGCGTTCGTCCGAACTCTACCATCTGGCGATGCATGGTCTTGCCGAGCATGGCATCGAGGTGGGCTCCTGTCGCTACCGCTTTACCACCATGCAGGAGCGCAAAGAGAAGGTGGTGAGTGGATTTCGCGGCGGCATAGCAGCCCTCTTGCGCAAGGAGGGGGTGCAGCAGTTTCAAGGAAGCGCCAGACTCACCTCTCCTCAGCAAGTTGTCGTGCAGGGCGTGGCAGGAGAGCAGATTCTCGATAGCAAATCGATTCTTCTCGCCACCGGTTCTGTGCCCACACCTCTTCCTTTTGCTCCCTTTGACGAGCAGCGCATCCTCTCCTCCACAGGGGCTCTGGCTCTGAAAGAGGTGCCGAAAAAGCTGATTGTGGTGGGAGCGGGGGTGATCGGTGTGGAGATGGCCTCGATCTATAGCCGCCTCGGTAGTGAGGTGGTTCTGGTGGAGTTTCTCGAGAGGATCTGCTCCACCCTCGACCTGGAGATTGGAGGCGCCTTTCAGAAAATTTTAGAGCAGGGCGGATTACGTTTTTTCCTCAGCTCCAAAGTGGTGGCCATCGAGTCCAAAGAGGATGGTGCGCTCCTGCGCTTCGAGCGCGAAGGCAGATTACAAGAGCTTGCTGCCGATGCTGTACTGGTTGCTGTGGGGCGCAAACCCTACAGCGAAGGCTTAGGTCTTGAAAGGCTGGGCATCGCCACCACAGCGCAGGGCTTCATCCAGGTGGACCCTTTCTACCGCACCACACAGCCTAGTATCTTTGCCATCGGGGATCTGGTGGAAGGGCCGATGCTGGCCCACAGAGCCTCCGAAGAGGGCGTCTGCGTTGCCACCTACCTAGCGGGAAAGCCTGCCCATCCTGTCGATCTGATGGCCATCCCGAACGTCATCTACACCGAACCCGAAGTGGCTGCTGTTGGCCTGACCGAAGAGCTGGCGCGCCAGCTGAAGCGCAAGGTGAAGGTGGGCAAATTTCCCTTCCAGTTTAGTTCGCGCGGGCGCGCTAGTGGTGAAGACAAAGGGATTGTGAAGCTGGTCTGCGACGAAACAAGTGGCATCCTGCTAGGAGGGCACATTCTAGGATCACACGCTTCGGAGATGATCGGCGAGCTGGTGCTGGCCATAGAGAAGCGGATGAAGGTGAGCGAGCTGGCCTTCCTGCCGCACGCCCATCCCACCCTGGCTGAGGCGATCAAAGAGGCGGCTCTCGCTGCCCTCGGAACGCCGCTTCACCGTTAAGATTGGTTCGCTAGTCTAAAAAGCATGTCATAGGCCTTTGACAAGGCCGCTTCCACACCATCTGCATCAAGACGACACCCCTCCATTCTTGAAGGCTCTCCCGTAGGTGTCATTGCCAGACCCTCCTCAGAAATACAGGTCAGAGCCATTCCATTTGGACAGAGTTGGTATGGAGTGAGTGAAAACCCATCGTTATTGTGGCTGATTCTAATCCTATAGCCAACCAGGGCGTGGATTTTAAGATCATCCGGTTGCAAGGTCTGATCGCAGATCTCGATAGAGAGGGACTCTTTTTCATAAGTCTCTTTCCTGACTCTCCATCCTTGAGGGATATTTTTATTATATACCCCTCCGATCTTGTCGAAGGAAATCTGATCGATCTTTGCCTTAAAGCGTGAGAATGGCCCTGCATCGGAGAAGAGTTTTGGTTTCTGCTGGGTAAATTGTGTGGCAGTCTTGCTAAAATGGGGCGCCGCCTCTTGAATGAACCAGTTCTGGAAATTGACAGGTTCTGGCCAACCATTCGCCGGTTTGTCAAACTTTGCCTGAATCGGCTCAATCTCGCGGTACCCCATCTTTTCCGATGGGGTATAGGCTTCGATCCAATCTCCATCTGGAATCTTGTAATCCGCGATCTTCCAAGAGATCTGCTCTGCAGTCCATAAAAGTGCTATCGGGTAGTCTGAGACAGAAGGTTTGAAACGTATGGAGTAACCGCTGCTGAGTGTCACAACGACAGCACTAAGCCGAATGTATGTATTGAGATCCTCTTCTTGCTCCGAAGGGGCTGTCATGGAGATTCTATTTTCACCATCGGGCTCATGAGAGGGGCTTTCATAGAAAGTCACTTGATTGATTAGCCCTTCACCACTCGTTTTCTTTTCCGTACAGTATGTCTGTATACCAAGCTTTAACAATTCCGAAACTAAAACAGGCTTGGGTGGTTGTGGTTGAGGAGCGGTTACAGGCTTGGGTGGTTGCGGTTGAGAAGCGGGTACAGGCTTGGGTGGTTGTGGCGGAGGTGCTGGCGGTTTAATCTCTTCAGATTTTGGCTTGTTCTCTGTTGGCTTGAGAGAAGCAGCTGGTAGCACAAAGAGAGAGACTACCCAATTCTTTAGTCTCACAATGGGTGAGAAGAGCCAGGCGAAAAAGTCACAGATCTTGCCGCCGATGTCGGGTGTTCCAGAGATGGAATCTTGCGCAAGTGGCGCTACAGAGGGCTTATGAGCCACCTCTTCTATCCTATGCGGAGGAGTGGTGGCAGGGCGCTGGGTGCCACTGGTCTGTAGGTTTGAGGAGGAAGGCATCATCTCACCTTTTTAATTTTTTGCAGGCTCTATGATATCTTAAAACTAAATTATAATCAACGCCTTTTCAACTCCGAAGTGCAACAACGGGTGCCAAATGGAGGCTACCGTTGTTGCACTTCGGAGTTGAAAAGGCGTAGCTTTGAGACTTGCCACAGCCACAGCCTCCCTTTGGATTGAGTCTGTATGGAGTGATTGAAAACCCATCGTTATTGTGGCTGATTCTAATCCTATAGCCAACCAGGGTGTGGATGCTAAGAGCATCCGGTTGCAAGGTCCGATCGCGGATCTCGATAGAGAGGGACTCTTCTTCATAAGTCGCTGCCCTGACACTCCATCTTTTGGGGAGGAACGGCTTAACAATCGGCCTCGGAAGGTGCTACAATTTCGGACACCCATAGAGGTCTTCAACGGGTGCCAAATGGAGGCTACCGTTGTTCTCTAATTGCGCGCAAGAGCTCTCATTTTTTGCCTAGGGAGTAAGAAATATTCCATTGTTCTCTCCGGGGTCTTTTTTTGAGGAGGAAATACGCCTCTCCTCGCCCCACCATGAACTCCGAATAAAACGGGGTG
>DAHXNQ010000116.1 GCA_027365315.1 Rhabdochlamydiaceae bacterium | reverse complement strand
AACGCGTCCGCGGCTGTCGTGCTGCCACTCCACAACGCTCTCGCGCAGCCTCTCTCCTGCAAGCAGAGTGGTGGAGAGCCTGGTGCTCTGGTTGCCAGCGCGGTCGTAATGGAACTCCTCTTTGGCGACCAGCTGGCCCTCAGGGCTTTTTTTCTCGCGCAGAACGATGTGGCCCAGAGCATCGTGTGTCTCGATTGTAGCGTTACCCAGAGGGTCGATGGTGGTGAAGCTGAGCACGCGCTGTCCCCGCTCATTCTGGTACTGTTCGTCGTAGATGAACCGTGTGGTGCCCTCAAGAGGATCAGTGTGCTGAAGCAGTCTGCCTTCGTCATCGTGGGTAAACTGATCGATAGCTAGTCCCTGCGAAGTGATGCGGGTGGCGCGAGAAGGGCGCCCTTCGCTGTCATATTCGAAGGAGGTTTGCTGCTCCCTTTGGCCCTCATCGTCTTCATCCCATCGCTGAACAACCCGCCCCTCTTCGTCGTGGATCTCGACATGAGCGGTATTGCCGCGGATCGTCCTTTCGAGAAAGCCCAGCGCGTCATACTGGTAGCGGGTGATGCGATCTTCCGCACTCTCTTCGATCTTGCGGCCAGCGCCGTCATAGCGGTAGTAGGTGGTGAGCCCCTCCTCGTTGGTGTAGGAGCGCAGCTTCAGCTTGCCATAGCACCAGCTCTCTTCGGCTAGCAAGCTGCCATCGGCGCTATAGGTGCGCTTAGAGGTGATCCGCTGGAGGCAGTCATGGCTGTAGCGGAGAGTGGTTCCATCTGGATAGAGCGTCTCTTCTAGAGTGCCATCGCGGTTGTAGCGATGGGTCAACTGGCTACCATCGGGATAGAGAATCTCAGTGGGATGGCGGCGGATGTTGTAGCGAGTGGAGGTGGTGTCGCCTTTAGGTGTGGTGCTGGAGGTGATATTGCCCTGCAGGTCGTAGCCAAACCGCATGATTGGATGGTAGGGCTCTCCCTTCTCATCTTCGATCATCGGAAACTGCGTGGTCAGGCAGTGGCTCATCCGGTCGTAGCTCTGCCAGGTGCTGTTGCCGCGGTGGTCAGTTTCAGCGATCAGTCGTCCTTTATGGTCGTAGCGGCTGCGGGTTACCTTTGTTTTGCCAGAGGAGTCGATCTCCTCGCGCGCTACCAATCTTCCCGCTGCGTCATAGTGGCGGATCTGGCGGCATTTTCCCGCCTCTTTTGACTCGACTAGCCTGCCCAGGAGGTCGTAGCGGTAGTGGTTCTCTAGACCGACAGGGCTAACAGTCTTTAGAGGGCGGCCCGCTGGATCATAATCGGTATGGGTGGTGTAGCGATGAATACCTTCTGCATCGTAGACCCTCTCTTCGATGACTCGCTTCTGGGCAGAGTAGCCCAGTTCGGTGCGGCGCAGCAGGCGCTCTGAACCGCTCTCTACATCCCAGTAGGATTCTGAAATGGCTATCGGTAGCCCCGACCCGCCATCCCTGTCGTATCGTACGATTCTTCTTTCGCTAACTCCCGAAAGATCATTGTGGTCCTCCGACGAACCATCATCTGTCATGGTTAAGCTCAGCAGATGTTCATCGTTGTAGAAGAGAAACTCTCTTTCTAGCATTCCTTCTGGTCCGCAGGTGAATTTGGCGATGAGAAGATCGGTGCCGGGCCTATAGCGGTAGAGGTAGGTAAGGCCTCCCTCCTCCTGCTCTTTTGTGGGTAGATTGAAGTGAGGGAGGTATTCAAATCGTCTGCGGTAGGATTCGGCGCCTGAGAGGGCGCCGCGCTTGTCGGGCACAAAAGAGTCGGAGCTATCACCCGTTAGGTTGCCAAAGAGTACCTCCTCCACCACATTGCCATTGCCATCATACTCAAAGGTCTTCGAAAAGAGGGCCGTGCCATCAGGCCGCAGCAGTGCCTTTCCGGCTAAATTCTTCGGTCCCCAGAAAAAGCGCACCGTTGAGTGGTGCCGGTCCCCCTCATCGAAATATTCGATCCTCTGAATCTGCGTTCCATCGTGGTGGTAGCGGGTGAGGCGTCCTTCAGCATCGCGTGCATCTGTGAAGTGATCGCTGTAGCCAAAGCTGGCCACCGTCACCATTGCGCCTCCCTCTCCCACTGGTGCCTCGATGCGGTCGACGCGATCGGCATTCGAAGGTTTTTTATTGGGATATTTCAACCATTTGTTCTCCTCGTGATGATTGGGAGGAGATATATAGCTGACCCTAAGCGGAGTCTGTCCCTCCATTACCAGTGATGAGAGGCGCAAACCTTTACCCTTACGCGCGGGCTGATAGTGGATCTTCTCTGATGGGCGGAAGTTGCTCTCGACATGGTTGAGATAGTCTCTCTCTTCAAACTTCTCTGCTCTGTAGTGCAGCTCCTTGCCGTCGGAGGTGGTGATGCGGAAGTCGAAAGGCACCTTTACCTGAAAGTAATCCAAGTGCAGCGAGGCGTAGCTCTTCCTTCCTTGAGGATCCATATTGACCACATCGACCAGATGCTGATTCCTGTTGTAGTGGTAGCGGGTGCGATGTCCGCTGGGATGGATCTCTTCGGTTAGAAGAAAGCAGCGTGTGCGCCGATCGTAAGGTGTCGCCTTGTAGTTGATCTTATCCCCTTTGTAGATGCGCATACCGCCATTTGGCAGTTGAATGCGCACCTCGCCATGTTTGAGATCGAGAGAAAGGCTGTTCAGGCTGGGGTTATTTCGTGGTCCGAGTAGACTGCAGGAGGCGGCTGTACGCTGGCTAGGACGCAGCACCAGCACGCGGTGATCTGCTTTGTGACTGTAGGAATAGCTGATCCATCCGCCGGAAGGCTCAGCCACATGCGCCCTGAAGAACTTCTTCTGCTTAGCTGGCTCGATAATCAGATGTGTGTGGGGAAAGAGACTCCATCCGCCCTGGACAGCAAAACCGCCCTGCAGATAGCGCAAATGGAGGTCTGCATTTTCAGAAGAGCGCTCGAGTGCACCAGCGCTTGTGTAGCTGCGCGTTATGGTAAGAGGCTGCGCCCCCTCCACCACACCATCTTGCATCGAAAGAGAGAGATGGCCTGTGATCACATTGACATGGTGAAAGTGTGTAGGATCCTCTTCGCCATGGAAAAGATCATCAGAACCGGCCCACAGCACTCTAGAGAGGAGCCAAGGAAGCAGCACGAGCCACAAGAAAATCGGCGCCACAGAACCTCCTGGAAGGA
>DAHXNQ010000115.1 GCA_027365315.1 Rhabdochlamydiaceae bacterium | reverse complement strand
GGTCGAGCGCTAGGTCGGGGATGACGGTGGCAATTTGGTGGAGAGCAGTTTCCAAAGGGCGCGCTTCGCCTCGATCGAGTAGGTTTCTAAGTGGCCGAGCGGTACAAATCGCTCTTTAGCAAAACGGGGGGCTAGCTCCTCAGGTCCCAGCACCAGCTTCCAGCTGTGTGCCATCACGCTCTTTGCCATCTCGGGCCGCAGCAGTGCCGAGGCGCGCAGCAGCAGAACCGGAGCAAGTTTGGTGTGGATAGAGCGCGCTAGATCTTGCGAGAGCTTCAGCTCGTGTACGCCATCGCGCGACAGTAGCAGCACCTCGGCGGGGGGCTGATCCTGCGAGCGCAGCTTCAGTAGAGGCAGCGCCTTCTGCACCTGCGGCGCCAGCTGCTCCAACAGCAGCGTCAGTGGCAGCGCATGCGGCGGCGCTTCAGGAGGGACAAGCTCCCATGGAGAACGTGGAGGTAGGAGGCTCTCTATCGCTTCAATCTGAGGAAGTTCAGTTGGCTCTATTTCGACCACCTCGCGAGGCGGCGGGACTGGACGAGAGGGGGGTAAAGGAGCGACAGCTTCGATGCGCGGGGACATCGCTTTGGGTGGGACCGAGCGCGTTCTGGATGGTTCCAGCTTGCGTTCCTGTGCTATTGCGGACAGCTGCGTAATGGGCTGAGGCGGCAGACTCTCAGCTGTAAGATCCAGCTGAGAGTTTCCCTGTTTAAGATAGGCGAGGAGATCTGCCGTGAGCTGTTGTAGTTCGGTTCGTCCCATAACCCCGAGTGTAGGGGCCCGGCGGGTAAGCTACAACTGATCAGTTAGTGGTTAACTCTCTAGCTTGAGTTTGTGTGTGCAGAGGTTAGCTTAATCTCAGGTTTAGCCCGAGCGAGATAATCAGGGAGACAAGGGTATGCCATTTGGGATTGCCTTTTTCAGATAGGGTCTTGTAGAGACTTTCCCTGTCAACATGGGCCTTTTTTGTCAAATTACCGAGGCCTCCTTGCGCTTCAGCAACGTTTCTCAGTGCCATCAGAAAAAGATGCTGGGATTCTTCATCACCTTTCAGACTCTCCTCTAGTGCGGCATTGAGATAAGCGACTGCTTCATCATGATCTTTTAATTTCTCGATCAGCCAGTCTTGGTATTTTTTACTTTTTGCCACGTTTTTTCTCCTTTAGATGGTAAGGAGTGTTTGGGGCCTGCTCTGAGCAGAGTTACTGTGTGAGAGATTGGATCGTAGATCACATTCATGCCTTCTGGTAGGAGAGAAATGATAGAGAGAGTGAGGAGTCTTCCACTCAGTTTTTTGGGGACTCGATAGGGGGAAGTGGAGATAGAGAGATTGCGCAGCGCTTTGCGTGCAGCAGCTGCATACCGAGCAGGTACCTGTAGCGTGGAGCTGGTTGTGGAGGAGCTTGACAGGACGATAGAGAGTGTCACCGCTTTTCCATTTGCCTCATCTGTCGTTGCCGTCATTCCGTTCGCATCCGCTTTCAGAAGGCGATTGCGGCTCCAGAGAAACGGGAATTCCCTGCGCAGGGCAAATTCAAGACTGCCCTTTTCCATGGCTTTGGTCACTTCTCCTTCATCTGGAGCTGTTGGAGGAATCGACAGATTCATTGTCTCTTCTTGGGGCGCTAGATCGTAAAGCAGCCGTAGCAGAGTCATCGCTACCTCTTTAAGGGGGAGGCTGGTATCGATGGTGAGGTATTTTGGGGTAGAGCTGCCTAGGAAAAGATGGGCGCGACCCATCAAAAATCCCATCTGCTGGTCATCGTCCAGACGAAATTGACTCCGCATGCCCCAAGGGCTTCTGATGCCATCACCTTCGATGGTCTCTTTGAAGAGACGCTCCACCACAGCGTAGTAAGTAGGTAGCTCGGCTAGCCGCTCTCTGGGACAAATTATAGGACACCCAATTGTGGGAAGGGGGCGAGCTTGAAATCGTATCGTCTTCTTTCCAGTAACAGTTGTTGTAGACTCTTTTTGATAGAGCATCTCGTAACGATATTGAAGTAGCTCAGCCGCCCGCTCTGCCAAGAGGTTGTCCGGCAACGTGGAGATGTTAAAGTGCATAGGGGCCGGAGACTTGTATGGCCCTTCCTCTTTCTCATACTTTGCCAGGCTTTTGTCGACCCAGTCGTAATCATCGCACTGGGTTGGATAACGGCTTGCTCTCTCCATCTAGTCACCACTGATATAGGATCGATCATATGTGACAACAGTTTAATTAATTGATTGTTATCTATTTATTTCATATTAATCAAAAAGAGCGTGGACAAATTGGCTACTATCGAAGGGTAGAAGATCCTCTTTCTGTTCGCCGCTGCCGATGAAGAGAAGGGGGAGTTTGAGGGTGCGGTAGATGGCTAGCGCCATCCCGCCGCGAGCCGAGCCATCTAGCTTGGCTAGGATCAGGCCGGAAAGAGGGGTCGCCTCGTGGAAGGCGAGTGCCTGTTCGAGGGCGTTCTGGCCGGTGGTGGCGTCCAGCACCAGCAGAGTTTCATGCGGTGCGCCGGGAAGAGCCTTGTCGCAGGCGCGGCGTATCTTGGTGAGCTCCCGCATCAGCTCCTCTTTGTTCTGCAGACGGCCGGCGGTGTCGATGAGAACCAGATCGCAGCCGCGCGCTTTAGCGGCGCTGATGGCGTCGAAGGCGACAGCAGCGGGGTCGCCGCCAGGCGTTGTGGAGACAAAGGGGAGAGAGAGTCTTTCGGCCCAGATGCGTAGCTGAAGGGTGGCGCCTGCGCGGAAGGTGTCGCCCGCTGCTACAAGAACTTTGTGCCCCTCTTCGGTGAAGCGGTGGGCCAGCTTGGCAAGAGAGGTGGTTTTGCCGCTGCCATTCACGCCGACGATCAGGATCACTTTAGGGGAGCCAGGTGTGGGGGGGGTAAAGTGGGCTGAAGGGGGCTCCTCCAAAATTTCAAGGCAGAGCCGCTCTATCTCTTCGATCAGCTCTGGAGTGGTGGCAGAAGGGTGGCGCTTAAGAAAGCGGCGCATCGCTTCGCTGATTTCGCTGGCGAGGTTGGCACCCAGGTCTGCCTCGTAGAGCAGCTGCTCCAGCTGCTCGAAGGTGGTCTCGTCGATGGGGGCGCCAAACAGCTGGCGCAGTTTGCCGCCTAGGAGGGAGCTGGTCTTGCCGAGGGCAGTGCGAAGCTTCTCGTAACCTCTCTTTAAGAACTGCAGCATGAAAATCTCTCTATGGTGTAAGGGAAAGGTTGCGTAGCGGAGAAAAGACTAGGATGAATACTCACGAATTTCAGGCAAAAGAGATTCTACAACGTTACCACATTCCTGTCCCTCCCTTTGGGGTGGCCAGCAATGGGAAAGAGGCGCGTGCTGTGGTAGAGCGGCTGCACCTTTCTGAGGCGGTGGTGAAGATTCAGGTGCATGCGGGTGGGCGCGGCAAGGCCGGCGGGGTGCGCCTGGTGCGCGGTGGCGCGGCTGAGATTGTGAAGGTGGCCGAAGAGCTGATCGGGATGAAGATGGTCAATCAGCAGACCGGACCCGATGGTGTGGTGGCTCATAAGGTGCTGATCTCCGAGGCGAGCGAGATCGATAGCGAGTTCTACATGGGCATCATCATGGATCGTAGTAGGGCTGCGCCCATCATGATCGCCTCACCAGAGGGTGGCATGGAGATTGAGGAGGTGGCGCTGCACTACCCCGACAAGATCTTGACTCTGGAGCTGGAGCCGGGTGGCAAGATGCGCGGTTACAAACTGCTGCGGCTAGTCAAATTCATGGGCTGGAAGGGCGAGATTGCGCGCAGGGGGATGAAGATCGCCGAGGGGCTAGCGAAAGCCTTTTGGGACTTCGACGCATCGCTGCTGGAGATCAATCCGCTGGTGCTGACGCCCGATCAGAGGCTGGTGGCGCTGGATGCCAAGCTGAGCGTCGATGACAACGCCCTCTTCCGCCAGGAGGAGATCAACAGTTTTTACGACCCAACACAGCAGAGCGAACGTGAAGTGATGGCAAGGCAGTTTGATCTCGCCTACATCGCTCTCGATGGCAACATCGGCTGCATGGTGAATGGAGCAGGTCTAGCGATGGCGACGATGGATCTGATCCAGTCGGTAGGGGGGCGCCCCGCCAACTTTCTCGATGTGGGGGGCAGCGCCTCGAAGGAGAAGGTGGCGGAGGGATTTAAGATCATCCTCTCCGATCCCAATGTCAAGGCGATTTTGGTGAACATCTTTGGCGGCATCATGAACTGCGGCACGCTGGCCGAGGGGATTGTGGCGGCGGCAAACGAGGTGAAGATTCAGGTGCCACTGGTGGTGCGGATGGAGGGAACCAATGTGTCGCAAGGGAAGGAGATTTTAAAGAAATCGGGCCTAGCGATCCTCACCGCCGACAGCCTGGCCGAGGCGGCAGAGAAGGCACACGCTGCACTGCATGGAAGGGGAAGATAGATGGGCATTCTGATCGACAAAAGTACCAAGATCATCACGCAGGGCATCTCAGGCAAAGCGGGACAGTTTCATACGCAGCAGGGTCTTGAATATGGCAGCCTGTTTGTAGGGGGTGTCACTCCCGGCAAGGGGGGGCTAGAGGTGCTGGGGCTGCCCGTCTTCGACACCGTCTATGAAGCGAAGCAGAAGCTGGGCTGTACTGCTAGCTTGATCTTTGTACCGGCACCCCACGCTGCCGACGCCATCTTGGAGGCGGAGGATGCGGGAATCGAGCTGATCATCTGCATCACTGAGGGGATTCCGGTGCGCGATATGCTAGAGGTGAGCCGAGTGATGCGAAGCAGCAAGAGCTCGCGTCTGGTGGGTCCCAACTGTCCTGGGGTGATCACGCCGGGAGAGTGTAAGATCGGGATCATGCCGGGCTACATCCACAAAAAGGGGAAGGTGGGGATTGTCTCCCGCTCGGGCACCCTTACCTACGAAGCGGTCTGGCAGACGACACAGTTGGGCTTGGGACAATCCTCTTGCGTCGGAATTGGAGGCGATCCTCTGAATGGCACCAACTTTGTCGATGTTTTAGAATTATTTGAAAAAGATCCGCAGACCGAAGGAATTTTACTGATTGGTGAGATTGGCGGTAGCGCCGAGGAAGAGGCTGCCGAGTGGATCGCGCGCTACGGCAGCAAGCCGGTAGCCGCCTTCATTGCGGGGCAGACAGCGCCTCCTGGGAAGAGAATGGGCCATGCGGGAGCGATCATCTCTGGAGGCAAAGGGGGGGCACCCGATAAGATTGCAGCTCTGAAAAAAGCTGGTGTGACTATCGCCTCCACCCCATCCGAGATGGGGCTGGCGATGCAGTCCGCCCTAGGAGCCCGATGAGCCGCAAATCCATTTCGATCACGATCCAACCGATGTTCTGGGTCACCGCCTCGCTTTTAGCCTGGCTGGGGGGCAGCTCTCTCGAGCGGTTTCCCATCTGGCTAGGGATCATCTTTGTTTCGGTTTTGGTACACGAGCTGGGCCATGCCATTGCGGCGCTCAGCTTTGGCCTCAAGCCCCGGATCGAGCTGGTGGCGCTAGGGGGCATCACCTACCACGAGGGGCATACCCTTTCGCTGCCTAAACAATTTGTTGTAGTGCTGATGGGGCCGCTCTTTGGCCTGATGCTCTTTGGTATCGCCACGCTACTGCTGCAGCTTCAGCTACCGCTACCAGATTGGAGCCACTACTCGCTCAGGATTCTCCAGGTAATCAACCTCTTCTGGGCGGTGTTGAATCTGCTGCCGGTGCTACCGATGGATGGTGGCCAGCTGCTGCGCATTCTGCTGCAGGGGCTCTTTGGAGAGGAGGGAGTGCGCGCTTCGCTCTGGATTGGTGCGATAGTGGGGGTGGTGCTGACAGCGCTGGCGCTCTGGGCGCAGCAGCTCTTCATCGGAGCGCTCTTCATTCTCTTTGCCTTCCAGAACTTCGAACAGCTGCGTGCCGCCAGGATGCTGCGCCCCAGCGACTGGAAAGAGGATCTGCGCGCCGAACTGAGCCGCGCAGAAGAGGATCTAGCAGCGGGCAATCGCCAAGCGGCCGAGCAGCGCCTCGAGCGCATTCTCTTTAAGGCTAGCTCTGAAAGGGGACCTGGTAGCGGTATGGGTGTGCTCTGCTCGATCGCCTCTCACACGCTAGCGGCTCTTGCCGCTGACGAGAAGGATTGGACCAAAGTCTATCAGCTATTAAGACCGCTGGGTGGCGCCCTCTCGCCACAGGGGATGCTGCTACTGCATGAGGCAGCTTTTGTACGAGGGGACTATCCATTAGTGGTGCAGCTAGCGGGCGAATGCTACCGCATCGCCCCCGGTGCCCAGCTGGCGCTACGCACCGCCAAAGCTGCTGCGCAGCTTAACGAAGTGCGCGCTGCGCTAGGGTGGCTCGAGAGCGCCTGGCAGCAGGGGATCGATCTAGGGGGCGAGCTGCTCTCCGATCCGCTCTTCGACAGCGTCCGCAGCGACCCGCTCTTTCAAGACTTCATCAGGCGCTTCGCTACAGCTCCGTAGTTCCATCAGCTTGGTAGGAAAAGATGCGCATCTGAAGCAGTCCCGAAAGCTCTTCGAGCACCTCATTTCGCGTGCGCTCGACCAAATGGAGGCTACCGTTGTTGCACTTCGGAGTTGAATGGGCCTCCCTTGAACTCGGCCATGGCCGAGTTCAAGGGGCAGCCTGACTCTACTCGACTTTGAACCAGAAGAATTTAGTGGGCTGGCCGGGGGCGTTGTTTAGCTTGACCAGGAGGAGGACCAGCTTCTGGCTGTCCATCGTCTGGATAGCTTCGCAGAACTCCTCTTCGCTGGTCACCTTCTTGTGGTTGACGCCGAGGATGAGGTAGCCGGGGCGGATGCCGACGCTGGCAGCGGGCGAGCCGGGGCGCACCTTGGTGATCACCATTCCCTCTTCGGTGTTGGTGTAGCCTAGCTGTTTAGAGAGCTCTTGGTTGAGTCGCTCTACTTCGATGCCCAGCTTGTGAGCGAGGGTTTCGGCAGAGGGAGCTTTGTCGTTGATGCTGCCTAAGGTGACAGTGAGAGCGAGGTTTTCGCCGTTGCGATTCACTCGTAGTTGTAGCGGGCTACCGGGCTGCATAAGGGAGAGATCTTTGCGCAGTGCGCCGATCGATTTGACTGCGGTGCCGTTGTACTCGAGAAGAATATCTCCCTGTTTGAGGCCTGCTTTATCAGCGGGTGAGCCCTTTTCCACTTCGGCGATGAGGGCGCCCTCGGGCTTCTTCAGGCCGTAGGCCTCGGCGATATCTTTATCGATGGGTTGCATCACGATGCCCAAGAAGCCGCGGGTGACCGAGCCTTTGTTGATCAGCTGGTCCATGATGTGGCGCGCCAGGTTGCTGGGAATGGAAAAACCGATGCCCATGTAGCCGCCGGAACGGGAGACGATGGCGGTGTTGATGCCGATCACCTCTCCGTCGAGGTTGATGAGGGGGCCGCCCGAGTTGCCGGGATTGATGGCGGCGTCTGTCTGGATGAAATCCTCAAAGTCGGTGATGCGCAGATTCTGGCGTCCTTTGGCACTCACCACACCGATGGTAACGGAAGCCTCTAGCTGGAAGGGGCTGCCAATGGCGACCGCCCATTCGCCCACCTCTACCTCATCCGAGTCGGCAAAGGTGAGTGTAGGCAGGTCGGAGGCCTCTACCTTCACCACCGCCACATCGGTGCGTGGGTCAGTCCCCACTAGGGTCGCCTCTAGCTCTCTGCCATCGTTCAGGATAACAGCGATCTTTTTAGCATCCTGCACCACATGGGCGTTGGTCATGATGTAGCCATCTGCTGTCACCACGAAGCCGGAGCCTTGGCTCACCTGCGGTTGCAGCTGCTGGGGCGTCTGAGGTGCACCAAAAAAGCGGCGGAAGAAGGGATCGGAAAACATGTCGAAGGGGCTTTGCGGCTGCTGCATCATCATCTCTTCTTGGCTGGGTTGCTGCTCAACGCGGATGAAGACCACAGCTGGGGTGGCACTTTTCGCCACTGCGGTGAAGGCGTTCGATAGCTGTCTTACCGAAGCGATGCTCCCCTCTGTGCCAGAGACTGAGGCGAGGGGGGCTAGAAGAAGGCTTGTGGCCGAGAGTAGGTAGAGAGAGTGTTGACGCATCACCGAGTTCCTCCATAGGGACTGGCTCGAATCATAGCTAGAATTTCAGCTCTCTGCAACTCCGTTTTCTGCTCGTCTTAAATCTTGTGATGCCAAAAAAGAGCCATCTTGTTAGAAATGGCAGTAGGTAAGTTTTTATTTCCAGGAAGAAACGATGAAGAAAAAGTGGTTGCGTTGGGTCTCTTTAGGTGCTGTCTGTTGCCCTCAGTTTCTAGGAGCTACGCCCGTGACCGGCACCTGGACTCCGACTACTGGAGGAACCATTGCCTGGAATACTCCAGCGGACTGGAGCACGAATCCCACCGTTCCCGGTCTCACCGGAAACAACGGCGATACAGCTACATTCCCCGCGCAGAGTGCTTCAGCAGATATAACGATCGCTGCCACTACTACCCTTCAGGCGCTGACCGTCGCCAACGCTACTGCCGCCCCCTTTACCTTTAGCTCAGCGGGAGGCGCTTTCGTCTTTGAAAACCTGTCTCCTACAACGCTACCTTCCATCATCACGATCACCGGCAGTGGTACAGCCACCATCAGCGCTAACCTCACGAGCGGTTCTACCGCACAACCACTCAACTTTACTCTTGCAACAGGAACCACACTGACCATTTCGGGAGTGATTGGCGTGGGTGGAGGTGGTGGGATTGCGCAAGCTGGTGCAGGAAGCTTAATCCTAACGAATACCAACACCTATACCGACCCCACCACGATCAGTGGAGGAGGTACTCTCTTTCTGTCGGGCAGTGGTTCGATTGCTGACAGTAGCAGCGTCATGGTTAGCTCTGGTACCTTCGATATTAGCGCGACCAACTCGAGCACCTCCATCACCGGTCTTGCCGGTGCAGGTGATGTCAATCTAGGTGCCAAGGTTCTAACTCTGACCGGTAGCACCAATCAGACCTTTAGCGGTGTGATCTCGAGCACATCAGCTACTGGGGGGCTTACCCAGTCTGGTAGCTTGACACAGACTCTAGCTGGTGCCAACACCTATACCGGCCCTACGGCAGTCAACGCTGGCACCCTCGCAGCTGGCGCGATTGGCAGTTTCGCCCCCTCCAGCAACTTCACCGTGGCTAGCGGCGCTACCCTGGATCTCGCTGATTTCAACCAGACCATCGGCAGCCTATCAGGATCGGGCACGGTCAGCTTGGGAAGCGCTATCCTCACCACAGGCAACGTCAACGACACCACATTCGCAGGAACGATCAGTGGCACAACAGGCGGACTCACCTACGTTGGCTCAGCCACTTTTTTTCTAACTGCCGCTTGCAGCTATAGTGGCCCTACGGTAATCAACAATGGCCTTCTCTTAACTTCAGTGGCAGACGTTCTCGCCTCTTCTAGCGCCTTCACCGTGAATACCAATGGTATCCTGCAACTCGAAGGTACCAACCAAACCATCGGCAGTCTAGCAGGAGCGGGCACGGTCAACTTGGCAGGCGGCGTCCTTACCATAAGTAGCAATGGAGGCTCCGCCATCTTCTCAGGAAAGCTCAATGGCGCAGCAGCCGGAAGCGGACTCATCCTGTCTGGCAGCTTGACGCAGACTCTAGCCGGTATCAACAACTATATAGGTCCCACCAACATCACCGGTTCGGGTACATTGGCCCTATCGGGAAGTGGGTCGATAGTTGCCAGTAGTGTCGTCGCTGTCGGTTCGTCTGGCACCTTCGACATCAGTGCTACAACCTCTGGTGCCTCCATCATCAGTCTCAGCGGTTCGGGCGGCGTCAAACTACTCACCACGACTCTGACCATCACCGGTTTGACCAACAATATCTTTTCCGGTGTAGTTGGTCTATCCGGAGGAAGCGGGGGGTTGACCCTTTCTGGAGCTGCTACACAGACTCTAAGCGGTACCAGTCTCTACACAGGTGCCACCACCATTGGTTCGGGCACTCTTTACATAGCTGGCTCTGGTTCGATCAATGCTAGCAGTGTCGTCAATCTCACCACTACCAGCGGTACCTTCGACATCAGCGGTACGACATCTGGCACATCCATTGCTGGCCTCAATGGTATAACCGGCACCACCGTCAATCTAGGCACCCAGGTTCTAACTCTAACCGGCGCCACCAACCAGACCTATGCTGGTGCGATCAGCGGGGCAGGTGGTGCACTCACCCAGTCTGGCAGTTTGACGCAGACCCTAATCGGTGCCAACACCTATACAGGACCCACTCTCATTAATAGTACTGGTACGCTAGCCCTATCAGGTAATGGTTCGATTGCTGATAGCAGCGTCGTCACTGTCACCTCTGGAACCTTCGATATCACCCTCACAAATGGCGCCTCCATCACCGGTCTTGCTGGTGCAGCAGCAGGTAGTGTCACTCTAGGCGCCCAGACTCTGACTCTGACCGGTAGCAGCAATCAGACCTATGCTGGTGCGATCAGCGGAACAGGTGGTGCACTTACCCAGTCTGGCAGCTTGACGCAAACTCTAGCCGGCACCAACACCTATACAGGCCTCACCAGCATCACCGGTTCCGGTACATTGGCCCTATCGGGAAGTGGGTCGATAGTTGACAGTAGCGTCGTCGCTGTCGGTTCGTCTGGCACCTTCGACATCAGCGCTACAACCTCTGGTGCCTCCATCATCAGCCTCAGCGGTTCGGGCGGCGTCAAACTACTCACCAAGACTCTGACCATCACCGGTTCGACCAACAATACCTTTTCTGGTGTAGTTGGTCTATCCGGAGGAAGCGGGGGGTTGACCCTTTCTGGAGCTGCTACACAGACTCTAAGCGGTACCAGTCTCTACACAGGTGCCACCACCATTGGTTCGGGCACTCTTTACATAGCTGGCTCTGGCTCGATCGCTAGCAGTGTCGTCAATCTCACCACTACCAGCGGTACCTTCGACATCAGCGGTACGACATCTGGCACATCCATTGCTGGCCTCAATGGTATAACCGGCACCACTGTCAATCTAGGCACCCAGGTTCTAACTCTAACCGGCGCCACCAACCAGACCTATGCTGGTGCGATCAGCGGGGCAGGTGGTGGATTCACATACTCTGGAACAGCTATCCAGACTCTAAGTGGTACTAACAGCTACACAGGCGCCACTGTTGTCAGTGGAGGTACACTGGCTCTGACAGGCTCTACTACGATTGCTGACAGCAGCAGCCTTACTGTCACTAGCCCCGGTATTTTTGATGTCAGCCATACCACAGCGGGCGCCACTATCAAGAGTCTACTCGGCAATGGTCATGTCGCAGCGGGAGGTAGCTCTCAGACTTTAATCTTGGAAGGAGGAACTTGGAGCGGCGTCATCGCCGATGGAGGGATCAGTGGTGGTGTGGCTGCCAATGTGACAGCCACCGCAGGTACGCTTACTGTAAGCGGTGTCAACACCTTCATCGGTACCGCCCTGATTGAAGGGGGAGGCATTGTAACGGTCTCTCCTGGAGGACAGTGGGGTGGAACAACAGCGACTCTCCAGCTAGGTAGTGGTGTCACCAACGGTACGATCACATACAATACTACGGTCACTCTGCCGAACAATTTGGCTATAACGACTGGCAGCACAGGCTTTTTCAACGTGGGCACAGGTCAAGTAGTCACTCTTACGGGTAGCCTCAATGATGGAGGTGCATTCATTACAGGGGGCGCAGGTCAGTTGCTACTGAATGGGCCAACGGGTACCTACACAGGTGACATGACCATTACAAGCGGTACGGTCAACATCAATACCTCTCTTCTAGGTGCGACAGTCACGGTGAGCGGAGGAACTCTTAAAGGAACAGGTAGCATAGAGCACGTGGTGGTGGACTCAGGTGGTACCCTGGCCCCAGGTAACTCGATCGGCACCATCACCATGACGAACCTCACCTTTACCACCGGCTCCATCTACAACGTAGAGGTCAGCCCCGCTGGCGCCAGCAACACGGTGGTAACAGGCGCTACAACCTTTCCCGCCACGCCTGTTCCCCTC
>DAHXNQ010000097.1 GCA_027365315.1 Rhabdochlamydiaceae bacterium | reverse complement strand
GCTTGTTCGTCAATATCTACCTAAGTATGAGAGACTTGATTTGGTGCCAGATGAAACTATTGCTCTTGTGGAGGAACGGCTTAACAATCGGCCTCGGAAGGTGCTACAATTTCGGACACCCATAGAGGTCTTCAACGGGTGCCAAATGGAGGCTACCGTTGTTGCACTTCGCTGTTGAATGGGCCAGTTGATTTTCATCGAGATATATCGACAGCGCCTTCATCTTGAGGGTGCTACCTTTACACGGATCGACCATGATGATGCCATGGTTGCTGTGGTCTATAGGGTGACGCAGCCTAGCGGCGCGCAGCTGATTCTAAAAATATGCACGCGGGATAAGGATTACCTGCGCGAAGTTTACTTCCTAGAACATCTTGCTGGTAGATTGCCGGTGCCGCGCATGGTGCAGCTGGTGCCGCCAGAAGAGGGGGTCCACGGGGCTATTTTAATGGAGTGCCTACCTGGTGCGCTGCTTAAGCTAGCAGAGTTAACCGATGCACTGGCTTATGAAGTGGGCTCGGTACTGGCGCGCCTCCACCTCAATCGCCTAGCAGGCTATGGCGACCCTGCGCGGCCAGACAGCTTAAACCCCGATCCACGAGTTCATTTTAGAGAGAAGTTTGAGGAGGGTGTCGCCGAGTGCAGCCAGAATCTGCCTCAAGCGCTGCTTGAGCAGTGCCGCCACTACTACGATAGCCACCTCGATCTGCTGCTCGCAGCAGATGGTCCCTGCATGATCCATCGCGATTTTCGGCCTGGGAATCTGATGGTGGACGGGGGCAAGCTTCAAGGGGTCATCGATTGGGCTGGAGGACGCGCAGGCTTTGCGCAAGAGGACTTCTGCCCCCTAGAGCATGGAGAATGGGGAGCCGGCAACAAAGAGCGCTTTTTGGCGGGATATGCAAGCATCCGCCCAGTTCCCAACTACAGCGCCATGATGCCGCTGTTACGCCTCGGCCGTGCCTTTGCTACCATGGGCTTTACGGTGAAGCAGGGGAGATGGGAGAGCAGCCATGCTCGCCTCTACCAGCTGAACCGCCAGTTTCTTGAAACCCTTTTAGCGTAGAACTTCGGGATCAGCATCTCCATTCCAACAGTGAGCGATTACAATACTTTTGGATCTGCATTGCCGGTGGATGAAGAGATCATGCCAGCTCCGCCCTCTCCATCTAGGTCGCCAGATCCAGGTGTGGAGCAGGCAGAGAGCTCTATCTCCAGTGCCTTCGATATCAACAGCGCAAGAACTATCAGAGCCGCCGGTACGTCGATTCTTAAAAGCCTGTGGAGCTGCCCCGTTTAAGGGGAGCTATGAAGCAGGAATCCTTCGCCTTTAGGCGAGGGAGGTTCAATTCTCGTCCTGTAGAACGGTCTTATTGCGCATCGGTGGGGATCTAGCTAGGTATATTCGTATTGCATCTCGTCGTTCTTGGATGGGCCGATGGCGCGGCAGCGTAGCTGCACGCGATAGCGATCCCAGTGCATCTCGCCGAAGTAGGCGTCGTTTTGACAGAGGTGGGCATCCACAGAGGCCATCGAACGCTCTCCGGAGAGGGCGAGGTGAAAGAGAAAGACGGGGTGGGTAGCGCCTCGCCGCAGATGCTCTAGCGAGATGGTGCCTCCTTGTCGATCGATCGTCCAGCGTAGGGCGTTGCTAAAGCTAACCCCGCGACCTAACCAGCTGCCCTTTTCTGCAAACAGCAGGACATTGTCTCCCTCGCGTGTGACGATCACGCTGCCAAACGCCTTTCCATTCCAGCCATGCTCTTCTTGAGCCGATGTCTTGGCCCACAAGGTGACCTGCTGAATGGTGGTGAGTCGATTCCATAGGACCAAAACGGCATGGACAGGGCGATTGCGGGAGAGGGGGAGCTTCTCATCGGGAGCTGCGCAATAGCTCTTCTTCTCCTCGATGGAGAGTAGGGTGTAGGCCTTGCGTAGAAGGAGCTCGAGCTCGCTTAAGAGGGGAAAGGCTGAGTTGAACTGGTAGACTCGGGTCTTTGCTGATCAGGTAGACGGTGGAAAGATTTCCAAGAAGTGATCCGATGCCTATGGTAGTCCCGCCTAAAGCGGGGCTATATGATCTATCTACAGGCATGGCCAGCTATTGAGCTGCTCTCTCGATAGCGATGTAGACAGAGACCTCTTTGGGCGATCCCGAGAAAAATTTATCTCCGTAGACCTCGTAGTCAAAGGTGTATGTGCGCTTCAGTTTGGCTTGCCAAACTTTCCCCCAAGCTTCGACCAAACTTGCTGGATGCTCTCCCACAGCGCGGAAAATGGTATAGGATGCGGCGGGAATCACTTTGGCTACCATCCCCTGAGGAACGACATCGAGCGAGCTGACTGGGCAGCCGATCACCAGTGAATAGGGCTGTGTGTAATCGCCCTCGTAATCGCAGTAGAGAGCGACGATTTCGTTGGAGGTTTTGTTGGGGATCTGAGCAGAGATGTTTTCGCTGTAAAAGCGTTCCCAAAGTTTGGGGATATCATAAGGGCCAGCTTCGGGGGCGTTGGATGTTCGACATGCAATCCCGATGATCATCATTGGATGGCACTGAACTTCATGATTTTGCATAGAGTTTTCCTTCACAAGATGTCTCTCTTGACCCATGACGCAACTACTAGCTAAGATCATTGCGGCGGACAGGGCTAGTAGTTTCATTTTCACACCCCTATCCGGCTCTCTTTTCATAGAGAGTGTAGACTGTACGTCACTAATCCTGCAGCGAAATATTAGTGGTGGCGCTTGAAGAACTGCACCTCTTTCTCGTGCTGAACAGCTGCTGCACGGGTGGTGAAGGTGCCCAAATTCCTGCGCTTGCCGGTTTTGGGATTCTTTTTGCGCGAATAGAGGCGGAATCTCCCTGAGGGGAGTTTGCGGATCATGCTATCTCACAGTTGTTGCTTCCAGATCTGCAACTAGCATGTTGGTGTTTCGGTTGTCAATTCAGCTGGAAGTGACCTGCCTGGAGGTCGAGAATTTAGGCTGCATTGACCAAGAGTTCAAAATCTATGCGGAGAGCCTTCGCCAATTTTTTTGCCACTTTTTCTCCAATGGGTCGCAGACCATTTTCCATTTTGGAGATGTTTTCTTGGCTGATGCCCGTCCGCTTTGCCAGCTCTTTTTGCGAAAATCCTTCCCTGTAGCGGGCACCTCTCAAAGCCAAACCTGCTTTTTTGTGTTTGGCAATGCGGTCCTTGGCGAGTTCTTCCCAAAGGACAGATTCAGATTCGCCATATTTTTTCAAAAAAGCCTCTAGCTTTTGCAAATGCTTGGCGGGGACAAAGGACATTTTTTTGCCTCCACCGGGAATTTCAATAACAACCTTGTAGATTGCCTGTGAATCAGTAGGGCGCTCCCTCGTGCGAGCCGACATAATATACCTCAATACGTTTGGTTTGCTTATCTATCATTCTCCAGCAGGCGACATAGGTTGGTCGTCCTCTGCAGAGATGGCAATGAAAATGCTCTTTAGCTAGCGGCCCATAGTGGGGCCAATCAGCTAGCTGAGGGCCGTTTTTCTGCAGGTCAAGCACCAAAAAATCTACCACGTCAATAATAGATGGCTTTGAGCCATTTCGTTTGAGTTTTTCGTACTGTTTCCTAGCATCTCTGGAAAAACTCACGGTCCAGTTGGGCATTTTATTCCTTATCTGCTTTCATTATATAGCCTTTTTTGACATATGTCAATTCTACGGAAGGACTTGTGAGGCAACATGGCTAATATCAGTTACTTAAGCCACAGCTTTTCATGCCGATAATGCCCTGAAAAACCATTTTGCCGGCATTGGCAAAAAGGAGATGAGATATGAGCTACTACTGCCCCATGATCAGAGTGTTTCACCGCAAAACCTCGCTGTCAGATATGCTTGGAGCTGAAAAGATAGGCGAGATTGGCCTTGAGATCAAGGCGGGTTGAATGATGGTGATGAGACGGGGGAGGGCTAAAATGGATCGGTCTAAGTCGATTGAGGTTGATGCTGCGCGTGCTATCTGTAGGATCGATGGGGTGGACTACCCAGCTGTGGGATTGGGCACCTATCGCTTAACTGGACCGGTCTGCAAAGAGGCTGTCAGGAGCGCCATGGAGGCGGGATATCGCATCGTCGATACGGCCACCTACTATGGGAACTTCGAAGGGGTTGGAGAGGCTCTGCGAGGTGAAGATCGCGGGTTGTTCTACATCATCTCGAAGGTGTGGCCCGACAAGCACTCTCCGGTAGAGCTGCGCAAGGATCTGGAGCTCACCTTAAAGCAGCTACAGCTGGACTATCTAGATGCCTATCTGCTCCATTGGCCCAACAGCACCATTCCTATCGAGAGCACTTTGGCCACGATGGAGGAGTTCAGGCGGGAGAAAAAGATCCGCCACATCGGGCTGAGCAATGTGACGGTCAACCATCTAAAACGGGCCCTAGAGGTGGGCGTTCCCATTAGCTGGGTGCAGGTGGAGATGCATCCCTACTTTTGCGATGCTCGGCTGCTTCAGTTCTGTAGGGAGAAGTTCATTGCTGTTCAGGCCTGGAGGCCGCTTGATTTAGGCCGTATCCTTGAGGATGAAATGCTGGGCGAGATGGGGGCTAAATATGGCAAAACAGCCTGCCAGATCGCTCTTCGGTGGATTGTCCAGCATGGCTGCGTTCCCTTGCCGGGAAGTCAAAACAAAAAGCATATCCGGGAGAATCTGGAGATCGCGGATTTCGCGCTCTCGGGGATCGAGATGGAGGCGATCGATCATAGAGCTTTTGCCGGCAGCCGTTTTAGGTTGGGGAAAGAGCGCGGCTTTGGCTTTACAGATGAGTTCGATTTCTCTTACGAGCAGTGCTGGCCGCACTCTTCCTATCAGATAGGGGGTCGCACCTCTATCTGAGAACAGGGCGCACATGCACGAAACTTCTACCTGTAGCTCTGACATACAAAATGGGGAGCACTGCAACGGCAACTGCTGCGATCACGATAGCGGTGGCTCCAAGGCCTGCCAGGGGGCCCACTTTGACAAAGACCACCACAATAAATGCGGTGGCGAGGCTTCCCACGACTGCCACCAGTCCTACATTCAGGGCTATGCGGATCGCTTTTCCTATGATAGCCGATCTGTTAGGTGAGGGCTCATTCTGAGCCCCGTTCTGATCAGTGGGCAGCGGGCTGGCTGCCTGCGAGAGGGGGGGCTATCGACATAGAGCACTCCTTTAAAAAGTGCGCTCTATTTTACAGAGCGATTCCGTTTTTTTGCTGATTTAAAAATCTGTTTATTTGTGCAGTGATGAGCCGGGTAGATCGACCACCACATGCTTGATGCTGGTGCGGTTGAAGGTGTAGCTGATGTGGACCTTGCCATCTTTTGTCTGGATGAGGCTGGGGTAGGAGTATTCGCCTGGGCTGTTTTCAAGGGTGAGGAGGGGGCGAAAGTGAAGCCCCCCATCTGCGGAGAGGGCGAGGTTAAGGGGTGTGCGCTCTTCAGAGGAGTGGTTGTAGGCGAGAAGGATCTGCTGGTTCTGAAGCTGGATGGCATCGATAGCGGAATTGGGATTGGGTAGATCGGTCGGGATAGCCTCTGTCCAGGTTTTTCCATGGTCATTTGAGCTAGCCATGCAGATGAAGCCGGTGTTGTGGGAGCGAGCCAGCAGGCGCAGCTGCCCCTCTGGGGTGAAAAAGAGAGCGGGTTGGATGATTCCAAAGAGGCTACCTTTTAGGTTGATCGGACTGCTTTTGCTCCAGCTGGTTCCCCCATCGGAGGTGATGTCGATCCAGCAGCCCCAGCGCCGCCAGGTTTCGATGGATGAGCCGCATAGAAGCGTTCCATCGCCAAGAAGAAGGGGCCTGTTTTTCACAGGACCGATGACACCTGCCGGAAGGCTTTCCGGTGCCGACCAGCTCTCTCCTTCATCGTGCGACCTTCTGATCACGCCAGACCAACAGGTGGGGTGTGGGCCCACTTTGTAAAAGAGAAGAATCTCCCCTGAGGGGAGGGTGAAGAGCACCGGATTCCAGCAGGGCGCTTCGGGCTCTTGCGCAATGAGACAAGGAGCGCTCCATTCTTTTTCGCTGCGCACCGAGAGCCAGATCCCCACATCCTTCTCTCCCTCACCACTTCCTGCAAAGTAGGCGCATAGAAGGTTTCCCGAGTCTGTCTGCATGAGTGTGGAGGCGTGGCAGAAGGCGAAGGGGGGATTCTCAAAAACAAACTCCTCCACCATCTCGGCCGAGAGGGTGGAGGCGAGAGCGAGGAGGAGAAGGGCGAATCGATGCCAGAACTGATGCCAGAACTGATGCCGGAGCAGAGCAGAAGCGGTCTTAAATTTTGATGCAAGAGACATGGTCAACCATCCTAATTCTACAAGAGAAAGCAGTATACAGGGGCTTAGGTAGAGGGGCAATGGGGTCTAGGATTGCTTCGATCCTTGATTAAAGGTATCCAATGCGACGTAAAATCCACCGGAGTTGGGTATAAGCCGCACTGGATAAATCATTTTTGCCGTTCCCGGATCCATCTGGCTAATTATTAACAACTTCTGACTTTTCCGTCTCTCGACGGACAGGCCGTTCTATGGCTTTGGTAGCCAAAGAGATAGGTAATTATTTTGTATTATTTCCCTCTTTTTATCTAGCTCATAGACAAGTAGATGCGTCTGTGTTGATTAAATTTGAATTAAAATTTTATTAATATATAATTAAAATTAGGAGAATATTAACTAAACGGGAGACGGTCATGTTTAGCACGGTATGCAGACAGTTACGAGGAATGGCCACCTTTACCAGCATCGATAGCGTAAAGGCGTTTGTGAGTAAGGGTGTCAGAAGGGACGTTAGGGTGATTGAACACAATCGTACTGCTCCCGCCCCTTCCTTAACTGGGCAGATTCTGCGACGTCCAGGCTATTGTATAATCAGCGTAGTGGCTGGGCTGGGACGTTGGATCCTCTCTAACCTCTCCCACGCCATTCCCAGTACGCGCACCCTGCACTTCAAGGCGAAGATTCTGGAGAACACCTATGGCAATCAAAGGAGGCTGATCGATCTATTCAGAGGCCGATTAGTTCCAAGTGCTAATACTTATAGTCTTGGTGCGTTGCAAGGTGATTCTATATGCGCGAAGGAACTCACTGTATCTAGAGAATGTGCGGACCAGTTAGCCAAAGTCAGCTCTTGCGGCCAAAGGGTTAGCCTGGTGAATCTCTTGGAGAAGGCGCCCCCATATCCTGAAAAGGGGGAGGATTCCGCACCCTCTGCATCTCCTGGTGTAAGCACGCCATTTTACGGTATATATCTTTCCAAAGCTAAGAGCCCGGATGAGGTCCAGATCAATTGGAACGATAATGGCCTCTGTGGTGGTATGACTCGGTGGCTTGCGACGACTTACCTCAATAGTATGCCCAGCGACGAGGAGCTTGCTGCAGATCCCTCCCTATGGGAAAGGCATCTAGTCGGTTCGGCGAGTTTACTGGCTCATGGTGCATCGGAACAGGCGGCTCTGATGCAGGTTCTTCGCCCTTCTGTTAGCTTTCCTCTGATGGGAATCGAATACTCTTCCAAAGAGTCTATATACGAAGCATGTCCAGGAAAAGGCTATGAGCCTTCGAAACGGGATATCATTCAGGCGATGGAATCTGGCCTGGAGAAGATGACTCCCGGGTGTCATGAGCTACATTTTGCTGACCATGCCGTTCTGCTTTTTAAGAGTCCTAATAATGAGATATTCCTCTACGATCCTAATTCTGAATTGATCAAGTTGGATTCTGAAAAGCCTGGTAAGGATCTTTATAATCAGACCCATGGCTATATTCGCAGCAAGAAAGAGATGAGTCGCTCTGTGAGAACCCACTATGCCGAGGGAGCTACAAGGGATGCTGCCCTACAGAGCATCGAGGATGGGGGTGTGGCACTCTTTACCATCAGTACAGCTCTCCAACTCTCCAATTCTCTATAGCCGCACCCTACCAGATCAACTAGAGACCGGCCCACTAGTGGGCTGGTCTCTTTTCATGTAAATGTGGGGGCTATTTCCTCGCTTGGGGGATGGCGGGGATAAAGGCGCTAAGATCTGGTTTTTTGAAGCTGCTGTTGAACTTCTCTTCGGGGAAGGGGGGCCAGACTACACTTCGGCCGAAAATGAACTCTTTGCCGCGAAGAACCAGATTGTTGTCCTTCTTCCATAATTGGGCGTGATAGACCTTACCCGACCTGGGGTCGACCACATATCCTTTGTATCGATCTCCCTCGTCATCGAGTTTGGCATCCCAAACAATGTCTAAGCCGGCGTAGTAGGGGTGACCCTCTATACCTGGCGCTCGCCCTTTGGGCTGGTAGATGGTGTCGTCTAAGACTCCCTCCTGATTGTAGGAGCCGATGATTCTTGCGTAGTATTTGCCTTCGTATGCGTAGACGGCAATGACCGAGGTGGGTTTTTTAGATTTTTTATCGATGGTTTCCCAAAAACCGCTGATCTCTTCGGCGGAGAGAATGGAAGATAGGAAGATGAGAGTCAGTGATTTCAATAGAATGTTCTTCATGTACTCCGTCTTGTGTGATGATCACCACACTACATCCTCTATTCTGCCTTAACTGGTCAACTCTTCTGTAGCTTCAAGTTGGAGGCCACGGTGCCATCTTGGCCCTGGTATTGCTTCTGCACATTTTGAGCGATGGAGGCAGAGAGCTGGTTGAAGGTGAGCATCGCTAGGGCCATCTTGTGCCGCAGCACAATGTCAAAGGGGGCCCTGGTTCTTCATAATGGGCTAGGCTTTCTTCAAAAAGCAGGTTTTCAGAACGAGTGTACTGCGTCCTTCGCGGCACTCCACCTCTTCTTCGTTATCGGTCAGGTGGATGTTCTTAAATAGTTTGCCGCGTTTGAGGTTGATGGAAGAGCCTTTGACTTTGAGGTCCTTGATCACCTGTACAGAATCTCCCTCGTTCAGAGGGTTTCCGTTGCTATCTTTTACATTCATCATCGGTTTCCTGAGGGGCGGCGGGAAGCCATCAACATCGTAGCAGATGTCTAAATTGTATGGGGCATCGGCGACTTCTGACGAACGGGCTCTCTCTCCTCTTCGGTGTATCTTTTTTTGATTTCGTTGATGAGGAGGGGGTCGGAGAGGGTGGTGGTGTCGCCAGGCAGGCGCCCTTCGGCGATGTCGCGTAGGAGGCGCCGCATGATCTTACCGCTGCGCGTTTTGGGCAGATCGCAGATGAAGATGATCCTCTCGGGTCGCGCAAAGGCGCCAATTTTGTGCACCAGGTGCGCCTTGAGGGCGCTTTCGAGGTCGGGGCTGTGGCTGCTGCTCTCTTTGAGGGTGACAAAGGCGGTGATCGCCTGACCTTTGATAGGGTGAGCTGTGGCGATGGCAGCCGCTTCGGCTACGTTGTGATTGTCGATGAGGGCGCTTTCGATCTCCATGGTGCCGAGGCGGTGCCCTGAGACGTTGATCACATCGTCCACTCGCCCCATCAGCCAGAAGTAGCCGTCGTCATCTTGCTGCGCGCCATCTCCTGTGAAGTAGTAGCCCTGCTGCCAGCGGCTCCAGTAGGTGGCCTCGTAGCGGGCGGGGTCGTTATGGATGCCGCGCAGCATGAAGGGCCAGGGGGAGGTGATGGCGAGGTAGCCAGAGGAGGCGGGCCTACCCTCTTCGTCCAGGATAGCGGCATCGATGCCGGGCAGCGGTAGCGTGGCGCTACCCGGTTTGAGGAGGGTCTGATCTGGCAGGGGAGAGATCATGATGCTGCCGGTCTCTGTTTGCCACCAGGTGTCGACAATGGGACAGCGGCCAGCGCCAATATGCTTATGATACCAAAGCCACGCCTCTTGGTTGATCGGTTCGCCTACCGATCCCAGTAGGCGTAGGGAAGAGAGATCGCAATGACCAGGCCACGCCTCGCCCCACTTCATGAAGGTGCGGATGGCGGTGGGTGCGGTGTAGAGAATGGTGACTCGATGAGCTTCGAGCTGCGTCTCTCTCCCTGTTCGCCTTCCCAGATGAGGGCCCTTTTGTAGCGCGTCTCGCTCTGCATGTGCCGGTCGAGGCAGTTGTAGCAGGCGTTCAACTTCCCTCCTACAAACCATTTGGCATAGGGGGGCTTCCAGTCGAGAAGCTGCTCCCAGCGGCGAAACCAGGAGAGCGATTCCGCCTGCTGGTTCCAAAGAGCTGCACGTTCCTCCGTCATCTGTGGCGCAGGCGAGAGGATAGTTGGCATAGAGACTCCTGAAAGAAGACTATGCTACCAGGAGGGATCTGCTTTGGGGAAGCCTCTACCGCAGTTCAATTTTAAGTGATAAAGGGGAGATAGTTGTGTTGATTGATGCATTCAAAGAAGGCCTCTGGATAGGCCTCTTGCCAAAGTTTGGGAGCCTTAGCAACATCGTGATTCCATTTAAATTCATATCCAAATAACGAACCCTCGCGTTCTTCGACCCAATCTAGCTCTTTCTGATCGTAAGTGCGCCAGAAGAAATTGCGACTCCAGAGTCGCCTGTATTCTTGTTTTTTCAATCGCTCCATGACGAGATAATTTTCCCAGAGAGCTCCTATATCATCTCGTCTTGATAATGGATTAAAATTGCTGATTAAGGCGTTTCGAATCCCGTTATCGCAGAAATAGTAGCGAGAGGTTTTGGTCACCTCTTTACGCAAGTTGCGGCTGAATCCTCGCACATTCACCAGTACAAATACCTGTTCCAGAAGATCCAGGTATCGATCCACAGTCGTCTTGCCAATGGATAGATGCGTTGCTAGCTCACTATGGGAGACCTCTTTTCCAATCTGAAAGGTGAGAAGAAGAAGCAAATCAATGAGCTTTTTAGATTTTTGTATACCTTCAAAGGCCAGAATGTCCTTGAGAAGATAAGAAGAGACAAGCTCCTGTAGATATTCCTGTTTGAGTGCATCACTTTCTAGTGTGACCACCTCTGGATAGGATCCATAGAGTAGACGAGTTTCGAGGTGTGCCTTGCGCTGTGCCGGGTGTTCGATCTGATCGAGCTCCATCTGCGAGAGAGGATACATCTTGATGGTGTGCTTGCGTCCTGTAAGAGGATCGCCGAGCTGCTTAGCCAGATCGAATGTGGAGGAGCCGGTTGCAATGACGCGCACTGTAGAGAGGTGGTCTACGATCAGTTTGAGATTGAGACCTATGCCCGGGATATATTGCGCTTCATCGATCACGAGCAGGTCTTTATCTCCTATAAATTCCTTTAATTTTTCGATCGAGCCGCTCGAGAGGAAATCGCGAACAAAGACATCCTCACCGGAGACAAAAAGGGAGTTCTTCTCTTCTTCTAGCTGTTTTTTGAGAAGGGTGGTCTTTCCCACTCTTCTGGGTCCATAGACAATCACCACTTTCCCAGGGGTTAGTAGGGATTTTAATCTTTCTAGTTGAATCTGAGGGATATACATCTTTTCACCGTCGATTTTTCCAAGATTCATCATAGCGTACCAGCCAAATTTTGCAAAATTTGGATCGTCAACGGTCTGAATTTGCAGAAATTGGGCTGGTGGCTACTTGAGTGGCACAGCTGCAGGGAAGGGCCAGGAATCGGGATGGGCTAGAACATCGATGGCGGTGGGTGTGGGTGCATAGGCGCGCATGATGAGGTAGAAGGGTCCTTTGGGGGCGGGAAGCCAGTTGGATTCCTTATCCTTGCTGGGACGGTCGTGCTGGATGCAGATGGTGAAGGAGCCGTCGGCATTCTTGACGATTTGGGGGCTGTCGCTGCCCAGCATGTAGCGGTTGATGGGGTTGGGGACGGTGTAGTTGTTTGCCACATCATACATGGTAATCGACCAGAAGCCGGAGGGCTCGCAGGGGAGCGCCTCTTTGAAGGTCATGGAATAGCGCCTCTCTCCTGTCAGCGGTTTGTCGTTCTGATCGAGAACATACATCCAGTAGATCGCCTCGTAGAGAGTGTTGGCGGTCAGCCCTACGCGAGCAACCACAGCGCGTGTGGCGTAATCTGTTCCGGGGTTGCCGATGGAGGGAGGCGGCAAGAAGGCGCCGTGATAGAGCGTCCCGAAGGGAAGGTTGGCCAGCATATGTCCAATTTTTTCTGCCGCCTCGCTCATTGCTTCTAGCACCGGTGGTGCCAGTTTGGAGCGGTCCCACGGTTTTCCTAGCTCGATGCCCAGCTGCTGAAAGAGGGGGAGTAGAGCGATGATCTGATCTTCAGGTGGCGGGTTCTCATTCATCGCCTCCATCAGAAGTGTCCAGAACTGGAGTGGGTCTTTGTAGTGCAGATCGCTGACTGGCAGATTAGGGCTGGTGGGCTCTGGCGCTGGGTAGTTGTATTGAGGGACTTTAGGCGGTGGCTTTCCTGTAAATGCCGATAGACCGATCGGCTGGATGGCATTGAGGATCTTGCTGGCGCCGGGGAGGTCGATCTTGCCATCGACGTAGATGTGCACGCGTGGCTGCACCAGCACCCAGGGTGTGGGGCAGTCGATGCGGGTGATACCATCGGGGAGATCTCCCTCCCAATCGGGCCCCACCAGAGCAAATTTGCCGCCCCCATAGCCAGTGCTTTTGCCCCCTATGTAGGCAAAGGCGTTGGTCCACATATCGACCACCTCCACCATGTAGTAACGACCTTCAGAATTGGGAGCTTCGATGATGATCGGCTCCTGGCGCAGATCCATGAAGCCAAAGCCGTAGATGACATTGACGTTGGGTGTGACGTAGCCCGCCTCCTGCGATAGAGCGGGTGTGGAGAGATCTTCCATGCGCCAGATCGAATTAGGAGCGGCGCGCGCCTTAGGTCCGATGGCATCGTTGTGGCGCAGGGCGTACATGGTGACAAGAGGCCCGCCCCAGGTGGCTGCCTGTAGGGCTAGAGAATAGGACCACTCCTTCAGTGTCTGAACCTGCTCTGGTGTGATCTGCTCGCTAGGAGGAATCTTTCCAAACCCTAAGGTGACCGTAGCGATTAGAAGCAGTGAAGCTCGTTTCATGATCGTGCGACTCCTCTAGTGGATACTCTGTTCGATTCCACAAGAGAGATCTTTTGTCAAACGGAGAGAGGCTGTCTATGAGACTTGCATCCAAAGAGGGGAAAGCGTTACTCCTTGTAAGAGAGATGGGTGCGGGTGTGACGGTTCGCGGACGGAATGGACGTAGGTGGCTGGGGCTGATGGCCTTAATTCCTGGGCTGGCCATTGTTTTCATGGATCAGACCATTCTGCCAGTGGCTCTGCCGGCAATCCAAAGCGAGCTGCATACGGGGGCGGTGGGTCTAGAGTGGTGTGTTAACTCTTATCTTCTCACCACGGCGATGTTTGCGCTGGTGGGTGGCAAGGTGAGCGATCGCATTGGCTATCGAGGCGGCTTTATGTGGGGTATGCTCGGTTTTGTGCTGGCCTCGGCACTCTGCGGTTTTAGCCCCAATGTACAGTGGCTGATTGGCGCGCGCGCCCTGCAGGGGGTGGCTGCAGCGCTGATGTTCCCTTCTCAGACGGCTCTACTGACCGCTCTGTTTCCTCCACACGAACGGGGGCGTGCTGTGGGGCTGAATGTTAGCATCAGCTCGCTCTTTCTGATCATGGGGCCGATGGTGGGAGGCTATCTGACGCAGTTTTGGTCCTGGCGGATGATCTTTTGGGTGAACCTGCCGGTGGCGCTGATTGGCATACCGCTAGCACTTCTTTTTCTGCCCGCTCCGCAGCGGACGCAGCAGCAGATCGATGGATGGGGCTTTCTCTTCTTTGCTGCCGCCTCAGCCTCTTTAGTGGTGCTCTTCATGCAGGCGCCTCTCTGGGGATGGCTTTCGACGATCACTCTGAGCATGGCTCTAGTGGGTGTGGTAAGCCTGCTCTTGTTGATCAGGCGCGAAAGAAGGGCGGCGCACCCCTTTCTCGATCTTTCGCTCTTCAGGCATCCGGTCTATGCCGCTATCAACATCAGCGTTAGTGTGACGCAGTTCATTCTGATGATCAATGTCTTCCGGGCGATCTACTTTCAGTCGGTGCTGGGCTTTTCTGCTGCAAAGACCGGTCTGATCACCTTTGTCTCCTGCATGCCGGTACTCTTCTTTTCTCCGATTGGGGGCTGGCTCTCTGACAAGATCAGTCCTAAGCTACCGGTAGCGCTGGGATTTCTGCTGCTGATCGCCTCCTTCTTCTGGCTGGGCTTTTTCTCGACGCCGCCGCTTGCCTCCCTTTTGGCAGCTCTGATCGCTTTCGGGATGGGGATTCCGTTGGTTTTAACCCCCTCCTATTCGCAAGCGATGGGGTCGGTGCCTCCCAAGAAGCTGGGGGTCGCCTTTGGGATGGTTTCGACGCTGCGTACGCTCTCGGCCACGATGGGTGTGGCGCTGATTGGTCTGGGTATTGATACAGTGCAGGGGAGGGATCTGCAAAAGCTTGTGGCCACCTCGCCTGGGCTGCCGACGCTCTCTAGCAACGAAGTGGCCGAGATGGCGCGCGGTACCCTAAGCATGAAGGCCTTTCCCGAACATGCCGAGGCGCTTTCTGAAGTGATGCGCCAGGCGGAGATTGCCGGCTTTTCTGTGATTCATTTTGTGTTGGGATTTCTTCTGCTCGCCGCTTTTGCGGTGATCTTTGTGCTCTACCAGCGTAAGTCAGCCCACCATCTGCCCAGCTCGATCGCCGAAGGGTGGGATTGATCGGTTCTCGCTAATTGGGTGAAGGGAGGATCTTAGCCAGCTCCTTGAGCCGCTTTACTGCAAACTCAAGCCCTTCTTCTGCTTGGCGAGAGAGGAGGTGGACGCTCGTTTGAGCCGCTTTGGCAGCTGTTAAAGAGACCGTCTGCTCGCTAGTGAGTGGTCGAGGTAAGTCGTACAATTCTTGTATGCAGTCTAACAGCTGTAGCTCGAGCTCTACCATTTCTTTTCGAGCGGCAATCATCTGCTTGGTTGCAAAGAGCCATTTGTGGAAAGTGGGATACTGATATGTGTCGATGATTTTTTCATCGAGTAAGAGCTTGGTCAGTTTCATGATCTTACTTGCTAGCAAGACCGTATCGAATTCTGAATTTCGACTGTTTTGCAGCTGTGATACCTCTTCGCATAGTTCGGTCAGTTCATTACTAGTCAAATCGGAGATCGTCAGCTGAGCCGAAAGACGATCTAAGCGCTCTTTCTCGCTGATCTTTTCTCCATTTGAGCGCAGATCCACTCTAGTGAGGTCAAGCGGCTCCGGTGTAGGGGGCGCACTGATTTGATCCAATCTCTTCGCTTCAGCTTCGATCTCGATTGCCTCATCGATGAGCCACTTCATGCGCTCTATTTCAGACGATGGCAACGCTGGCTTCGAGTTCTGGGTGGTGAGGTCTCTTGTTAGGGCTTTTGTCGCCTGCTTGATCTGCGAGAGGTGTAAAGCGACGCTCGCCAGCTTCTGCTCGGTTGTATGAGGAGTGATCACTTCTGGCGGGATGGGGATGGTTGTTCTTGTAGTGAATGAGCTGCTAAAAGTGGGGCTGCTTCTGCTTGTGCTCCAGCTGCTCAATTGAGGACTAAGCAATCTGCTCAAAGTCTCGATGATCTCTCGCACGATTTTACCAATCTCTGCGAGTAGATCGACCATTTCCTCATTAGGTTCTAAATTACTCTTGCTAAAGTAAATGGTTTGGCTGGTTTTGCTCTCCTGAACTTGACTCATAAATAACCTCTTATAACTTACTAATATAATTATAAGAAGTTGTTAACTTTAAATAAAGTTATTTATAAGTTATTGGTTGCAAGTGAGATGGGCAATAGCCCATTAGGGCTATCACCTCTTTTTGCGACTATCCCCCCCTAGGAGCAGCACTATGCCTCCCACCACGACTAGGGCGATGCTTCCTCGCATCAGCCAGGTGAGCTGGCCGGTATACTGGCCCACTGCAGCGGCGATCTTCTTGTCCGCAGAGCGGTTGATCTGGCTGCCTACCATATTGCCCACAGGATTGTCCGGGATGTTGCTGGTGGCCTGGCGGACCTGCTGGTGCGCCTCAGAGGCCTTTTCCGAAACCACTTCGCCATAGTAACGCGCAGTGAAGATGCCAGCTACGCCAACGGCTGCTATAAGAAGTCCACAGATCTGTTTGTAGTTCATACTTGCTCTCCTCCGTATGATATCCTCACTTTCCAAATTTTTTGGACAAATGTCCAGAGTCATTTCTATTTGTTTTTTTGCCACTCTGCTTGCTATGGCAGGGTTAGATTGGCGAGGAGGGCTGGATGCAGAACCATCGGGGAGTTGTGGTAGCTGCCGACTGCAATCAGGAGTGGCTGCTCGCCTGGTGGTGGAAGCACTACTCCTCTCATAACAACGATCCTGTTCTCTTCATCGATTTTGGCATGTCAAAGGAGGGGAGAGCCTGGTGTGAGAGGCGCGGGACCTGTCGCCCCTCCTCTTCATTAGCTCCTGCTCTGCAATTGCAGAGCAATCTTCCACAGGAAAGAAAAGAGGCTTGGGAGAGGCGGTATGGAAAGGGGATCTGGAATGTGCGCGACGCCTGGTTGAAAAAGCCATTCGCTCTCCTGGGGGTTCCCTTCGATCAGGCGATCTGGCTCGATCTCGATTGTCAGGTCTGTGGCATTCTAGAACCTCTCTTTAAGATGCTAGAAAATGGAGCTGATCTTGCTGTAGCGAAAGATCGCAAGCAGGATGTGGAATTTCTCTTTCCGGGCGAAGTCTATTATAATTCTGGTGTGATCGCATTTCGTAGAGATGCTCCGATTGTGAAGCAGTGGGTCGAGACTACGATCGCTTGGCAGGATCGTCTGCCCGGCGATCAGGAGTTTCTCACGCGAGCGATCTTTCTGCACAAACCCAATCTGATCGAGCTACCGCGGCACTACAATTGGTACTGGGTATGGGGTCCGAATGAGATGACTTTGATTCGTCACTTTTGTGGCGGACCTGGGAAGATCGAGCTTCTTCGCTCTTGGCACAATTCTCCCTGGGAGCTCAATCTGGAATCAGAACCATTGCAATAAATAACTTTGTTTGTCATCGGTGGATTCATGGCGGGTGGCCATGACTATAGAGGAATATAGGATGAAGAAAGTTGCGAAACAATCGGCGCCGAAGAAAGCAAGCAGCAGGCGCACCAGCAAAAAGAGACCGGTACTTCAGCAGAAAAAACCAGACAGAACAGGACTGGTTCTCGCCGCTGCTGCTGCTATCAGTCTGCTTTTTGGAGCTAAGGTACTTGTAGAAGAGTGGCAAGCGGCACATCCCGCTGCGGCGCTGCTGCAAGTTTCGGGGAAATAACCTACCGAGGCAGTTGCAAAACTGTAGGCCCCCAGCAAAATCGCCCTTTTGGCGTCCCTTGTCGCTGTTCTTCCTCGCCTACCCTCGCGGGTATGGTCTCGTCAGAACAGCAAGGGGCCAGCAAGCTGGCTCTGACAACGGACGCCAAAATCATCGATTTTTCTAGGGGGCCTACAGTTTTGCAACCACCTCTACCTTCTTTGCAACCCGATTGGCACCTTTGAGGTGTCAATCGGGTGAAAACCCGCGTTATTTTTTCAGATAGACCTTGAGAACCTTCTGAGGTTCGAGAGGACGATCCTGAGGACCGACGCGAGTTTTCTCTATTTTTTGCACTACGTCGTAGCCCTTTACCACTTCACCAAAGATGGTGTGCCGCTGGTTCAGCCATGGGGTGAGTGCTGTGGTGATGAAGAACTGGCTGCCGTTGGTATTGGGTCCGCGGTTAGCCATGGCAAGAAGGCCGGGGCGATCGAACTGGGCGCCGGGGGCAAACTCATCCTGGAAGCAGCCTCCCCAAAGCGACTCTCCACCGGTACCGTTGCCGCGCGGATCGCCACCCTGAATCATGAAGCCGGCGATGACACGGTGGAAAATGGTTCCTTCGTAGTAGTGCTTCTCTGCAAGTCCAAGAAAGTTTTCCACTGTTTTGGGTGCGATATCCGAGTAGAGCTGCACCTCGATGGTTCCTTGTGATGTTTCGATCACGACGATGGGACGTGCCTGACTCATATCTTCTCCTGCATAGGCTTTGTTGTACGATAGAAAGCTTACAACACAAAGCGCGATCGCTGCGAACCAATTCCGCAGGCCGCCTGCTAACAAATTTCTAAGAAAATGACCGATCTGCATGAGCTCGACTCCTGGTTGCAAAAGGAGTTAATATAGTACTCCTAAATCCTTTCGTGCAACTACCTCAAGTGAGGCTCTTGCGGCAATTGCTCTTCCGGCAGGACAATTGCTGGATGGAGGGTGAAAATGGCGAATGAATGTGAGGTATATGAGATGCCGCCGGCGGGATTTTCTCCGATAGTGGAGGTGTCAGGCTGCTATCTAGATGCAGGAGGGGAGCTATTGCTGCTGCAGTATGAGCGTGGTGTTTGGGGTGTACCAGCTGGAAAATTGGAGGTGGGCGAGACTTCCGAGCAGGCGGCCTACCGCGAGCTGATGGAGGAGACAGGCATCTGGCTAGAGGAACCTCTTGCCTATGTAGGGCATCTTTATGCGCGCAAACCGGGATGTGACTTTGTATTTCATATGTTTGCAAGCATATTGCACGGCAAGCCTGAGGTGAAGCTTTCGAAAGAGCATCGGCACTACTGCTGGGTGACGCCCTCTGAAGCGGAGAATTTGCCGCTGATCGGGGGTGGGATCGAGGCGATCCAGCACTACTACCGCTATCTAAAGCGTGGACGGATGGGGACGCAGCAGGCACTTTTAGACGAGTGCCACCAGCTAGAAGGTGTTGTGGTGGTGATCGATGTGATTAAGGCCTTCACCACGGCCGCGATTGCCTTCCAGCGCGATGTAGAGAAGATGGTGCTGGTAGCAGAGGTGGAGGAGGCCAGGCGTCAGCAGGAGGCGATGCCGGAGGCCTGGCTGATAGGGGAAGATCGAGGCGAGCCTCTACTGGGGTTTCAGCTGGACAACTCGCCGGTGCAGATGATGACAGCGGAGATTGCGGGTAAGACTCTCATTTTCCGCAGCTCTTCTGGCACACAGGGGGTGGTACGCGCGGCCAAGGCCTCCACGATTCTGGCTGCCAGTTTTTTAAATGCTGAGGCGACGCTGGAGAGAATCCGGCAGCTGAAGCCGTTGCAGGTGAGCTTTGTGATCACTGGCCACCTACATGGCGGCGAGGAGGATGCTGCACTGGCAGACTATCTAGAGCATAGGCTGTGCGGTGAGAGGGTGGATGCAGCTCCCTATCTCGAGCGGGTGCGCCACTCTCCGCTGGGCAAACTCTTTGCTAGTGGCGACTACTGGTACCGCCGCAAGGAGGATATGGAGGCCTCTTGCCAGTTGGACCGGGTGCAGTTTGCTATGGAGGTGTTTCGAGAGGGAGGGCAGCTGGTGCTGCGCCCTGTCAATGCCGCGGGAGAGCTGTTGCCGCTAGGAGCAAGAAGATGAAGAGATGTCCCTGTCATAGCGGAAAAGAGTACGCGGAGTGCTGTCAGCTCTATCACCTAGGCAGGCTGCCTGAGGATGCGCTGCGTTTGATGCGGTCGCGCTACGCAGCCTATGCGCTAGGGTTAGCCGACTATATCTTGGCTAGCCAAAAAGAGGGGGCGCGTTCGAAGGGCGATATTTTGCAATTTTCGCGGTCGACTCTGTTTGATGATCTTCAAATTCTAGAGTTCGTGGATGGTGTTGATAGGGCGACAGTCACCTTTCGTGCTGGATTGAAGCAGGGCGGAAAGGATGTCAGCTTTGTGGAAAAAAGCCGCTTTGCGAAGGTGGAGGGGCGTTGGCTCTATGAAGGGGGCGAGATCGGTTAGGAGGCTTTCACTTTTTTTATCAAGATTAGGTATCTGAGCGTGATGAGAGCGGCGAGGAGATGGGCGGCGCCTCCCACAAAGATCGGCATGGTGGCGCCATAGCTGAGCAGGATGCCTGAGGAGATGGGGCTGACGGCGAAGGCGAAAGCGTCGACCGACTGCAGGATACCCAGCAGTTCTCCTTGGTTGCTTTCGTTACCGGCGTTGGAGACCATGGTGCTGAAGGTGGGGTAGGAGAGCGCCAGCGCAAAGTTTTGGATCGGCAGCAGGATGTAGAGCCAGATGGTGCTGGTGTGGATGAGTAGCCCCCAGATGCTAGCTGCTAAGAGAACAAGTGCCAGCAGCAGCACCTTCACCGGCTTTAAGGCGCCCACAATGGGTCTGATCAGAAGACCAGAGCTGACGGCGTAGAAGAGGGCGGCGTAGCCATAGAGCGCCCCTACTGAGGCGGTGCCAAGGCCGTAGCGCTGGATCCAGGCGACCGGGATGAACTCGTAGTAGAAGCTCCAGCCAAAGAAGGCTACGAAGGCGGCGATGTAGGTGGCGCAGAGTGTTCGCTTCTGGAAGGCCAGCTTGAAGTTGCGCAGTCCCTGTCTCCAAGAGATGAGATCGGTGGCGGGAGTGCGGTGGGTCTCGCGCAATAGCAGCAGTACGCCCAGCAGGTTCAGCAGAGTCATGAATCCGGCGAGAAGAAAAGGGGCGGCAAAGGGCGGCGCAAAGCTCACCTCTGCAAGGCGACCTCCTACAAAGGGTCCTACTGCAAATCCCAATCCCCAGGCCATATTCAGCAGGCCGAAGTTCTTTGATTTTTGTTCGGGAGTGCTGACGTCGGCGATGCAGGCGCTGACGACGGAGATATTGGCAGCAGAGACTCCTACTAGCATCCGCGAAAAGAAGAGCAACGGGAGGTTGCTATGTAGCACAGCGATGAAGGCCGCGAGATATCCCACCACTCCTACGACAAGGGTTTTGGTGATGATAGTTTTGCGTCCCTTCTGGTCGGATAGAGTGCCTAGTATGGGGCCGGCAAAAAACTGCATGGCTGGCATGGTAGAGAGCAGCGCCCCTAGGCAGACGCCCTTCATTCCCTCCGATACCTCTGGCCCCAGAAGGGAGGCTGTGGGGTGGAAGATCATCGAGGAGAACATCGGATAAACAAGACCGATGCCCAGCATGTCGACGAAAGCGATCGCTAGCAGCAGGAGAAAAGAGGGATGTAGAGAGCCTCGCATGAAACAATTCTAGCGCTAGCAGAGAAGAGCGCACAAGCAGAGAGTGGGGAGAAATAATATTAAATTATTCTTCCATCATCGAGGCGAACGACGCGGTCGGCAAACTGGGTGATTCGGGGATCGTGCGAGACGACGATGAGGGTTTTGCCATGCTCGGTGACCAGGGCGCGCAGTAGCTCCATCACTTTGATGCCTGTGTCGTGGTCGAGGTAGCTGGTGGGTTCGTCGCAGACGATGAGGTTGGGATTGTGGATCATGGACCTGGCGATGGCGACCCGCTGCTGCTGTCCACCCGAAAGCTGGGGAGGATAGGAGTTGCTCTTTTCGGGGATGCCGACGCGCTCAAGCAGCTTCGCGGCACTCTCCATGGCTGGTTTTAGCTTCACACCATTCAGAAGCAGGGGCACCGCCACATTCTCACAACAGGTGAGGGTGGGGATGAGGTTGAAGGTCTGGAAGACAAAGCCGATGTGGATGCCGCGGTAGTGGGTTCTGTCGATGTCGCTCATCTTGTGGAGATTCAGCCCTGCTACCAGACACTCCCCCTCGCTGGGGGTCAGGATGCCTGCAATCACCGAGATCAGGGTGGTTTTGCCCGAACCCGAGGGGCCCATCATCATCAGAAGCTCTCTCTCCTTCACCTCGAGGTTAACGCCGCGCAGCGCTTCGACGCGGGTTCCCCCATCACCAAATATTTTTTTTATCTCTCTACAGACGACAGCTGGCATAGATTAGCTCTTAAAGACAGTGGCTGGATCGAGGCGCGCGACGCGCCGAGCGCTGAAGATAGCGGCAATGAGGCAGATGATCAGCATGGCTAAAGCGCTCAGAAGATAGAGAAGAAAGGGCATCTTGAAGGCTAGCTCGGTCGACTTGAGGCTGTAGCCAAAGAGAGCTGCTGCGCCCATGCCGATGCCCCAGCCGATGGCGCTGACCATCAGAGCCTGAAGTATAATCATCCGTATCAGAAGAGAGTTATTGGCTCCCATCGCCTTGAAGGTGCCAAAATAGGGAAGGTTGTCGGTGGTGAAGTTGAAGAAGGTCTGACCGGCGATTGCGGTACCGATGATGAAGCCCAGCAGGATGGCCACGCCAAAATTGATCACGATACCGGTATTCTTGACGTAGTACATCATGGTGAGCTTTTTGAATTCCCAGCCGGTGTAGGCGGCAAGGCCGGTCATCTCTTTGATTCTCTGGCAAAGCTCTTTGACGCTGACATCGGAGCGGTTTTTCACCAGTACAAACGAAAGTAGATCGCGCTGCATGGGAACAAAGAGGGTCGCCTGGTCATAGGTCGAGTAGATCACAGGTTGAGACTGAAAGGGGCGTGTCGACTCGCAGATGCCAGCCACGTAGGCGCGGTTGTCATTCAGCTCGATCACATCTCCTACACGAAGAGGAATCGCCTCGCCTCCAGGGGAGCGGCTAGGCGAGGCGAGCTTGGTTTCGGCTCCGGAGAGGTCGACGATGATGCCGTCTGGGAAGTGAAGATCGCCTGTGGTTCCCTCCAGCATGCGGGCGGGGGCTCCAATCAGCGAGGCGTGGTCGACCCCGATGAAGTTGCAGGTCTGGAAGATGCCGGTTGTGGTGCGCGCCTGGATCAGACCCTTGTACATCGGCACCGCCCATTCAACACCCTCCACTCCGCGTACGCGATAGAGCTGTGTCTCGCGCATCGGCTTGACGTCGTCGATAAACTGGACGGTGGGATCCATCACCCAGATGGAGGGCTGCGAGGTGTCGGTGATGAAGCTGTAGGTGCGCTGCATGATGCCGACGAAGATGGCGCCCTGCTGGCAGATGATGAAGGAGGCAAAGCTAAGTCCGACAATCAGACCGGTATATTTGGCGCGGTCACCAACTAGCATCTTTAGGGCGAATAGGAACATTCCCACTCACCTCCTAGTACTTTGTAGAGTGTAATCAGGTTGTTGGTAGCAGTGCCCTGGCTCTCTATCAGAGATGTCTCGGCGTCGAGAAGCGTTCTTCTGGCATCCAGTAGATCTGATTCGCTCTTGAGGCCAGCTTGATAGAGGTCGCTTGTTAGCTGGAGTGAGCGCTGGTCGGCCGCTACCTGTTCGCTTAAGAGAAAACTGCGCCTTCCTTCGTCGAAGTAGGCGGCTAGCGCACTCTCTACCTCTTTCAATGCATTGGTGATGGTCTGTTCGTAGGAGATGACAGCCTGTCTCTGCAGCGAATTCTGGACGGCAATATTGCCGCGCACCTTGCCGAAGTCGATGAAATCCCAACGGATGGCGGGGCCCACGCTAAAGAAGCGGCTAGCCCCCCTCAATAGGGTTTTGATGTCGTAGCTCTGGTAACCATAGCTAGAGCCGCCGATGGGTGCTCCGGCAATGCTATTTCCCGTGAGGGCGATATGAGGGAAGAGGTCGGCAACCGCCACGCCGATCTGCTCGGTGGCTGCTGCCAGCTGTCTCTCTGCAGCGCGGATATCGGGGCGGCGGCGCAGCAGGTCGGAGGGAAGACCGATCGGCACCTGATCGATACAGAGGGGGATGGGGGCGATTGTGGTGAACTGTTCGATCAGACTCTCCGGCTGTTTGCCCAGCAAGAGCGCTAATGCAAAGATGGTCTGTTTCAGCGACGAGTCGAGAGTAGGCAGCATAGCGCGGTCGCTCTCAAGGCTGGCTAAGAGCCTCTTCACCTCTAGCTCGCTTGCTAGGCCGCAGGCGAAGAGAGCTTGTGAGAGCGCTAGCTCCTCTTCGTCGGTAGCGATTTTTTGCTGGAGGATCTGAATCTGCTGCTGCAGGCTGCGGATGGCCACATAGTCCCGCGCCACCTCGCTGAGAGAGGTGATGAGCACCGCCTGCGCATCCTCTTTGGTCGCCTCCCACTGATAGCGGGCAGCTCTTTTACCCCGCCTGAACTTGCCGAAGAAATCCAGCTCCCAAAGGGCGTCAAATTCTAAATCGAAGAAGTTTAGGTAAACGGGAAAAAGAGGGAGGCTATTGCTCGGAACAGGAAACAGATTGGGGCTGATGCGCGACCTTGTGGCGATGCCCTGTATGTCAAACTCGGGTGCCTGCTGGGAACGTGCGATGCGAAACTGGGCGCGCGCTTCTGCGATCCTCTCGACAGCCAGTCTGATATCGTAGTTGCTCTTCACCGCTTCGGCGATGAGCGAATCGAGGAGAGGATCGTTCAGCCGCTTCCACCAGTCGCAGAGAGGATCTTCCGAGGAGATGCTTGGCTCTTTGGTCTCGACAAACTGGGCAGGCATAGCAGTTTCAGGGCGCTGGTAGTTTGGTCCTACCATGCAGCCAGAGAGCAGTAGAAGCGGAAAAAAAAGGCTTCTGACGGCTCTCTTCATGTCCTGGGCCTTTGGACGGGCCTTTCGGCAGGCGCCTCGATGAAGACATCCAGCAGCTGGCCGGTGTAGACAGGATGGTCTCCTGGTTCAAAATTGTAGAACACTTGGAGCACCCTGGTATCGACCCGTTGAGTGGTCTCACCAGTAAAGGTCCCTTTGGGGACGATATAGGGTTCGACTCGCACAAACTGTAGCGGAAAGTGGATATGGCTATTTCCGCGGACAAAGGCTGTGGCAGCTGCCCCCTTCTGATAGCGCCAGGAGTCCTCTTCGTCGATATCGATGCGCAGACTCAGCGGTTCTGTTCGTCCCAGCAGAATGAGAGGATAGGAGGTGGAGGCGTAGGGAATCACTGTCTGTGGATTGATGGGAGAGATATTGGGAGCCACTTCGCCAACGTGGATATTGACCTGCAGCACCTCTCCATCGATCGGTGCGCAAATGAGCGAACGGGCGAGATTAGCCTCTACCTCGCCTAGCATTGCCTCGGCCACCTTCAGCTGCTCCTCGGCCTCGCGCATTGCATAGTAGCTCTGTTCGTACGCCTGCCGGCTGACGGCTCGTTTGTCGGTGAGCTGATCGTAAAAGCTGAACTGCACCTGCTGGTTTTTCAGCGAGACGAGCGCCGCCTCGATCTGACTGCGGGCGGTTTCTGCCTGTGCTTCAAAGAGGCGGGTGTCGAGGAGAAACAGTGGATCTCCTTCATGGACATAGGTTCCTTCGACCACAAACACCTTGGTCACCACCTCAGAGAAGGGGGTGCCGATCGCTAGGTTGCGCGAGGAGGCCTCTACAATGCCTTCGCCATAAATGGAGTAGCGATAGGGAGAACTAGCGGGCGGAAAGAGGACGGGAGCTGGTGGCACGCTCTCTTGGCTCCAGAAGACAATTAGCAGGCCCACCAGGGCACCGATGGCGGCAGCGATTGGCAGCAGAAACTTCCGCAACATCGAGCTACACAATTTTAATTATTCTAGTTTTCATATAAAGTTAAATTTATTCTGCTGCAACATAGAAAGATGAACTGGAGCGGATATCGCTACGGTGCAGCGAGGAAGTGCTAGCATTGCAAAAAATCTCTAGATACAAGATCTTTCCTTCAGAAGCCTCCTTCTGAAGGGAGGGAGATCGGATTGCCCGCTATGCAAAGAAAAAGAGTCTGCCGCACGCTGCTTGCTGTCACTTGCCTCTTAGCGACAGAGGGACTATGGGCTACAGAGCCTCCTCCCCATTCCGTGTTGGAGCAGACCTCGGAAGCGGCGCAGCAGGGGCGCGTCTATCAGACCAATGTTCTAGGCGGCTCTAGCACGATCAACGATTCTCCTCACCTCAGCACCAGCGGAGCGGGTCTACTGCTCTATGCCGATTTCCTCTATTACTTTGTGACTGAAGGTGGGCTTGACTATGCGATTGTCAACAAGTTTACCGGTATCAGCGGCACCGAGATCGGTGGGACCGATGGAATTGATGGAAAAACCTCAACTCCGGCGGGGCAGTGGAATCCCGGTTTAAGGTGGGGTCTTGGGTACAACTTTGCCTACGATGGTTGGGATATGAATCTCTGCTGGACCTATGTGAGCGCCAACTCGGTCAGCACTGCCGATAGTCTCAGTTTCCCCAGCAGCACCGTCATTGCTATCTGGGATGTTTACGATCCTCTTAACGGCGCCTCATCAGCACAGGCCAACTGGCGTCTTTGCTATAACACGCTGGACCTTGAGTTGGGACGCGCCTACTTTGTGGGCAAAGCGCTCGCTTTGCGCCCCTTTTTCGGATTACGAGGTGCCTTTATCTACCAGACGCTCCATTTAAGCTATGCGGGACTGGTGTTGACAGGCACGAAAGAGGGTATTGTGGTGGCCAATCTGCAGAATACACAGAAGTTCACCGGTGGTGGGGGGCGAGTGGGGTTTGATTCTACCTGGTTCTTCAACAAGCATTGGAGTTTCTATGCGCGGGGCAGCGCCTCTTTAGTCTGGGCTTACGACGATATAGCGCAGGATGAGAGGGTGACCGACACTCTAGTGGGCGCTCATGGAAAGCTTCTCTACATCACGCGCGACCATGGCACGGTGCAGGGGAACCTCGAGATTGGCTTGGGAGCTGCCTACGATTACTACTTCTCCACAGGTTACCATCTGGGATGCTCGGCCGGCTGGGACTTTATCGACTGGTTCTCCTTCAACGAGCTGAGGCCCTATGCCGGTAGCTCTCTTCCCGGGAAGGGCTCCAACAGCTCGAACGATAACGATCTACAGATGACCGGCTTTGCACTGCGCGTCAGGTTTGACTTCTAACCCTGCTCGTTATCGGTCTCCCAGAGCTGGCTGTTGTCCTGGTCTTTGTCGATGTCGCTCGCTCTCTCTTGGGGGCACTCTTTGCACTCTTCTTCTTGCGCCTGTTTCGATTCTGGAGTGGGTGGTACTGTGGTGACATCTTGGGAGATAGTCACTGCAGCGGCAAGCAGCCAAATGGATGCAAACATAGATTCTCCTGCTTTGCAGGCTACCCTGCGGACAGGACTCATGGTACGTGTAAAGAGAGATTTTTGTCCCCATGCTGCATGAAGAGGTGATGAGAGCGCTCGCCGAGGAGATACGAGCTAAAGATCCCCGAGCGCGTTCAGCAGCGGATCTCAAAACGCTAGAGCGTCTCTCCTTGAATCCGGCTCCTGCGTGCGAAATTGAGCAGGCATTGCAAGATTGCATTGGGACGCTCGATCAGTGGCGGCAGCTGGGATTGTCAGACTACAGCTATCCGCGCCTCTACCGCGGGCTGCCTCGCTCTTTAAAGCATCCCGATCTACCGGTGCGCGATCTCAGCAGCTTTCCGCATCTACTCTGGACTCTTCTGCAAAAGGGACTCTTTTCTCTGTACGACACTCTTCCAGAGAACAGACCCGCTCGCATCAGGCTCTTCACCGATGTGCTGGCTGGATGGGGAGATCTCGCCTCGCAGAGGCTCTTTCTGCGTCTGCTGCGTCGCACCTTTACCGCATGCTCAGTCGAGGGGGTGGCGCTGGTGAAAGAGCCTGAAAGGGCACCGAAAGGAGAGGCTGTGTTGCTGCTGCCCGGGGACACTCCGCCCTCTAAAATTGCAGAGAACTTAAGAGAAGCGGAATTGATCATCCAAGCGCCCACCTATTACCCGAGATGGAAAGAGGTGGCGTCGCAGCTCTCTTTGACTTCACGCATCGAGACAATAGGGGAGTATGGCTTCATCCACTCCTCTCCATTTCATCCCGCTACAGGCGCCTACTCGTTGGGGCTGCATGCTCTCGAAAAGGGGATCTGGATCCATCCAACTGCCGATCCCACCCCTCCCTTTTGGAGGACGGAATGGGGTAGGCAACAGCGTTACCATTTTGCCTATCTGATTAACCCCGAGGGGAGCGCCCTCTTTCTGCGGCTGCTTGCTGTAGCGCAGCAAAACTCCTCGGAGGATCTTCTGTTACTCGTGCCTCATCTCTATCCGGTGCTGAAGGCTTTTGAGCAGGGGCTTTTGCTACCGGGGGTGGGAAGAATCGAGATTGTGGGGGATGGCGTTATCGCTTCACAAGGAAAGAGCGGAGGCAAAGGTCTGCGCATTATCGAGACCCCGCGCCTAGGCGAAGAGCCCTTCCGCCGGTTTCTTGCCGCTGCAGAACCGCTGCTCGCCTGCCGAGGCGACCATTCCTTCAGCGAAGCTGTTTCAGAAGGAAAGCTATTTTTTTACGATGCGCCCAGCCACGCCGAGCCCTTCCTGCTCGATCTAATCGCCCTGGTGCGGCAGGAGATGAGGGAAGGATCTCCCCTTCACCGCTGGGTAGAGGGGCAGCTGCTGGTTAGAAGTGATCCCTCGGCAGCCTTTGCCCAGATGGCTCCTCTTCTTGCCAATCCTCAACTTTCAGTTCAGACGCAGGCGCTTTCACAGCTGCTGCGCGAGAGATTTTCGCTTGAGCCCTGGCTCCGTGCGATGGTGAAGCGGGCGCTTCTGCATCAGCAGCGCCCTGACATCGCCAGAGCGGAGGCTGATCTATTTAAAAAATTTTTAACAAAAAAGCTCTCGCTCTGTCGCTTGGTGGATGCGACAAAAGTTCTACTGCTTTAAACTGGACGGCTATCTGTTATTGATGAGCCGATGCCATGCTAAACATCTATCGAGACTCTGCCGAGCCTGGGAGTGAACGGGAAAAACAGGTGGAAAAACCGACCAACGGACCTTGCCGTGAAGCGCCCCGCTTCGACCTGAAGGGCAACAAGGTTTTTTCGATCAGCCTAGGCTGTCCGCGCAACCTGGTGGATACCGAAGTGATGCTGGGGATTCTTTTGAAGGCGGGCTACGAGCCGGCTGCCGAGCTCTCTAACGCCGACTTCATCCTGATCAACACCTGCGCTTTTCTTGAGGCGTCGCGCGAAGAGGCGCTCTCCCACATCGCCGATGCGCTGCGCCTGCGAAAATCTGGGGCGAAGGTGATTGTGACAGGCTGCATGGTGCAGAACCACAGCAGCATCATCCGTGAGCGCCACCCCGAGGTGGACTATCTGCTGGGTTCGGGAGATGTGGAGGGGATCCTCAAAGCTGTCGAGGCTGACAAGCCAGGCGAGCAGATCACCACAGCGCGCAGCTATCTCGAAGTGGGAGAGGTACCCCGCCAGGTCTCGACCCCTCCCCATTACGCCTTCCTCAAGATTGCCGAAGGGTGCCGCAAACGGTGCGCCTACTGCATCATTCCGCAGATTAAGGGTCCTCTCAAGAGCAAGCCGATCGAGCGTGTGGTGCGCGAGTTTCGCCTGCTGCGCAAACAGGGAGCCAAAGAGATCATCCTGATCGCTCAGGATCTGGGAGATTGGGGAAAGGATCTGGGCCACAAAAGATCGGATGGTCTTCTGCTGCTTTTGAAGGAGCTGTTGCAAGAAGAGGGGGCCTTCTGGCTGCGTCTACTCTACCTCTACCCCGACGAGATTACGCCCGAGCTAATTGATCTGATGAAGAGCGATCCGCGCATCTGCCCCTATCTCGACATGCCCATTCAGCACTGCAATGATGTGGTACTCAAGTCGATGCACAGAGCCACTTCGCGCCAGCAGATTGTCGAATCGATCGCTAGACTGCGCAAGGAGATCCCCTCGATCTCCATCCGCACCAGCCTAATTGTCGGCTTCCCCGGAGAGACTCTAGAACAGTTCGAAGAGCTGAAGCAGTTTGTCAGAGAGCATCCGGTCGACCATGTGGGCATTTTTGCCTACTCCAACGAACCTGGTTCTCACGCCGCTTCGCTACCCGGCCATCTTCCCCAAGAGGAGAAGCTGCGTAGGCAGCAAGAGCTAGCAGCTGTTCAGGCGGAGGTAGTGGTGAAGAGTAGTCGTCGCTTTCTGCGCAAAAAGCTGACTGCGATTGTAGAGGGATACCACCCCGACTCCAATCTTCTGATGCGTGCGCGCCATGCGGGGCAGAGCCCCGACATCGATGGCCAGATCATCATCAACGATGGTCGTCATGTGAAGGCGTTTGGTGAGTGGTACCAAGTAGAGATCACCGACATTGCCGGTTATGACCTCATCGGTCGCGTCATCCGCCCCGATATTGGCCCCCATAATTAAAAAAAGGCCGGCCCATTCTTATCCAAATGCGCCGGCTCGTTTTGACTTCTCATCTGGACCTAAGGCGAGAGGTACCCGAGGCTATGCTTGCCGCTGCGATGATCTTGTAGAGTGCAGGCAACAGGAACGGGATCACCCCGGCTAAGAGAGCCTGCTGAGCACCAAATAGCCTGGTCATGCCGGCAAAGCCGCAGCTGAGGATGATCAGTTCGCCCAGCGCTGCAATCAGGCAGCATTTGAAGAAGCTAGTTTTGAGTTCGCGCGAAGAGAGATAGCCCATGGCCGCAGCAGCCAGTACAAACCCAACCAGATAGCCTGCACCAGGTCCCATGAACCAGAAAAGATTGATGCTGCCTCCTGCCAAAATAGGCAGACCAGCTGAAGCGCCCACCAGATAGAGCAGCACAGCTGCCGGCGCCTTTTTTGGACCCAACATGAGACCCATGAGGAAGATGGTGAAGGTCTGCAGAGTCACCGGCACCGGGGTGAAGGGCAGGTGAACGCGAAACTGCGCCAAGCTAGCGAGCAGCAGAGCGCCTCCCACCACTTGCAAATAGGGGGACCATGCCCGCACTAGCGGAATGACCCGCGAGGTGATACCACTACGTTCTGTTACCTGATCCATGAGACCTCCTTAGGTGTTGAATTCTCTTTCCACAGTGATGGTGTGCACCACCTCCTGCGGATTCAGGAACTGCTGTACAAACCCGCATCGGCAGCAAGAGTAGCTACGGGTCGATTGAATTGGAAGCTGCCACTTAAAAATATTTTTTACTGATAATCCAGAGATCACTTCGCGTCTTTCAAAATCAAGCGCAGAGCAGTGGAGGCAGCGCAGCTGCGCGCCGCGGATCGAGATCCTTACCGTAGGGTCGTTGTAGACCATCTTCCCTTTTTCCGACTCTTTATAAAAAAAGAAGAGCAACATAGCCAGCAGGATGAATAGAATCATGATGGTCCTCCGTAACGAGAGTATAGCATAACCTATGGCTGCTCACTTTGGCTACCAGCTGATCGATCTTTGCCACCCCCTCACCTCTAAGGCTCCTACCTGGAACGGCTCCTGCGGCTTTGAGCTGCAGGTAAAAATGGAGCATAGTGCCGGCTGTCTTGTCCATCAGGTCAGGAGCCACGCCGGGGTGGGTACACATCTCGATTCTCCGCTCCACTTCTACCCGGAGGCCCCTTCAGTGGGTGAATTGCCATTGGAATCTTTCTTTGGTCCAGCTGCTGTGCTGCATCTAGGCAGTCAGTCTGGTGAAAATTTTTCTGTCACAGATGGGGAGATTCTGGTCTGGGAACAGCAGCATGGCAAGATTGAAAAGGGGAGTTTTGCTCTCTTTGAGTTGGGCTGGGCAGAGCGCTGGTCTACACCGGAGCGTTACCGCAATCTCGGTCCCGATGGTGCCATGCGCTTTCCATCGATTGATGAGAGTGCGGCAAGGCTGCTGCTGGAGCGAGGTGTAGCTGGTGTAGGAGTGGATACTCTCTCTCCCGATAGACCGGGAAGCGGCTTTCCGGTTCACTTTCTGCTGCTGGGCGCTGGTGGAGTGATTCTAGAGAATCTGGCCAATCTTGCCAAACTGCCTCCCACCGGCAGCTGGTTGCTCGCCTTCCCTCCGCCATGGATAGGCGCTAGCGAGGCGCCAGTGCGCGCTCTTGCCGCTATTCCCCAGTCCTAGACGCGGTGGGTAGCGAAGTAGGCGCGGCTTTCGCCGATGACAAGAGGGGATAGTCGCGCTACAGCTGCCAAATTGGTGATCAGCATCAGCGAGATGCAGAGATCGGCCAGCACCCATGTCAGGTCGACTCGCAGCAGCGCTCCTAGCGGTATCAGAAGGATGTAGAGCAGTTGAAAGCGGCCTACATTATGGGTGCCAAAGAGATAGCCGCACGCCTTCTCGCCGCAGCATCCCCAGGCGAGAATGGTGGTGTAGGAGAAGAGCACCAGCGAGAGAATCACGACGGTGTATCCAAATCCTCCTCCCATCCCCTGCGTGAAGGCTTCTGTCACCATGAGGGTGCTTTCAAGTCCTGTCTCTCTCCAGACTCCTGTGGCCAGTAGCACTAGAGCGGTGGTGGTGCAGACCACCATGACGCAGATAGGGGCTACCAGTGTGACCACACCATCCATCACGGGATGTTCCGACCGCGCTCCCGCCTGCATGATGGGGACAATGCCGGTGCCTGCATCGGTGGCAAAGAGGCCGCGATCAAATCCGGTAGAGATGGCGCGGAGCATACCATATCCCAGCACCCCTCCTACGCCGGCGGAGAGGTCGAAGGCAGATCGAAACATCATGGCAAAGAGGCGGGGGAGCTCGCTGATATGCTGTGCCAAGATGTAGAGAGCGGAGGCAAAATAGAAGAGAGCCATGATCGGCACGATGGAGGAGGCCACCTTGGCAAATCGAGAGATGCCTCCCAGAATCACCGCTGCTGTCAAAAGAGCCACAGCTACACCCGACAAGAGGGGGTGGATGCCGATTTTAGCGAGAGGCAGAGCAATCGAATTGACCTGGGCGAAGTTGCCTACAGTGAAAGCGGCAAAGATGGTGAAGAGGGCAAAGGCCGCAGCTAACTTGTTCCACCCGAGTCCGGAGGAGAGGTAGTACATCGGACCGCCTACATACTCTTGTTTTGAGTTCTTAGTGCGGTATTGCACCCCCAGAATGCAGCTAGCATACTGAATAGCTGAGCCTAAAAAGGCCATGATCCACATCCAGACAAGGGCTCCTGGCCCACCAGTGGAGAGTGCCACCGCCATCCCAGAAATATTTCCGGTGCCAAAATTGCCGGCCAGGACCGAAGCGATCGCCTCGTAATGGGAGATGTTGCCTTCTGCGTTTTCCTGTTTTTTGAGGAGTTGCCGGAAGGCGACTGGTAGCATCCTGAGCTGCACCAGATTGAGGCGTATCGAAAGGTAGAGGCCTAGAAAAAGAATACTGGGAAAAACCACCCCCATAGTGAGGGAATGGTTGAACGCCTTTAGATATTGCACCAAACTGACCAACTGCATCTCCGTAGATGGGCTAGATTATAGTCGATCTGCGGCTTGAGTGAAAAGCAATTGCGGGATATATCGAGAACTTCTGGTCCAGAATTCTGGGTCGCGAACGTCTCGAGAGTCTATACAATAACAAAAAAAGTGGTGCCGTCATGAATCTGTTCACAATTTGGGACCGCTTTGCTAGCTGGGTGATGCGCGCTGGTATGCCTGTTGTCTGCGCCTATCAGCTACTTTCCAGTGATATTTTTTTCACTACTCAAGCGGCCGACGCTGTAGGCTTGGAAAAAATTTCTAACGAACTACTGATGCCGGTCCATTATCTCATCGCTGGCAGAACAGCACGCCGCAGTACCCTCACTTTGCAGGAGAGGAATGCACCGCACGAGGTCTACTACAAACTATCGCAGACCTTTGACTACAACGATGAGAATTTCTGGCTGAAGACAGCTGCCGCTGTTGTTGCTATGCCGGCCAGCGTGCAGGTGGGTGGGCTCATGAAGCTATTCTCCTTTTTTTCACCCCAGGTGCGCGAGCGGCATAGAGCGATTGTTGCATCCGAGCGGAGCTTCTATGTCAGCTCCAACATGGACTACTACCGCATGCTAGGCATACCGGTCAAAAATCTAGAGCAGGGGGAGCCGTGGGAACCGCAGGGCTATAAACGACGCTTAGGAGATGAGCAGCATCTTACGCCCGAAAAGCTGGCTCTATCTGCTGTCATCCGCCTGCTAGAAGAGAATGGCATTCCCTGCTGGGTCGATTGTGGCACCTGTCTTGGTGCCTACCGGTATGGTGGCGTGATTCCTTGGGATTGGGATGTCGATCTGGCGATCTTAGAGCCCGACTTTGACAATGCGCGCCATGCGCTGAGAGCGCTCGATCCCAGCAAGTATCTGGTGCAGGACTGGTCGGGGCGAACCAAGCCCGGCAGCTACCTGAAGGTCTACATCAAAGAGACGGGAACTCTTGTCGACATCTACCACTTTCGCATCAATCCAGAGGAACGCACCGTCTCGAGCATCCTCTCCAATGGCGATAACTGCTTCATGACAGAGGGGTGGAAGATACGCGAAAAGCGCTTTACGGTGGCCACACCATACGAGCATCTCTTTCCAGTGAGACGCAGCCCCTTTGATGCCATCGAAGTGCCCCTCCCCAACATGCCGATGGAGTATTTGCAGGCGCGTTATGGCGAGAATCTCGATCCTGCCAAGCTCTTCAACGAGGCGACTCTCTCCTGGGAAAACGATCCCTCGCATCCCTACTGGCAGCGCCCCCACGCCCGCTGATAAGAATTGTTATCAGACTAAGAAGAAAGTTTCATTCGTTCGAGCAAACTTATGCTGTGAGAGTGGACCGTCTTCGACTGTGATGAATCCATCCTTGTCGTCCGGGTGTGCACAGCACTACCCGGCGCGACTACGGAGCGCTCGCGAC